>NZ_LXUJ01000011.1:0-540390 GCF_013072675.1 Acinetobacter sp. Ac_3412 | reverse complement strand
TAAATTATCTTAAATTATTGCCTCGAACGCTTATTTTTTGAACTGAACAGTTACTTTTAATGCTTTTTCTTTGTGTTTAAGAACTTTTTTTAAACAATTAAGTCCAGTAGAATATGTCTCTTGCTTCACATTTTTTGGCACTTTTGATTGAAAATACGGTTTGCTGGTAAAAAGGCTCGATATTTATTGCTTGCTGCATCTTTTGCTGCGAGCCCGCTTTGCTATGCCATATCAACGCATAACTTCTATGAATTGGCTTTATCAATATTAAGCTATAGCAAATGGTCGAATACAAATCGGCCAACCATTTGCGTCATAGACAATCAAGATGCTGCGAATCAGTTCCAAAGCAATATTCGCCAGCTTGCTTATGAGTATCAAGTTCAGGCAGTCAGCGCTAAAGACTTCCCAAAAACAGAATGTCATGTTGCCTATTTCACAACAACATCACCGCAACAACAGCAAAACTTGATTCAAGCCTATCCGTCCCGATCATTGCTTTCATTAAGTACCAATAACCCAGCCTGTGAAATTGGCAGTATTTTCTGCTTATATAATAAGAAGACCTTTTCTACTTTTAAGGTAAATTTGGATGCGTTAAGTTATTCCAAAGTGCATATTGATCCTCGTGTTTTACTTTTAGCAAAGAATGCAGGGTGAACAGGATGATTTCTAATTTATATCAATCAACTTCCTTGCACGCCTTATTCCGTAAGTCGCAGTTTGCGATCTTTGCAATTACTTTCGTAATTTGTTCTTTTACATTCGCCACAATTTCCATGTTCACTATGGAAACCTATGCGAAACAAAATTTACAGTTATTAAGCCAAACAGTTCTAGAACGTGTTCAACCTGCAGTGGTGTTTAGAGATAAAGGTGCAATTGATCAGATCCTTGATGATTACACCAGTGAACATGCTATCCGCAGTATTCATGTTTATGATCCACAGCAACAACTATTGGCTGAAAGTACCAAAAAAGTTGCACATACCTCAGTGATGCAAGATTTAATGGATCGTTGGTTTTTACATGATCCCGTTAAACTCATGGTAGTCCATCATAAGAAAAAAGTAGGCGAACTGGTGCTCTATGGTAGCTCCGAGAATATTTTGCACTTTTTAAAGACCATTATTATTGGTCTTGCAATTTCAATGTTCTTCATTGTGATTGCTTTATTGTGGTCGGTGAATATTACCTATCGCCAAATTATGCAAGCAATCAAGCCACTCACCCATATTGCACAATTGGTCAGTGATCAAAAGGCCTATAACTTACGCTTCCCCAACAACCATATTCACGAATTTCAAAATTTAAATACCGTATTTAATGAACTGTTAGAAGAAATCCAAATTTGGCATACTCATCTGCAAAAAGAAAATCGTCAACTGTCATTCCAAGCTCATCATGATCAACTAACGAGCTTGCCAAATCGTCATTATTTTTATCAAGAATTATTTAATATCTTCGAAAACCCGCAATATCGTCACAACTCGGCCTTATTATTTATCGACAATAACAAGTTTAAAATGATTAATGATGAGTATGGGCATTTAGCTGGTGATGCGGTTTTAAAAGAAATGGCGTCTCGTTTAAGACTATCGGTTCGCCATGAGGATTTTATTGCGCGCTTAGGTGGTGACGAGTTTGCCATCATTCTACATGCAATCCATCACACTGATCATTTAACAACAATCGCTGAAGGCGTTCTCGCAAGTTGTGAGCAGCCTTTAGCGTTTAACGGACAAATGATTCATTTCGGTTTTAGCTTAGGGGTTGCTTTTTCTCAGTTTGCAGAGAATCCAGAGGATTTAATTATGCAAGCCGATCAAGCCATGTATAAAGCTAAAAATTTAAACCCACATTGGTTTCTTTATAAACCAGAAATTTAGGACATGTTATGCGCACTCACACCATTAAAATTTCATTTATTGCGTTGCTCTGCCTAACATTGGCTGGCTGCTTGAGTTTTGGCCCGTTGAAATATCGTCAGGTCAAGATGCTGAAGAAAGAAGGTTTCGTGCTGACAGATGAAGGCTGGACACTAGGCCTACCTGAACGTTTATTATTTGATTTTAATAAGGCAGAGATCAAACCTGAACATCAAAAAGAGATTGTTCGTTTGGCCACTCAATTAAATAAATATGACCTACAAAAATTAAAAATTGTGGGTCATACCGATGATATTGGTAATCCAGAATACAATCAGAAACTCTCTGAAGAACGTGCTCAAAGTGTTTCGACAATTTTTGTCGCTCAAGGCTTTAAGCAAAATAACCTAACTGTAGTGGGTCGCGGCTCAAGCCAACCTTTTGTAGCCAATACATCAGATGAAAACCGTGCCAGCAATCGTCGCGTCAATGTCATCATCATTCCATAAACAAACCGATTCAATAAAAAAACCGACGCAATGCAGTCGGTTTTTTATTTAAATTAGTTCGATGATATCAATCGTTGGCGGCACCCGAAAACGAAATGGGACCCCTACCATCCCCGTCCCGACCGTGACAAACACATCGGCATGTTCATGGGTATAGAAACCCTTCTTGTGCCCCAAAATAGAAACCCGTTTCATAATATAACTGGTGATCCAAGGCAATTCGATCTGCCCGCCATGCGTGTGTCCTGAAAGCATTAATGGCCGTGTTGGCAGTTCCGGCACCATATCGACCGTATCGGGGTTGTGTGACAAAATCAGCCAAGGTTTATCTTGAGGTAAGTCAGGCATAAAGCGCATATTGGCCTTACCCGCCCACAGATCTCCAATCCCGATCAAACGGAACTCATCAAAATCGACAATCTTTCCCTCAATATCCATCACGTTATTCTGTTCAAGTGCCCGACTTAACAAAGTTTGAATTGGAGGACCAGGATATTGTTCATCATGATTACCAGGAACCGAATACACAGGTGCTTCAATTTGCTTGAGTACTTCAAGCTCCTGTACCAAGCGATTCTCAGGTTCATAGGTCCAATCACCCGCCACCACCACCAAATCAGGTTTCGCCTGATTCAACTTCTTGACCATATTCTTCAATTGCCGCTCATGCCCTGAAAATAATCCGACATGCATGTCTGCAACCAAAGCCACTTTAATCGGTTGATGAAACTCACGCTCTGAGTTCAAACGATACTGATGATGTTGAACATGAATTTTGTGTGGTTCAATAAAACGCGCATAGATCAACACACTGCTAAGTAAAAATACAAATCCTGCTTGATGAAGGCTGTAATATCCAACCCAGCCAGCATAAATACTAAAAAACCAGAGTGGGACTAATAAATAAGACAGATAAAACGCCAATAAATGTACAAAGGCTTTAAATGGATGGATGGTTTCTGTACGTGCTTGATGAACCCAAGCTTGAATCAATGCCCAAAATGCCAGAACGGCAAAAATAAGATAAAAACCAAAAATAATAGTATCCGAATTCGACATTACAGCCCTCATTAACTTTACCCTAGGGACATACATCTCATCTTATATTTATCTTTTTCGATGAAGTGGTATACTCGAGCCCAACTTTTAATCAGTAACGATTATGACGCAATTTTCTCATTTAAATAGCAAACATACAAAGATAAGTACAAGTACTTACAATAAAAGTATGCTTGCGATTTATTGCTCAATTGCACTGACCGTTACAGGTTGTAGTACCTTACCTAAACATAAAATTGAACCTGTTATTCAAACAACCACACAAATCGACACCTCACAAACATCTTTAGCGCAAGTGATTCGCCCCTTACAAGAACAGCACCCCGAGCTCACGGGTTATCACGTTTTGTATGAACCTTTAGAAGCACTTGCAGCTCGACTTCGTTTAATTGATAAAGCCGAAAAAACCTTAGATTTACAATACTATATTTGGGACAATGACAAAGTTGGGGCTTTGGCCTTGCATGCACTGATCCGTGCTGCAGATCGCGGTGTTCGCGTTCGACTATTGATTGATGATAATAATGCCAAGCATACCGAAGGTATTTTTTTAGCTTTGGCACAACATCCCAATATCGAGGTAAAACTATTCAATCCTTACCGTTTCCGAAAATATCGTGCAATTGATATGGTACTGGATCTAAAGCGCATTAACCGTCGTATGCATAATAAGAGCTTTATTGCCGACCATCAGGTGGCTTTGATTGGTGGGCGCAATATGACCAACCAATACTACAATGTCAGTGATACCTATCAGTTTTCTGACGTGGATGTGATGCTATTCGGTACCGCTGTAAATGATATTTCCAAATCATTTGATGACTACTGGAACCATGAATATGCCTACGATGTCCGAGAAGTGGTTAAACAAAGTGCTCACCGTTTAAGCTATGAAAGTTTGAAAGAGCAACTTGATGAGCACTATAAACGAATCACGGTACAAAACTATGTTGATTTGACCAGCCACTCTCAAGCCGTCGACGCACTCATGGATCGGGATATTTCACTCGATTGGGTCAAAGCAGAAGTGGTCAAAGACTCACCAGATAAAATCAAATCTAAAGCTAAAAAAGAAGAACATCTCAACTTCCAGTTAATTAACCACCTCGAACAACCCGAAAAAAATATCGATTTAATTTCTGCTTATTTTGTTCCTGAAAAGAAAGGAACAAAAATTTTAAGTGATTTGGCAAAAGATGGTATCGAAGTCAGAGTATTGACCAACTCATTTAAAGCCAATGATGTAGCAGTGGTACATGCTTTTTATGGTAAATACCGCCAAGAACTGCTGGAAAATGGCGTACAGCTGTATGAGTTCTTACCTGCTTTAGATAAAAGTGATCTGGATAAACATACCGAAGATCTGGCCAAAAAAGCCAAGGTGAATATCAAAGGTTTAAGTCGTTCGAGTCTACATGCCAAACTGATGGCACTAGATGAAAAACAGGTCTTTATTGGTTCTTTTAATTTTGACCCGCGTTCCGCTTATTTGAACACCGAGATTGGCGTATTACTGAATAGCCCGCCATTGGCACAAGCAGTACATGCGACCATGGATCAGAACCTAAAGACTTACGCCTATCGCTTGGTTTTAGATGCCAACAAGAAAATCACGTGGCAACGTGAAACACCACAAGGTCCTTTGATTTACACCAAAGAACCCAAAATGAAATGGTGGCAAAGAGCAGGCATGAAAGTGATTTCATGGCTCCCAATTGAAGGATTTATGTAGTTTCCACGCTTTCTGGTAGTACGGACAATACTTTTCGCTGCAAGCGCTCTAGACCAGCACGCATTTGGCGGTCGACTTCCTTGGTCAGCGTTTCTACCGTATGCCCTTCGACTGGAATGGCAGGTAATGTCATTAAATGTGCAGTGACTTGAGGCATCTCCAAAACTCGTTGCACATGCTCTGCAAATGTCATTTCACCGATAAACGGTGCAACCAAATCCAGTTCACCTTGTTGGTTCACATAGCAAATCACACAAATCTGCACAGGTCGTTGTGCTTCAATTGCAGCACCTAATAAGCGGCCATGTACTTTTTTGACTTTACTGCCATCGGTGGTGGTTGCTTCAGGAAAGAACAGTACAGGAATATCTTGTTTTAAGAATTCAGTAATTTGCTCACGAATGCGAATCGAATCACCTGAACCACGCTTAATAAATAAAGTGCCACCGCCTTTTGCCAAGTTTCCTAAAATAGGCCATTTTTCAACTTCGGCTTTGGCCAAGAAAAAGATGCGTGCACCCGAGCCCAACACTGCTACATCTAACCAAGAAATATGGTTACTCACCCATAAGGCAGGCTCACGCGGAATGGTGCCATGAACTTGGACTTCAATATTAAAGACTTCACACAAACGACGACAGAAATACTGTACATAACGGGTATTTACTGGATTATTTGGATCTTTATATAAACCATGCCGGTAAATGAGATAGAAGCCTTCACCAATCGTCTCCAGACCTGAGGCTAATTTTTTACTGTATAAACTAAACTTCGAAAACAAACTTAAAGGTGTGTTATTTACTGTTGTTGCTTGTTGAGTCATAAATTCTTAAAACCGTACGCATGTATGCACGTGTGCATTGAATTAACTCTGTTATATCATGTCGATATTGCCTTATAGAAGTTTCCTTCATAACAAAAAACGAATGTGAGCATAAATTTTTTCAATTTTAAAAGATTTATCAGATCAAATATTATAAATAAATCGAATTTACAGATCAAAAGGTGATGTGATGAACCAGCAAAGCACGACATCTGAGCCACAAACCACTATTCCTTATGGCTATGCCTTAAGAATGTTTCTAGGGTGGTCAATTTTGTATATGGGCACATTAGTCGGATTCATTGAACTTTTACGTCGTAATGTCATATAAATCCACTAAGTCTTTGCCCTTTGCTTGAAGTTTATTCTAGAATAAGATTTTAAAAATAAGGATTTCAGAGCAGCGTGGAAAATTTTGAGCAGCGTCAAAGTGGTGAACGAGCAATTTTAGTTAGTGTATCCGTTCAACTTCTCGATGACCTCGATGCTGAAGAGTTTCAATTACTCGCCCAATCCGCAGGTGCTGAAATCCTTGAACATCTCATTGTACAACGTAATAAACCTGATCCGAAGTTTTTCATCGGTTCAGGAAAAGTGGATGAGATTGCAGAACTGGTCCAGACTCTCGAAGCGGAATTGGTGATTTTCGACCATTCACTCTCGCCCGCACAAGAACGTAATCTAGAACGAATTCTCAAGTGTCGCGTGATTGACCGTACTGGTTTAATTCTGGATATCTTTGCACTCCGTGCACGTACTCATGAAGGGAAATTACAGGTTGAGTTAGCTCAGCTTAAACATTTATCCACCCGTTTAATTCGTGGTTTTACGGGCAATTTAGAACAACAAAAAGGTGGTATCGGCCTACGTGGCCCTGGTGAATCACAACTGGAAACAGACCGCCGCTTGATTCGAGTGCGTATTACTCAGCTCAAAGATAAACTGATTAAAGTACAGCAAACCCGCTTACAGGGTCGTGCTGCACGTCAAAAAGCTGCCATTCCAACAATTTCGCTAGTGGGATATACCAACGCGGGCAAATCGACTTTATTTAATATTTTAGCCAAAAGCGATGTATATGCTGCCGATCAACTATTTGCAACGCTCGATCCCACTTTACGTCGCCTAGACTGGGACGGTATTGGCACCGTTGTACTGGCCGACACCGTTGGATTCGTTCGTAATCTACAACATGATTTGGTGGAATCGTTCAAAGCCACCTTAGAAGAAACATTAGAAGCGACCTTGCTGCTACACGTTATTGATAGCAGTAGTCCGAATATGCCAGAACAGATTGAAGCGGTAGAATCAGTCCTCAAAGAAATCGGTGCCGATGCCCCAATTTTGCATGTCTACAATAAAATTGATCTCAGCGGTGATGCCGCCAAAATCATTTATAAAACAACTGACGTCCCTGATCGTGTCTATGTTTCAGCCCATGCTGGGCAAGGCCTTGAATTACTCAGTCAAGCCGTACAACAATGTCTGATGGGACAATTGCAACAGTTTGACTTAGTGCTCAAACCCGCTTACGGTAAACTGCGAACACAGCTCTATACCCTGAATGTGATTCAATCGGAACAGTATGATGAGCAAGGCGACCTCCATATATCCGTATGTATTGCACCGCATAAACTGGAACAAATCATTAAACAAGCCCATTTACCATTAGACGAAATTCTTGGAAAAAAAGCTTCCTTATTTCAACGCCCTTTGGAAGAATTTGAAATAGATCATCCGTCCCTATAATTACGATCAGCCATCGTTCCGATAAACGAGAGTTAGAAAGAAAATGAAAAATATTGATTGGACAGCTTGGTTTGGCACGATTTTATTAATCATTGTCTATCGTGAAGGAGCTGTCGCAATCACGCATGCTTTTGGTCATCCTGAATTGGGCAATCTGGCTGGGCTGATTAGTTTATTAGCAACATTGTTAATCTGGAGACGTTTTAGAAAAATCTCCAATCGCCTGATTGATACCAACAACAAAATCTTAAAAGAAAGTGCATTTGCTTTTCTACCGATCTGTGCAGGTTCATTAATTATGCTGGTACATATGGGCAAAGAAATTCCTGCCTTCTTATTTATCTTAACTTTCAGTACATTATTGCCATTATGGATTTATGCCAAAATGGCGAAACGTTGGTTATAAGGAGCTGATCTATGTCAATGGTTATCTATGGCTTCATCATTACCTTCATTAGTTATCTTCTTGCCAAACCACTGAATCAAAAATTCCCACAAATTCCACTGATTGTGTTTGGCATGTTTATTGTGATTGCTTTCTTGGCAATCTTTGGCATTCCTTACCAACAGTATATGAATAACGTGAATGGCGTTTTCAACCATCTACTCGGCTATGTCACAGTTGCCTTGGCAATTCCCTTAGCCGCGATGCGCTATGATGATCTACCGCTAAAATCGATGATTGGGATTTTATGCTTTGCCAGTATTAGTGCGGTTGCCCTACCAATGGGACTGGCCTATTTACTGCACATGTCTGAGCCAACCATCATGGCTTTTGCAACGCGTGCTGTGACTACTCCAATTGCCTTGAACATCGCAACCCTACTGCATGCTCCTTTGATGATGGTGACACTGATTGTGATTTTATCAGGTGTGATTGGTGCAGCATTCTCCCCTTGGATTTTAAAACATATCCATGACGAACGTGCTTCTGGTCTGGCACTAGGTTTAGCTGCGCATGCAATTGGTACAGCTCAAGCATGGCAACGCGGTCCTGTCACAGGCCGTTACGCAGCCTTTGGCATGGCAGTAAATGGTGTATTTACAGCCATTTGGCTCCCGACCTTTATTCTATCTTTATCTTAAAATTTGCCGCAGATATCACATAAAGATTGAACTAGTTGTCATATATCCGCCATAATGTAAGCTTAAACGTTAAAAGGATTTTTAATGATGGGCAAACAATTATTAAGTGCGTTACTTTTATCTGCGGTGAGCAGTTTTACTTTTGCAGAGGATATTACGGGGCTCTGGCAAAGTATTGATGACAAGACGGGGGCGCCTAAAGCATTGGTTGAAATTCGTAAAGAAGCGAATGGAACATATGCAGGCAAAGTAGTTAAAATTACGCCACGTACAGGTTATACACCTAAAGAAACCTGTGTGGATTGTCCTGCACCCTATACCAATAAGCCAATCATTGGTTTAGACGTGGTAACGGGTTTGAAATATAGCGAAGGCTTGAACTATACCAATGGTCGTATTCTCGATCCAAATTCAGGCAAAATTTATAGTATGAAGGCCAAACTCAGCGCCAATGGTAAGCGTTTGCACTTACGTGGTTATCTCGGTGTATCGGCATTGGGTCGTAATCAGATCTGGATTCGTGCTGAGTAAAATCAATAAAATTTAGAGCCATTATACGCACTTCTCTCTGATCAAATTGATCTCGGTTCTAGCTAAAAGCTTCTTCATATCGTGAAGAAGCTTTTTTAATTTCAATATAAAAAATAATTGAAATTTCAAATATTAAAAATATACAACCGTAAAATAATGATTGAATCTCGAATTAGAAATCCGAAATAATAGCAGGACAGCCATGGCAGCAAGGAGGCTTTAACATGAACATGTCGACAAAACTGATCTCTTCTCTCTTCTTATTTACACTCAGTCATTTTGCTTTTGCTCAAGACATTGCTGGGATTTGGCAAAGCGTTGATGATGTAACAGGTGCCCCCAAAGGACAGGTTGAAATCATACAAGAAGCCGATGGCTCCTATACGGGTAAAATTATCAAAATTACCCCACGTACAGGCTATACCCCCAAAGAATTATGTACGGGCTGCCCTGCACCTTATACCAATAAGCCAATTTTAGGTTTAAATGCGATTACCAAGCTAAAACATAAAAAGGACCTCACCTACACAGGTGGGAAAATCTTGGATCCGAACAGTGGCCGTGTCTATAGCTTGACTGCAAAACTCAGTAGCAATGGGCAACGCTTACATTTACGTGGCTATATCGGCGTCTCTGTACTAGGTCGTAGCCAAATCTGGATTCGGGTCAATTAAGTTGATACAAAAATAAAAAGCCCTGTTATACAGGGCTTTTTATTGATTGAATGATGAAGGGCTTAACGACCTTGCAACTTCGAATAATCTAACAGGACATTTGCCGCTTCATTGATGAAGGTTTCTTCTTCAGGCAATGGTGGACGCAAATGTGCTTTCATTTTGGCACGAGATTCAACCAATGCATCAATAGATGCCTGATAACTTTCCCAGTTTGCATACGGTGCTAAACCTGTTGCAGTGCGGCGTTGATTTTCTGCATTCAAGGTTTGTTTCTCAAGATCAATCAACTCGGCACGGCGCTGATTAATATCGAGCACCACTTTCTTTTGATCCGAAGTTTTCTTGGCAATTGCTTTACGTGCTTCTAAATATTTAAATTGAGAATCTGCCGCAACACGTTGTTCAGATGATTGAGTCAATTTAGCAACGTACGGTTGCACTGAACCTTCACGTTTGAATGGTGCTGTTGGAATGGTATCCCACTTCAAGGCATTTTTCGCTTTACGCTCACCAAACTCCTCATTGTAAATATCAACCAACTTAATATCTGGGATCACACCTTTATTTTGGGTACTACCACCCGTAATGCGATAGAACTTACGTTGCGTCAATGTTGCCTGACCATAAGCCAAAGAGTCTAATTGAACCTGTGCCGTCCCTTTACCTGTCGTAGTACTACCAATGATAATCCCGCGCTCATAATCCTGAATCGCCGCAGAGTAAATCTCACTTGCAGAAGCAGATGCTAGGTTAACTAATACTGCCATTGGGCCTGCATAGATTTGCTCACCACCATCGGTATCTTCAAACACATTGACATTACCGTTACCATCACGGATTTGCACCACAGGACCAGACTTAATCACCTGACCGAGCATACGCGCAACTTCTTCGAGAGAACCACCTGGGTCATTACGCAAATCAACCAAGATACCTTCTACTTTTTGTGCCTTAAGTGAATCTAATGCTTTGGCTGTATCTTCAGAAACTGAACGATATTCAGTACCTGCACGACGCGAGCGGTAGTCAAAATAGAAAGATGGAATTTCAATCACCCCAAACAGATGCTTTTTACCATCACGGGTAATTTCAACTGTACGTGAACGCACACCTGCATCTTCTTCTTGAATAATGTCACGGGTTAAAGTCACATTACGTGCTTGACTCATCGATGCACCTGCACCCAATAAACGCACCACAACTTTGGTACCGCGTTTACCACGAATCAATCCAACAATTTCCGAGCTCGGCCAACCAATTACATCCACCATTTTCTCGCCATCTTGCGCGACACCAATGATGCGATCACCTGATTTTACCTGACCAGATTTACTTGCTGGCCCACCTTCGACGATGGTTTCAATCTTGGTGTAATCTTCATTACCGCGTTCAGGACGAATCGAAACCCCAATCCCTTCCAGCTGCAAAGTTGTTTGACGATTCAACTCCATCGCATCAATCGGTGGATAGTAGTTACTATGCGGATCGTAAGTCGCCAACATTGCATTCAGGGTTTTATCAAGTACATCATCACTTTTCACACGACCAATACGTTCTAGCTGACGGGTATAACGCTTGGTTAAGGTCTGAACTGGAGTTAAATCTTCAGGTCCTGTTAAATCTTGACCATTGGCAAGCGATGGATCTGCTTTTAAAGCTTTTTGCTTTGCCTGCTCTTCTTCTTTGCTAATGGTTAAATTGATCAACTGTGACACTAGCATTTGCTGCCAATGTTGTTGCTGCTCAGCCGTCGTTTTGAAATATGGTGCTTTTTCACGATCTGTATCGAGATAGACATCTTTTTGATTTAAGTTCTGCGGCTTTTTCAACTCAGCTAACATAAACTCATAAAATTGTTTCAAACGATCACGATATTGCCCATGGATCAAAAAAGGTCCAGTTAAATTACCCGCTTTCAATGAGCTACCAAAATTCGAACCATATTTTTTTTGATATTCTTCAACTTCACCACTTAAAAATAATGAATGATCTGGATCAAGGCTATCCAAATACATATTCAAAATACGGTTTGAAGTTGCTGCGTCTAAGCGCATATTTAAATAATGTTGGCGATCAACCAATGTGGCTAACTGACGTGCGACCAATGCCTGCTCTTGTGATGGTTTGATTACCGTTGAAACGACAGGTGCTTCCGTCGCCGCAAATGCCTCATTCATGGTATGAGAGAAAAATAAACCACCAGTCGCAATCGCAACTGCACACGCTATCATTTGAAGTTTCATAAAATTTTGGTACTTCCTTGGATATGGCAATTATTACACGCTGATACTGTCAATATGAACACATTTCATTCGATACTTTACCAACTTGTAGAACTCATTGGTCGTCATAAATAAATGACCAATAAGCACTTATCATCAATATCATGTAGTTTTATCATATTCTGTACTGACAAAATGTAGCAAATCATTGCACAATTTAGCTATCGTTTTTTTCATCAATTTTTTCATCAAAATTCAAACGGAATCCTTATGATCGGCGCATTGATGCTGGATATTGCTGGCACAGAACTTACTCAAGAAGATATTGAACTATTACAAGCTCCGCAAGTCGGTGGCATGATTTTATTTGCGCGAAATATTGAATCTCCTCAACAAGTTCGTGCTTTAACCGACCATATGCGTCAAATCCGCCCAGAGATCCTTATTGCGGTGGATCAGGAAGGTGGCCGCGTACAACGTTTAAGACAAGGTTTTACCTTACTCCCAGCCATGGGACGTCTAGGTGAACATTACCTGAGCCATCCACAACAAGCGCTCGAACTGGCTGAACAATGCGGCTGGTTAATGGCAATTGAAGTCCTCGCGGTTGGTATTGATTTTAGCTTTGCGCCTGTTTTAGACCTGAATGATGTCAGTGATGTGATCGGTGACCGCGGCTTTGCCAAAAATATGCAAGACATCGTGCCACTAGCAGATGCCTTTATGCGCGGTATGAAAAAAGCAGGCATGGCAACGACCGGCAAACATTTTCCTGGCCACGGTTCAGTCAAAGCTGACTCGCATGTTGCAGCTGCAATTGACAGCCGCTCGTATCAAGAAATCTATGACAAAGACATGCAGAGCTTTATCAAATTAATGCCACAGCTTGATGCACTGATGCCAGCCCACGTGATCTATGATCAAGTCGATCCAAATCCAGCAGGCTTCTCACCCTTCTGGTTACAAGAAATCTTACGTCAACAACTTAAATTTGACGGCGTACTCTTCTCAGATGATTTGAGTATGCAAGCAGCTTGTGTTGCAGGCG
Source organism: Acinetobacter sp. Ac_3412 (assembly GCF_013072675.1). Classification (NCBI taxonomy): domain Bacteria; kingdom Pseudomonadati; phylum Pseudomonadota; class Gammaproteobacteria; order Moraxellales; family Moraxellaceae; genus Acinetobacter; species Acinetobacter sp. Ac_3412. The sequence goes on along the minus strand of NZ_LXUJ01000011.1, from coordinate 527,086 downwards.
GTGCCGACGCACGTATTCAAGCTGCTTTAAATGCAGGTTGTGATATGGGCTTAGTCTGCAATGACCGTGCAGCTGCATGTACTGCATTGGATGGAATCCAAACATTAGCGTTACCAAACCAACAACGTTTAGAACGTATGCGCGGTAAAATTCCAAATATTCAGGTTGGTACCACATTAACTTTAGACGATGAAAACTGGTACAGCGTCAGAAAAGTCATTGAAGAGTTTAAGAATTCGTTCTAACTTACTTCACATCAAAAGATGTTTTTGCCGATATACGATACTCGGTAATGTCATCCGCAACCTGCGTGATTTCAAAAAGATAGATATAGTCTGTCAATATGCTGAAATTAATCACATGCAAGGAATGAACAGGTTTTGCGGATGACAATGCCTTTGGTTACTTTGGGCGAAACCAAAGTAACTCCAGCTGAAAGCTTATCCTGATATCAGATGAGGACTCAGCAAGACACCGTTATAAATATCGTTAAAAATAAGAATTAGGGAAAAGAGTCTAGGACAGATGACACAACAACTTTCGAAACATCGCCACATTTCATTTACCGCACACTACACCGGCTACATCTGGTATCAAATGGGGATCTCACATCCAGCACTAGCAACAGCAAAAGGCAAAACACTGGCAGCCTTAGTTCATCCAATTGAAAGCTGGGCAGAAAAATATGTCGGTGGCAGTATGCGCACCACGCTTAAACAACGCCACAGCATCTTGGATAACCACTTAAAAGAATTGATTGAACAACACCCTAATCTTCAAGTACTAGAAATTGCATGTGGTCTATCACCACGAGGCTGGTGGTTTAGACAACATTATCCAAATATCACTTACCGTGAATTGGACTTACCCGATATGGCAGCCACCAAACAAGCTGCACTACAACAAATTGAAAGCAATGTAGATGAAGTTCTGTCTGTCGACTTATTTACCGATGCCTTTGCTGCTGCATTTGAGGTATTTGATCCGCAACGTCCCTTGGTGATTATTAGTGAAGGACTCATCAATTACTTTGAAAAACCAATGTTACAGCAACTCATTCAAGCCATTGCCAACTACGGTCAAAACTTTAAAGAGCTGCATTATTTAACAGACATCTATCCAGAACCTACCCAAAACAAACTGGCAACCATTATCTGGAACAGCAGCCGTTTACTAAAATGGATGTCACGCAGTGCATTTAGTTTTCATTTTAAAAACCCAGCCGAGGTCGAAAATTTCTTCCAAGAAGCAGGCTTTAATCAAGTTGAAGTCCTGCAGCCAAAGCAGTTTTTTGAACACACACATCTAGAAAACAAACAGCAACACTTAGGTGACTTGGTCTGGGTGATTCAGGCGAGCAATAAATAGGTAGCATAAAAAAAGGGAAATGGTCATTGACCACTTCCCTTTTCAAATCTTCGGGTCTCATTAAGCCTGTTTTTGACGCTCAATAAAACGCGTTAAACGATCAGCAATCTCAAAACTGCCATGTTTAAACAAGATGCGCAGTCCTTGCTCAGTTGCATCAAAGTTTAAACATTCAATTTTAAACTCACCTTCTTCATCAGCTAAATGTAGTGCTAAATCACGAGGATGTTGGCTAACAAAATCAAGCTGCTCAAGATCATTAAGTTTTAAATAAACGCCAAAGAAGGTGATATCGACAACGTTCACTGCTACTTCAGTCGCTAAATGACGATGAGTCAATTTAGTCTGTGGTTGCAACACAGCAATACGTTCCTCGCCCCGACGTTCAATTTTTTGCATTTGTTCACGCGTCATCGGGATAATACCATCCAGATTCTCGATAGATTCCCCTTTCAAGAATGAGGTAAACAAATTCATGGTTTCTTTACGGCGCTGCAATTGTGGCACATGATCTGCGTTTGCAATTAAAGCAAACTGCATATCTTGGCATTGCAAAGCAAAATCAGCATTTTCGTGTGGCAAAGTAAAGCTATCGTACTGCCCAGCAGCCACCAAAGTTTTACATTGGGGTACTGGCACGTCGCTTAAACGCAATAAGCGGTTGCAGTTAATTTCATAACGTTCACGTTCAGTTGCACTAAATTCTGCCATTTGTCTGAAGAATAAACGCTTTGCTGTTGGCGACATACGTGTTTTATCAAGCTTGGCATGATTCACTAAATATAAGATCACCGCTTGACCAAACTCATCCATGCGATCTTCGCGCATTAAATGCAATGATTCTTCTAGCAGCATCCGCCAGCTTTTACGCGTCTTCTGCATCACTCCCATCAATACCATACGGTCAATCAATTCGGGGCGTTGGTGTGCAAATGACGATGCAACCACCGATCCAAGTGACATCCCCATCATTGAAACTTTTTCAAGTCCAACAATATCGAGCCATTGACCAAGCATTTTAGACAGTTCAGGCAGTTCTAGGATTCCAGCAGATTCACCTGTATCAACATTACGAATCTGTTGATTCGCTCCCATTGACGGTAAATCAATGAGAATAACGGGACCACTCTCAAAGAGTTGCTCGACACAATACTTGTAAGAGTTAAAATTTTGAAATGCGCCCCCGACAATTACAATCGGCGTGTTGTAGATCGTTTTCGGATCTGCAATTGCCATATATTCAATTTTCCAACCATCGATCCACGTGGTACGCGCTGGCTGTTTAAAACTGTTTTTATTGTAAATGTCGAAAAAACCAAAGCCTGTGTAGGTATGATTTATATCCGAGTCCATTTGGATAATGGAATTCATGTCCTTCCTCCATCCTTGTTTATTTTTTTGTTGCAAGCATCTCATTTTCAGCGAATTCAACTTGCAAGTTAACAAATTTATAAAATTTGTATTACATTTATCCTATACTTTTTCATTCTATACATATGCACGTTTTATACGCAATCATTTCCTTAACCACTTATCTTGTTTAAAGCACTAATCTTTTGCAAAATATGTAATCTTGGCTTTATATTCAATATCTTCATCACACTAAAATAAAAACTTTTGTGCCAATTAACGCTTCATAATTTTTTGAATTGTCAGTTCAGCCTATTCATTGTTCAGCATTTGACTGTTACTATCTTTATAAATACATGCAAATATCAAAATGCTATGCAAGACTCTATTCAAGACTACATGCAACACGTTGGTACTCAAGCGCGTCAGGCGTCTCGTGTTTTAACGAGTGCATCGACCCATTTGAAAAACCACGCCTTGTCTGCAATTTATACGGCTTTAGAAAATAATCAAGCACAAATTTTAGCAGCCAATCAAATCGATATGGACAGTGGTCGCCAACGTCAACTCGACAGTGCTTTACTCGATCGTTTAGAACTTACCCCTGCTCGTTTTAAAGGTATGCTGCAAGGTCTGAAAGATGTGATTGCCTTGGTTGATCCGATTGGAGAGATTACCGATCTTGCCTATCGTCCGTCAGGGATTCAACTTGGAAAAATGCGCGTGCCTTTAGGCGTGATTGGCATGATCTATGAATCAAGACCGAACGTTACTCTTGAAGCCGCATCATTGGCTTTAAAATCTGGCAACGCGATTATTTTACGTGGCGGATCAGAAGCACTTGAATCTAATAAAGCCATCGCAACTGCGATCCAGCATGGTCTACAAATTTCAGGCTTGCCAGAACATGCAGTTCAAGTGATTGATACCCCTGATCGCGCCGCAGTGGGTCACCTGATTACCATGACTGAATTCGTGGATGTGATTGTGCCGCGTGGTGGTAAAAGCTTGATCGAACGAATCAGCAATGAAGCACGTATTCCAGTCATTAAACATCTAGATGGCAACTGCCATGTATTTGTTGAAGCACAAGCGGATTTGCAAAAAGCTTTACCGATTGCACTTAATTCCAAGACGCATCGCTATGGTGTGTGTAATGCCATGGAAACGTTATTGGTCGATGAAGCGATTGCTGAGGAATTCTTGCCACGCATTGCCGAACTTTATGCTGAAAAACAGGTTGAATTGCGCGGTTGCGCGGAAACTCAACGTATTTTAGGTGTATCAGTGAAAACGGCGACAGAGGAAGATTGGTATACCGAATATCTCGGTCCAATTCTTGCGATTAAAGTAGTCACTGGTATGGATGAAGCGATTGAACATATCAATAAGTATGGTTCACACCACACTGATGCGATTATCACTGAAAACTTTAGTCTAGCCCGTGAGTTTTTGGCGCGTGTGGATTCAAGTTCGGTGATGATCAATGCTTCAACCCGCTTCGCTGATGGCTTTGAATATGGTTTAGGTGCAGAAATCGGTATTTCAACCGATAAAATCCATGCCCGTGGTCCAGTTGGCCTTGAAGGCCTAACCTCGCAAAAATGGATCGTTTTTGGTGACGGTCAAATCCGCCAATAACAAAATCGAGCATTCGGACACAGAAACACGATAAAGGCCATTCATTTGATCTTTATCGTGTTTTTATATATTTACATACAAAAAATAATGACAAAATCAACAGATCAATCAAAACAACTGCTCATTTCCTAACTATACTGAATAGGTTGATTTATAAACGGGTTGTATAGGCTAAAGTCTATCTTCGCCAATATGACATCCCATGTTAAAACATTGCGCTTGATTCCACTGCCTCATGCGTTGCAGCAAGATCAAAGTGTTCATCATAAAATTTAAAATCTGTTAGGTGTTCAAACGTGGCTATATCTGTATTAGTAATTAACTGTGGTTCATCATCAATCAAGTACGCGCTCATCTCGGAACGTCGTGAAGACCGTATTTATGGTTTGGCAGAGAATTTAGGGGCAGCCGACGCCCGTATTAAAGGGGTCACACTGGGTGGCGAACCACTGGAACTTTCAATTCCATATGCAGATCACGCCAAAGCACTTGAAACCTTATTGGCCCGTTTAGCGAACTATAACCCGCAGGCGATTGGACACCGTGTCGTTCACGGCGGCGACATCACCAAAGCAGAATTACTCACACCAGAGTTGGTTGAGCGTATTGAAGCCGCGACCCCTCTCGCCCCTCTACACAATCCAGCACATTTGATTGGGATCGAAGCAACTATGCGCTTGTTCCCACAATTACCACAAGTTGCTGTATTCGATACTGCCTTCCACCAAACCATGCCCGAACGCGCCTACCGTTATGCCTTGCCACAATTTTTATATACAGCACACCAAGTGCGTCGCTATGGTTTTCATGGCACCAGCCATGCCTATGTGACCGAACGTGCCAGTGAATTGGCAGGTCATAAAAATGAAGGCGGATGGCTCAGTGCACATTTAGGCAATGGCAGTTCAACCTGTGCCGTATGGAATGGTCATAGCGTCGATACCTCAATGGGCATGACCCCACTTGAAGGTGTGGTGATGGGTACGCGTAGCGGCGATGTCGATCCAAGCTTACATTTATTCCTTGCCAGCAACCTCGGTTGGGACATCCAGAAAATTGACAGCATGTTAAATAAAGAGAGTGGCTTACTCGGCTTATCTGGTTTATCCAATGATATGCGTACCTTGGTAGAAGCCTCTGAAAATGGTCACGAAGGCGCAACCCTTGCCATTGAAGTTTTCTGTTATCGCCTCGCCAAATCTTTATCGGCTTTAAGTTGCGGTCTACCCCGTCTGGATGGTTTAGTATTTACAGGTGGTATTGGTGAAAACTCGGCTTATGTCCGTGAAAAGACTTTAGGCTATTTAGCCCACTTTGGCTTGCAGTTTAGTAAAGAGAAGAATAATGCCTTGGCTCGTGGCACAGAAGGTCGTATCGACAATGGTACAGGTCCACAAATTTGGGTGATTCCAACTGATGAAGAAGGCCGTATCGCCAAAGAAACACGCCAAGTACTTGAACACACGATTTAATCAAAATATTAGACAATTTTAAGGTCATTATGAATACGATTTTACTCATCCCCACAGGTGAAGGTGTTGGCTTAACTTCAGCCTGTTTAGGTATGATCTATGCACTAGATTGTAAAGGGATTAATGCGGGGTTTTTAAAACCCTACTCTCAAATTGCAGACACGACTTTTGACCGTACCACCACCTTGTATCGTCATTTATTTCAACACTCATCTGCAGAGCCAATCACTTACGAAAGACTGACACAACTGATTGCTTTGGGCGAAACCGATGAATTGCTTGAAGAGGCAGTTGCGCTACACCGTCAAATTTCAGCTGATCATGATGTGATTATCGTTGAAGGTTTGGTCCCGAATGGACAAGATCATTTTGTCAGTGAAATCAATGCCGCACTGGCACAAGCACTCGATGCGCAAGTGGTTTTGGTCAGCACCGCAGATTTAGCTGACCCACGTAAAACAGCGGAAAGAGTCGATGCGCATTTACGTCAATTCGGTGGCGCAGCCTCAGCACGTACTACAGGCGTGTTGTTTATGCGAACCAAAGGGCTACCAGAAGGTACTGCTGCAATTCCATTAACACTTGATCCGAGTTTACGTCTAGATCAGCAGATCGATGCTTTTGCCTTAGAATTACAACGCTATAACCGCTTTATGGGAACCGATGAACTCCCGATTATTGGTCTGGTGCCATTCAGCAATACCCTCAGCGTACCTCGTAGCTTGGATATTGCATCCATCATCAAAGGCTCTTGGTTACATCAAGGTGAAGCCAAACAGCGTCGTATTCTGCATACCAGTTTAATTGCATCTAATATCGAATCAGAACTGCATAAATTTGTTGCAGGCGAATTGATTATTAGCGCATCACAACGCACCGATGCAATCTTGGCTGCAAGTCTTGCCAGCAGTAACGGTACGCCACTTGCGGGTCTGGTTTTAACCGAACAAGCAGCGCCTGCAAGCAATGTACTCGAGTTTTGCCAAAGCGCGATTAAGCAAGGACTCCCAATCTTACACACGCCTTTAGATACCTTAGAAACAGCACAACTACTGCATCGCTTTGGCAATGAAATTCCTATTGATGATACTGAGCGTGCCGAGCAAGTCACCCGTTTCGTATCCAGTCATTTAGATAGCAATTGGCTGGATCAACATACCCAAAACAACCTACATCCTCGCCTGTCACCATCTGCTTTCCGTTATGAGCTGGTACAAAAATCCATTGCTGCGAAAAAACGTATTGTCCTGCCTGAGGGTGATGAGCCACGCACGGTACAAGCGGCTGTGATCTGTCAAACCCGTGGCATTGCACAGTGTATTCTATTGGCGAAGCCTGAATCGGTTGCCGAAGTGGCTAAAGCACGTGGTATTCAGTTACCCGATGATTTACAGATCATTGATCCGGATACCATCCGTGACCAATATATCGAACCGATGGTGGAGCTGCGTAAAGGTAAGCTTGATGCACTACAAGCCAAAGCACAGCTGCAAGATACCGTGGTACTCGGCACAATGATGTTGGCGCTCGATCAAGTGGATGGTTTGGTGTCTGGCGCCATTCATACCACTGCCAACACCGTGCGCCCTGCATTCCAACTGATTAAAACTGCACCAAATTACTCACTGGTCTCATCAATCTTCTTTATGCTTTTACCTGATGAAGTTTATGTCTATGGTGACTGTGCTATCAATCCAGATCCAAATGCTGAACAGCTTGCCGAGATTGCGATTCAGTCTGCCGATTCAGCCAAAGCCTTTGGTCTTGATCCACGCATTGCCATGATCAGTTATTCCACAGGAACTTCGGGCACGGGTGCAGATGTTGAGAAAGTGGCTGAAGCGACCAAAATCGCACAGCAACGCCGTCCTGATTTACTGATTGATGGTCCATTACAATACGATGCTGCTTCGGTTGAAAGCGTCGGTCGCCAAAAAGCGCCAGACTCGCAAGTGGCGGGACGTGCCAATGTATTTATTTTCCCTGATTTAAATACAGGTAATACCACCTATAAAGCGGTACAACGTGCTGCCAATGTGGTGAGTGTCGGTCCAATGCTACAAGGTTTAAATAAACCTGTGAATGACTTGTCTCGTGGTGCTTTGGTCGATGATATTGTATTTACCATTGCTTTAACTGCGATTCAGGCGAAGCAACAGGATTAAATTCACTATTAGATTGAAATTAAAAAAGCCCTTTACATTGAAAGGGCTTTTTTATTAGCGGTATTGGGCCAGCCAGATGGTATGTCCCGTACATTCAACATCTTCAGCAATCATTTTAATCAGCTTAAACCCATTGTCTTGCAGCAAAGTCTGATATTCCTGCGCTGAGAGGCTGGCATGGTACAGTGGCTCTCCAAATAGTGATCCGATCGCCTCACCCTGTTCAGGCCCACTGCTAAACATTAAAGCTGTACCTGATTGTGCATATTCGGCAAACCGTTTAAACATGTTTCGTTGATCATCTTGGGTTAAGTGGAAGAAACTATCCCACGCAACAATGCCCTGAAACTTTTGTTCAGTAAAGTACTCCCGAAAATCTTGCTGCACCCAGACTTGTTCAGGGAAAGACTGCCGTGCCATTTCAATCATGTATTCCGAAGCATCTACCCCTGTTACCTGATGTCCTTGAGCAATAAAATAGGCAGCAATAGGTTGAGCTGAACCACAACCTAAATCCAAAATACTTACCGAGCTTGGGAGTAATGCTAGAAACCGATCTAGCCAAACTTTCTCAGATAGCACCTTACCTCGTAGTTCAATCCATTCACGAGCATGCTTCTGATAGAGTTCAATAATATGCTGTGCTAGATATTCCTGTACCATGTCATCGCCTATGATGCGTCATTGCTTTTTTAAAGCCATTGAGCAAAATCTTAACAAGATTCTGGCTTATCTAATGTCTGAATTTTCTTGGTTTGCGGCCCTTTTACAAAGAAAATCGCATTACCACATAAGATTAAAACCACCCCGATCACCGCATTCATTTGCCAGTGATAGCCTTCCCATACAGTCGAAATCACCAATGCGACCAAAGGAAACAACAAAGTACTATAGGCGGCTTTACCTGCACCAATCCGTCCGACCAGATAGAAATAGGCAGTGAAACCAATCACTGAACCAAAGATCGCGAGATACAGTAAAGCACTGACTGCACTGAATTGCATACTTGGAAAAAACTGATCCTGTCTAAACCATGAGATCAAGGCCATCAGCAGTGAGCCATACAACATCCCATAAGCATTGGTGGTAAAAATATCCAACCCATGTTTTTGATGGCGCGTACTGATCATATTGCCCAAAGAGAAACCATAAGTGCCTAGGATACAGAGCCCAATACCAATCAATGTATTGCGATTTAAAGTGGTGCCCACCACGTCATGCCAGAACAGAGCAATAATCCCGAGTACACCTAATAATGCCGCAGGATAAAACCGTGAAGAAACCTGCTGAGAGAAAAATAATCGGGCATTTATGGTATTAAAAATCACCGCCATGGAGAAAATCACGGCCTCTAAACCGCTACTGATATATTGCACTGCATAATAAAAACAGACAAAGTTAAAGCCAAAAATACAGCAGGCCTGCAACATACAAAACAGATGATCTTTACCAGCTAATTTCTGCAACTTGCGGCTCAAAGCGACAAAAACAAATAACACCATTGCAGAAATAAAAAAACGCCAGAACACCGCAACACTGGCTGATATTCCACTTTGTTGCTGCAGGCTAATCGCAATCCATGTGGTTCCCCAGATCACCACCACCAAAGCATATAACAGCGCATTCATATCATTAGAACCAAATTCAATTACCTCGATGACTATTTTGCTGCTTTTGCGGTCATGATTACTTGCACCATCTTGTGGTGATTATCATGGATTTGCGTTTTTCTAGGAAATTTTTGACCAGATGACAAAACTGGCTGAAAGTTCTACACTAAACTGGATCATATTTGGCACTGTGTATAGAAGATGAAATATCAGATTCTAGATCAATTACAGCAATATAAAGCGCAATTGCTCAACTCAGTAGAACTGGGTTCGGGTATGCAGTTGGCCATGTGGCAAAATAACCAAGACCGTGTCAGCGTGTGTAGCAATCACCACACTTTGAGTATGTATATTCAGGGCGGTTATGAAAGCTATCAAAAAACCCAACAGGGCTGGCACAATGGCGGTGGCCCTGACCGTATGTGCCTGATGCCACAAGATTTCGAGTCGACTTGGGACCTACGTGATCCACTCACCTTCGTACATCTTTACTATACTGAGCAGCACTTACAACGTGTGGCGGAACAAGTCTGGGATCGAGAACCGAGTCAGATCATTTTAAACCCACAAATTTTTGTGGCGGACCCACAAATTTCGATGATTTATCGACACTTTTTACTCAATGGTGCATGGCAAGATCGGGAAAACCATTTGCAGATGAGTACCGCAACAACGCTATTACTCAATCATCTGATCAAAAATTACAGTCATGCACAATGGCAAGCACCTGAAGTCAAAGGTGGCCTTTCCCCTTATGTGCTTAAGCAGTTACTGGAATGGATTGATCAACATCTCTATTTGAGTCTGACCTTGTCTGATCTGGCTCAGCAAGTGCAACTCAGCGAGTATCATTTTGCGCATATGTTTAAACAATCGATGCAGATGCCACCGCATCAATATGTGATGCAACGCCGTCTTGAGCGTGCCCATCAAGCACTTGAGCAGACCACAGCAAATTTGACTGAGATCGCTGTGCAATATGGATTTAGCTCCAGCAGCCATTTTAGCCATCGCTTTAAAAAACAGTTTGGCTATAGTCCATCTCAACTGAGAAAAAACTAAAATCCACAGCGCATCTTTTGTTGCTGCAATTTAATCGATGGCTCACTTTAGACCTTTAGCCAAATCTAAGCTAAAACTCCCACATTCATTCCTTTTTGTCATATAATTTAGCCGCCAGCTAATCGCCCGCTCAAGAGAAATTTGATATGACAACGATCATCAAACAAGATGACTTGATTACATCAATCAAGGATGCCCTGCAGTTTATTTCTTACTATCACCCACAAGACTTCATCCAAGCGATGAGCCGTGCTTATGATCGTGAAGAAAACAAAGCTGCAAAAGATGCTATTGCCCAAATCCTGATCAACTCACGTATGTGTGCTGAAGGTCACCGACCAATCTGTCAGGATACAGGGATTGTTAACGTTTTCCTTGAAGTTGGCTTAGACGTTAAATTTGATTTAACCATGAGCTTGGATGATGCTGTAAACGAAGGTGTACGCCAAGGTTACCTAGAGAACTCAAACGTACTCCGTGCTTCTGTTTTAGCAGATCCAGCTTTTGGTCGTAAAAATACCAAAGACAATACCCCTGCCGTGATTCACTACAAACTCGTTCCTGGTAATAAAGTTGATATTACCGTTGCAGCGAAGGGTGGCGGTTCAGAAAATAAATCTAAACTTGCGATGTTAAACCCATCTGATTCAATCGTGGATTGGGTACTTAAAACTGTTCCAACTATGGGTGCAGGCTGGTGTCCACCGGGTATGCTCGGTATTGGTATCGGTGGTACTGCTGAAAAAGCCATGATGCTTGCAAAAGAAGCACTTATGGAAGAAATCAACATGGACGAATTACTTCGTCGTGGTCCACAAAGCAAAATGGAAGAACTCCGTATCGAGATCTTCGAGAAAGTGAATGCATTAGGTATTGGTGCACAAGGTCTTGGTGGTTTAACTACAGTCCTTGATATTAAAATCAAGGATTACCCATGCCACGCAGCAGGTAAGCCAGTCGGTATGATTCCGAACTGTGCTGCGACTCGTCACGCACACTTCCAGTTAGATGGTACTGGTGTTGCACATATTCAAGCACCAAAACTTGAAGACTACCCTGCTGTAACGTGGGATTCATCTCAATCGAAGCGTGTCAACCTTGATACCATTACTCAAGAAGAAATGAATGCTTGGAAGCCAGGCGATACATTATTATTGAACGGTACAATTTATACAGGTCGTGATGCTGCACATAAGCGCATGGTCGACATGTTAAATAATGGCGAAGAACTTCCAGTCGATCTAAAAGGTAAATTTATTTACTACGTGGGTCCAGTGGATCCAGTTGGCGATGAAGTGGTTGGTCCTGCTGGCCCAACAACAGCAACTCGTATGGATAAGTTCACTCGTCAAGTGTTAGAAGCAACTGGCTTATTCGGCATGATTGGTAAAGCGGATCGTGGTCCTGCTGCAATTGAAGCGATCAAAGACAATCAAGCAACTTATTTGATGGCTGTGGGTGGTGCTGCTTACCTCGTGTCTAAAGCAGTTCGTGAAGCTGAAGTCGTTGCTTTTGCAGACTTAGGTATGGAAGCCATCTACAAATTCGTAGTTGAAGATATGCCTGTTTCTGTTGCAGTTGATGTGAATGGTACTTCGATTCATGCAACAGCACCAAAAATCTGGCAAGCTAAGATTGGTAAAATCCCAGTGGTTGATGCTGCTGCGTCATAAATAATACTCATACAATAATCATAGCCGAATCATCGTATTCGGCTATTTTTTTGCCTGCGGCTTCTGCTAAATTATAAAAAAGACGAGAACAATAAGGCGGCCTATAGATGAATAAATACATGTTCAACATGGTGATTGGACTTTGCCTTCTCGTTGGCATGCAAAATACCTTTGCATCCCCAGCCCAAACTAAGTCAGTCAAAGAACTGATCAAACTGAGCGAGCTCGAAAATGTTTTAAACACCTCACTCGATGAAATGCAACCGACACTCGATCTTGAAGCGGAAAATATTTTATTAAGAGTCTTAGGAAAAGAAGAACTGACCACAACACAAGAACATCTTGCTGTGTTGGAATTGAGCCAGTTGCTGAAAGATACCAGTTCAAAAGTCTTTGCTCGCCCCGAAACTATTCGGGCAATCGAGAAGATTTATGCAGACACCTTGAGTGAAGAAGAAATACAAGCCTATTTGAAATTCTTAAAAACACCGGAAGGTAAATCCATTAATCAAAAAACATTGCAAATCAGTACGCATATTTTTCAATATATGAATAACTTAAGCCAAAAAAACTTAAATGATCCAGAGCAGAGCTCGCAATTAAAAGAGCAGTTCCTCACCATCATCAAACCTTTAATTCAGGATGAGTAACTGCTCAAGTAAACCTACCAAGTTAATGGATTCCAAAGTTTAAATGGCTTAACCAAATGCACTTCTGACTTTTCATCATACTTTGCTGGTTTTAATTCTTGAGGTTTTGAACGAACCTTACCCGATGCATCTTGAGCGACAAAGTTATAGCTAGAAGATTTTAACCGTGTGAATGCGATTTCCTGATGTGCCACCTTGTCAGGCGTAATCATAAATGGGCCTGTATGCTCACTACGTGAAATCTTATTTTCTTCATCGTATTTAATAAAATAAGTTTGTGCAGCATCTACAGTAAAATCGAGATATTTCGGCTTTTGGAAATGTAATCCTGCCAAAGGACGGCTTACACTCAAGCGATAAGTCCCAGCAGGTAGTTCCACCCAGTAATAATGATTATGTAATAAGCTCGGAATACGATGCCCATTGATAAATAAATTGGCCGCAGCAATTTCCTGACGGTTCCAACGTGTATCTGGACGATATAAATAAACCACCGCAGCTTGTTCATTTTGCGGTTTGATTGGGGCGTAATATTGGCCTAACTTTTGATTAACCCAACCACCAACAGAGAAGCCACCCACATGATATTGATCCAATAGACCTGGTTCTTTTTCAGTATCGACAGCTGGTAAGGTTGCAGTCAGTGCGGTTGGTTTTTCTTCAACTGTCTTATGACTTTGACAGCCAGCCAACACCCCTGCACAACATAATGACAATATTAAATAACGCATGACATCCCTCAAGGCGTTTTCTTGGATTTATTTTTAACAGCGCAAAACTATGCACATTTTTTCAATTTTTTAAGATTAACACCTCAACGCCTAATTGCAAATAAAAAAAGCATGAAAAGCCAAGCCTTTCATGCTTTTTTAGATGAATGAGAATTAGGCTGATTTAGAATCAATCACCTTCAAATCCTTCTTTTCAGTTGCTTCTGGCGTACCCACTTGTGGTAAACGCTCTGCTTTGAATGTTGGCTTAGCCGTGCCATTAATGACAGCTTCATTCAAAATAACGGTACCAACATCCGTACGACTTGGTAAGTCATACATCGTTTCAAGTAATACGTTTTCCAGAATAGAACGTAAACCACGCGCACCGGTATTACGTTCAAGTGCTTTCTTCGCCACAGCACGTAACGCAGACTCCTCAAAGACAAGGTCTACATTTTCCATGGTGAAAAGATATTGGTATTGACGTGTTAATGCATTTTTAGGTTCTGTCAGAATCTGCATTAATGCTTCTTCATCCAGCTCTTCCAAAGTTGCAATCACCGGCAAACGACCGATAAATTCAGGAATCAAACCGAATTTAACTAGATCTGTTGCTTCTACTTGACGGAACAACTCAGAGACTTTTTTACTGTCATCTTTATTCTTCACATCTGCAGTGAAACCAATCCCACCTTTCTCTTGGCGCTGTTGTACGATTTTTTCCAAGCCAGAGAATGCACCACCACAGATGAACAGGATGTTGGCTGTATCAATCTGGATGAATTCTTGCTGTGGATGCTTACGGCCACCTTGTGGTGGAATAGACGCAACTGTACCTTCAATCATTTTTAACAATGCTTGTTGTACGCCCTCACCAGACACATCACGCGTAATTGAAGGATTTTCAGATTTACGGGTAATCTTATCAATCTCATCAATATAGATAATGCCTTTTTGCGCTTTTTCTACATCGTAATCCGCTTTCTGCAATAACTTCTGCACGATGTTTTCAACATCTTCACCCACATAACCTGCTTCGGTTAAAGTGGTTGCATCTGCCATCGCAAATGGAACATCAAGCAAACGCGCAAGTGTTTGTGCAAGTAATGTTTTACCTGAACCTGTCGGTCCGATCAGCAAAATATTACTTTTTGCGATTTCAATCTCTTGATGCCCGTGAGTCGACTGGCCTACTTTTAAACGCTTATAGTGGTTATAGACAGCAACAGATAAGGTTTTCTTCGCAACATCTTGTCCAATCACATATTGGTCCAAGGCAGCACGTATTTCGTGTGGTTTTGGCAGGGCTTTAGTTGCCCAATCACCTGCTTCAACTTGTTGACTGGTTTGAACGAGATCTAAGCAGACATCTACACACTCATTACAAATATATGCGTCCTCACCAGCAATCAATTTTCCAACTTCAGATTGCGTCTTACCACAAAATGAACAATGTTTTTGTCCTTGAGGATGTTCGGACATATTTACTCCACAACTTAAATCTTAAACTTAGGTCCTAAAAAATCAGGGACGTTTGCTTAGTACTTCATCGACTAAACCATATTCTTTGGCTGCTTGTGCCGTCATGAAATTATCACGATCTGTATCACGTGCAACGGTCTCATAATCTTGACCACTATGTTCAGCCATTAAGCGATTTAAACGCTCTTTAATGAACAGAATTTCACGTGCGTGAATTTCAATATCAGAAGCCTGACCACGGAAACCACCTAAAGGTTGGTGAATCATCACACGTGCATTTTCAAGACAGTAACGTTTACCTTTTGCACCCGCATTCAATAAGAATGCACCCATTGATGCCGCTTGTCCCATACAGTAGGTCACAACATCTGGTTTGATAAACTGCATGGTATCGTAAATCGCCATACCCGCAGTTACTGAACCGCCTGGTGAATTGATATAAAGGTGAATATCTTTTTCTGGATTTTCTGCTTCAAGAAATAACATCTGCGCAACGATTAAGTTCGCCATGTTATCTTCAACTTCACCCGTTAAGAAAATAACACGCTCACGTAATAGACGTGAAAAAATATCGAATGAACGCTCACCGCGAGATGATTGTTCAACGACAACAGGAACTAAAGCATTTTCAATTGTTGGAACATACATACGTTTACTTATTCCTAAATTATTGTGACTCGATCTATGCCAACAATATGAGGGATAATCAATGAAATTGCAAAAGGTTCAATCTGAAATATTCGATTATTTAGACTAAAATCTGGCAATTTTTCGACAAATTAACACTTTGCTAACAGAGGGTTTGCAGACTTTACATCGATACTTTAAGCAAGGGAGATTTTCTAATGATGCACAGCATGGTTTATGGAATTTCACACCTATGCTTAAAGCTCTGCAAGCCAAAGTCTTACTGTTTTAAATCAGAATGAAATACAAAATTCTAAACCCTAAAGAAAAAGGCGCATTAAGCGCCTTTTTCTTGAATCAACTTTTTAAAAGATTAGCCACGGCGAGCTTGTTGTTCTTTCAATAAGTCTTCATAGCTAATCGCAACATCTTTCACTTTAGCTGCAGCTAAGATGTGATCAACAACTTGGTCTTCTAACACAACAGCTTCGATTTGAGCACGTTGTTGTTGGTCATTTTTGAAGTATTCAACAACTTCTGTTGGATCTTCATAAGAAGAAGCCATGTCATCGATGTAAGCATTAACACGTGCTTGGTCAACTTCAAGTTTAGCGTCAGCCAATACTTTGCTTACCAATACGCCAAGCTTAACTGATTTTTCAGCTTGTTCTTTAAACAATTCATCTGGAAGCATGCTGCTGTCAAATGCGCCTGCACCTTGAGCACCAAACTGTTGAGTGAACTGTTGGATCATTTGTTGACGTTGACGGTCGATTTCTTGAGCAACCATTGAAGCAGGAACTTCAATTTCGTTTGCAGCAACAAGCGCATCAAATGCAGCTTGTTTAACTTGGTTACGAAGACCGTTGCGAACTTCACGTTCCATATTCTTACGAACGTCAGCTTTTAACTTGTCTAAGCCTTCTTCTTCAGTTAAACCAAAGATTTTCAAGAATTCAGCATCGATTTCTGGAAGTTTTGCTTTTTCAACTTGCTTCACAGTGATTTTGAATTGAGCTGCTTTACCCGCTAAGTTTTCAGCTTGGTAATCTTCTGGGAAAGTAACATCAATCACTTTCTCTTCGCCAGCTTTCATACCAACGATACCGTCTTCGAAGCCAGGAATCATACGACCTGAACCAAGTACGAGTTTAAAGTCTTCAGCAGCACCGCCTTCAAACTTCTCACCATCAACAGTACCTTCGAAGTCGAAAGTTACTTGCATGTCTTTCTTCGCCATACCTTTAGTTACAGCCCAAGTTTGACGTTGTTTTTGCAAGTTTTCGATCATGACATCAACGTCTTTGTCGTTGATTTCTGATGCTTTACGTTCAACTTCCAAGTCAGCAAAAGCTTTCACTTCTACTTCTGGGTAAACTTCAACAGTCGCTTCAAAAACTAAAGCATCATCTTTGTTTTCAACTTTTTCAATGTTCGGCATACCGACCGCATTGATTTTTTCTTGTTGAATTGCTTCAAATACTGTGTCGCGAATGATGTCATTCACAACTTCTTGATAAATGCCCGCACCATATTCACGGCGAACAACGTTCAAAGGCACTTTACCTGGACGGAAGCCGTTGATCTTCACAGTTTTGGCAGTGCGTTGTAAGCGAGCTTCAAACTGCTCGTTAACACGGCTCGTCGGTACAGAAACATTTAAACGACGGGCAACGCCCGAAACCGCTTCAGTCGTTACTTGCATGGCTTCCTCGATATTAGTTAGTAATAACAATTTTTAAAGTGCCACATTATATGACAACTTTCTGGATATACAAAATCGGATGCTAAAAAAGCAAATATATTTCTTATTTTAGTCAAAATCATAGTTTTCTTAAATGAATCTTAAAACAAACGTTATTTTTTGTTGTTAGTGATAAGTATTATCACTATACTTTGCATTCTTTTTGAACAATTGTTCTATTTTTCTCGTCCAGCTTTGGAACTCTAGTTATGAGTAAATTTAATTTGAATCCCCTTTCATTTGCATTACTTGGGGTAATGACCACATCCGCTTTCGCAGATACAACGACAGCATCTGAAAATACCAACACACACCAACTTGCAACCATTGTGGTATCGGCAGCTGGTTTTGAACAAGATATTAAAAATGCACCAGCAAGTATCACAGTCATTACTGCTCAAGATTTGAAAGATAAAAGAATTAACTCCATTGCAGATGCATTAATTGATGTAGAAGGGGTTGATATCAGCCCAACAGCAGGTAAAACAGGTGGTTTGAATATCCGTATTCGAGGAATGGATTCTGAATACACACTTGTATTAGTAGATGGTAGAAGACAAAACAGTACAGGCGACATTACGCCAAATGGTTTTGGTGAATCCAATAACAGTTTTATTCCCCCAATATCTGCAATTGAGCGAATCGAGGTAATTCGAGGGCCTGCTTCTACACTTTATGGTTCTGATGCTATGGGTGGCGTAGTCAATATTATTACTAAAAAAGTAACTGATGAATGGACAGGCTCAGTAACTTTAGAAGGCACAATTCTACCTAACTCATCTGATTTTGGTAATCAACGCTCTGTCGATGCATTTATTACGGGTCCACTTATAAAAAATCTACTAGGTTTACAATTAAGAGGCAGAAAGGCTGAGAGAGACCAATCCAATGTTGTTAGGAAGGATGATGAGTCAACTGATGAATCATTGAATATGGGAAATAACCCAACCAAATCCGATATTGAAACCATTGGTGCACGCTTAACTCTTACACCGACAGATAACCATGACTTATCTGTGGAATACGAGCAAACACAGCAATGGTACGATAACAGCAAGGGACAACTGGGTACTTTAGGTGCCAATGGAGGCTATGCAGAGTCTCAAAAATATAATCGTGAAAAATATATTTTAGCGCATACATGGAGAAGCGATTTTGGTAATTTAGAATCCAGTATTAGTAATATTCAGACCGAAACTATTGGTCGTCTAATTCCTTCTCGCGCGCAAAACGGATCTAAAGCCATTACTCCAAGACTTCTAGAAAGTGAAGATACAACTTTTGATACCAAATTTACGACTGAACATTTCTCGGGTCATAAAATCACTCTAGGTGGCCAATGGTGGGAAGCTAATATCAAAGATGGTTTACGTGCCAATAAAGAAATCTCCTTTAAACAGCTAGGTCTTTTCGCTGAAGATACATGGTCAATCACAGATAGTCTGGCACTTACGCTTGGTTTACGATACGACGACCATGATACCTTTGGAGACTTCTGGACTCCACGTGCTTATCTAGTCTGGAATGCGAATGACAACTGGACATTTAAAGGTGGATATAACGAGGGCTACAAAGCACCTAGACTTGAGCGTTTAACCGATGGTATCTATAACGTTGGTGGACAAGGCCGAACTCCTCTCTTTGGAAATCCAAATTTAATACCTGAAAAAAGTAATAACTTCGAAATCGGAACATATTTTAGTAATGGCTCTAATTTTGATGCCAATATGACGGCTTTTTATAGCCAAGTTAAAGACAAAATCGTAACTGGGGCAATTGAAAGAACTTGTGATGCTGCCAGTAGTGATGCTTTCGGAGGAAAAGTTGCCTGTGAAAACTTTATGGCAAGCGTTGGCACACCTTGGCTAATGGAAAATGGAGATACAGGGACTCGCTCATGGAACGTTACACGACCAACCAATGCTGAAAAAGCTGAAATTTATGGAATAGAAACAGGATTTAACTGGGAGTTTGTACCTGATTGGAAATTTGGTATCAACTACACGTGGACAAACACAGAGATTAAAGATAAGAGCATTGGAAATCCACCACTTAACGATACGCCTGAACATATTGCAAATGCTTCACTTAAATGGCAGGCAGATGACAATATCCAACTTTGGGCTCGTGGTGAATACCGTAGTGAAAGGGCTCGCTACCTCAAAACTTATCAAAATATGAGCACTGCAGAAAAAAATGCTTACGATGCTTTAGGTGATTATAAAGAATATGCCTTATTACATGTAGGCTCTAATTTTAATATCACACCAAACTGGAACTTGGGCGTTGCTTTGTATAATGTTTTTGATAAGAATTTCAATGACTATGAGCGTGTTGGTACTAGCTATTATAACCGCTACAGCAATACTCAAGAAGGTCGTCGCGTTCAATTAAGCACAACTTTCTCTTTCTAAACACAATCTTTTCACTAGTCATTAGAAATTATCTAATGACTAGTGAAACACTTATCTAAATTAAAAGTCAAACCTTAAAAAACAATCGTTTTTTTAGATTAAATAAAAAAATCAACAAATTAACAACATTATTGAACAATTAAGGATGAAAAATTATTTAAGTTTCCATTGTAATAATTAGAAACAATTGAAAAAAACAATCCAAAACAAATGAATATAGAAATAACAATGATTATCCTTTGCATAAATTTTTACACTGTTAGGCGTGCCAAATGTCTTTTATTAAATCAAGGAAGAAGCTCGTTTCTTCTGCAATTGCGTCATCACTTTCAGTAATTGCAGTACCAGCGATTGCTCAGGATCAGACAGTTCAACTCCCAACCATTCATGCGCATGCTGCTCAAGAAGAATCTTTAAAAGTAGATCAGTCTGCAAATGCAAAATTTGTAGCACCACTGAAAGACACGCCGAAGTCAGTTTCAATTCTGTCGCAAAAATTAATTAAAGATACAAACTCAAATACCTTACTTGAAGCACTTCGTTATGAACCAGGTATTACTTTAGGTGCTGGTGAAGGTGGTACACCATTTACAGATATGCCTTATATTCGCGGTTATAGCGGCCAATCTTCTATTTATGTAGACGGCGTACGTAACACCACCTCTCAAAGCCGCGATATGTTTGCAATTGAACAAGTTGAAGTCATTAAAGGCTCTTCTTCTACCCTTGGTGGTGGCGGTAGTGTGGGTGGTAGTATCAACCTCGTACCTAAAGTGGCACATCAAGGTGATGTCTATCAAGGCAGTATTCAAGGTGGGACCGATAACTATCGCCATATCCAACTTGATGCAAATAAAGATTTTGGCAATGGCGTTGCAGGCCGTGTCGTAGTGATGGGACATGAAAATGAAAAGCCTGGTCAACACAACGGTGCAGAATTTGCTCGTGCGGGTCTCACATCAAGCCTTGCTTTTGGCTTAGATACAGCAACACGTGGCACATTGAGTTATTACTACCTACGTAGCAATGACGAACCAGATGCAGGAATTCCTTTCAACAACCCAACCCGCGCTCCTGCTGGTGTGACGCTTAACCCAGGTGATGGCCGTCCAGTGAGTGTCAAAGCTGGAACTTACTATGGTTGGAAAGATCGTGATTTTGACAAACGTGAAAATCATATTGGTACATTTAAGTTAGAGCATGATTTCAATGAAAATCTAACCTTGTCAAACGTGGCAACTTACAACAAGTCGAAGTCTGACTATGTGTATACCAATGCGGATGATTCGAATGGAAATATTTACCGTGGTACGGTTGCTCGTCGTGCTTTAAGCCGTATTTTAGATACTGACGCTTATAGTGACCAACTTTCTTTAAGAGGTAAGTTCAACACAGGTGCATTCAAACATTCATTTAATCTGGGTACTGAGTGGAGCTATCAAAATACTGATCAAGGTATGCATACGTTTACCAATGCTGCAGGTCAAACCACATCAACCATTTTGGCATCTAATGTTAGTGGTTGTAATTCAACTGCAGCAATCGCAAATGGTTGGTGTACCAGTTTAAATAACCCTGGTAATGGTGTGTTTACCGACACAATGGGCAGTATCAAAGGGCAATCAACTACACGTAGCCGTACAGCTTCTGTTTATGCCTTAGATAGCATCGAATTTAATCCACAGTGGTTACTTAACTTAGGTGTCCGTTGGGATAAATTTGAAACCGAGAAGAAATACAATAAAGACGTATATGGTGCAACTGGTGGAGCTTATAACTCAACCATTACAATTCCTAAAGGAACGAAATACGAAAGTGATTCAGACTTCTTCACTTACCAAGCTGGTTTAGTATTTAAGCCAACTGAATCAGGTAGCATCTATGCAAGTTATGCAACCTCAGCAAACCCAGTGGGTGTTTTAGCTGAAGGCGATAGCAGCGATAACGCTCTAGGTACTACAGATATTGTAAATAACCTTAAGCCTGAAGAAGCACGTACTTTTGAAATCGGAACCAAATGGGATTTGTTTAATGACCGTGCAAATTTAACGGCTGCAATTTTCCGTACTGAAAAGCAAAATACACGTATTCAAATTGATCCTACGACTACAACCAATGCTGGTGAAAGTAAAGTGGATGGCTTTGAAGTCAGCTTAAACGGCAAAGTTACTAACAAATGGGATATCTCTGCAGGCTATAGCTACTTAGACAGTGAAATTACTAAAGCGGCTTATAATGCAGTTGCTCAAGAAGGTAAACCATTACCATTTGTCGCCAAAAACAGCGCAACATTATGGTCAACTTATCGCGTATTACCGAACTTGACTCTAGGTGCTGGCGCAGAATATCGTGATCAAGTTTTTGTAAACACCACTGCACCAAAATATTTACCAACTTATACCATCTATAATGCGATGGCAAAATATGATGTAAATAAGAACGTGAATGTTCAGCTGAATGTAAATAACATTGGTGATAAACGTTACTTCACCAGCGCACATGCAGCACATTATGCCTTTGAAGGTAATGGACGTAATGCAGTCTTAGCGATTAACTTTAAATACTAAGCCAAAATCCATAAAATATTTATGGAATTAAACTCAGTTCGTATAAAATAGCCTCGACATGAGGCTATTTTTACATATGAAGCAAATACTCAAAAGGTGTTCACAGTGATTCATCATATTCCCAATGTATTAACGAAAGAACAAGTTGCAGAGTTCCGTCGCTTGATGGCAGATGCAGATTGGGTGGGTGGAAAAGTCACCGCAGGTACACTCTCTGCTTCCGTGAAAAAAAATCAGCAGTTATCTGAGCAAGATCCACTCACTCACGCGCTCAGTGATATCGTGATCAAAGCAATTTGGCAAAACCCACTTTTTCAAGCCGCAGCGCTTCCTCATAAAATCATTCCTCCCCTATTTAATCGTTATGATGAATCTGAAAGCTTTGGCTTCCATGTCGACAACTCGATTCGCCTGATTCGTGGCACATCTGAGCAAATCCGCACTGATTTATCATGCACCTTATTCTTAAGCGAACCAGAAGAATATGAAGGTGGTGAACTGGTCATTGAGGACACTTATGGCTACCATGAGATTAAACTCCCTGCTGGTGATGTGGTGCTTTACCCATCAACCAGTTTGCATGAAGTCAGCAGTATTAGCGCAGGAACCCGTTTCGCCTCATTTTTTTGGGTACAAAGCCTGATTCGGGATGATAGTAAACGCCACCTATTATTTACTTTAGATGAAAGTATTCGTGAATTACGGAAAACCCATGGCGATGCTTATCCAGAAGTGATGAAACTCACCAACATTTACCATAACCTGATTCGGATGTGGTCTGAGCTATAATTCGCACACTTTTCAAAGTTTAGAGATAAAAACAACTTTTTTATCTCTAATTGATAAAATTACGGAAAATTTTTCCCATTAAAATTTAAATAGTGCAAAAAACAGGGAAATATTTTCCATCCATTCCAATTAAAATGTTTTATAGACCTTTGCAGTCGTCTGTATTTTCGCCTAGACTGAATATCGTTAGATGGCTAATATAACTGCAAAATTAAATACCCAATATGAATGGTAGATGATGAAAACAAATCGCGGCTTTACCCACCCGTCTCATACAACACATCTCGCTGCACTTCTCCTGATGCTGCGCCTCGCGCGCGTATAAATTTTTCGCCTACATTTTTAGGCGCTCGATCCCCGAATTCGCTTTAAATTAATTCTTATAGACACCATATATATCTGTAGCACGTTGCCTTTTATTTGACTCAGCAACCATGCTACGACAAGGAGTTTTCTCATGATGTTGGCTGACCCAAGCAAAAAATACCGCCGTATGTATCAACGAGTGGATTTACCAGATCGTCAATGGCCGAATAATGAAATCAATCAAGCACCGATTTGGATGAGTACCGACCTTCGTGATGGGAACCAAGCGATTTTTGAACCGATGGATATGGATCAAAAATTAAAAATGTTCCACATGTTGGTTAAAATCGGCTTTAAGCACATCGAAATTGGCTTTCCATCAGCTTCTCAAATTGACTTTGATTTTACTCGTAAATTGATTGAAGAAAATTTGATTCCCGACGATGTCTATATCGAAGTGTTGGTGCAAGCACGTGATCATTTGATTGAACGTACCTTCGAAGCGTTGGTTGATGCAAAGCGTGCCATTGTGCATATCTATAATTCAAACTCTCCAACCTTCCGCCAGAAAGTCTTAAATGTCGATGCCAATGGCTCAAAACAACTTGCCATTAACGCAGCAACCAAAGTCAAAGAATATGCAGCGCAATACCCTGCTACAGACTGGATTTTCCAGTACAGCCCAGAATGTTTCTCTGCAACTGAATTAGAAGTAGCCAAAGATGTCTGCGATGCGGTCACTGAAATTTGGGAAGCTTCACCAACCAATAAAGTCATCTTGAACTTGCCTGCGACAGTTGAAGTATCGACACCAAATGTCTATGCCGATCAAATCGAATGGATGCACCGTAACTTGGCGCGTCGTGATGGCGTGATTATCTCTGTTCACTGTCACAATGACCGTGGTTGTGGTATCGCAGCCTCTGAGTTGGCAATTATGGCAGGTGCTGACCGTGTTGAAGGTTGTGTGTTTGGTAATGGTGAACGTACGGGTAATGTGGACGTTGCTGCGATTGCCTTGAACATGTATACCCAAGGTGTTGCACCAAACTTAGACTTCTCAAATATTAATGAAATCATTGCAACAGTCGAAGAATGTACAGGTTTACCAGTGCATCCTCGCCATCCATATGCAGGTGATTTGGTCTTTACTGCATTCTCTGGTTCACACCAAGATGCGATTAAAAAAGGCTTTGAATTCCAGAAAAACGAAGAAATCTGGGATATGCCATATTTACCAATCGATCCGAAAGACTTGGGCCGAGACTACGATGCTGTGATTCGTGTCAACAGCCAATCAGGTAAAGGCGGTATCGCCTACTTGTTGGAATCGAATTATAACGTTGCCTTACCACGTCGTGTCCAAATCGAATTCAGTCAGATCGTACAGCAGCATACCGATGAAAATGGCACAGAAATCAGTGCACATGAAATCTGGACCTTATTCGAAAATACCTATGTCGATGTGAAGAACAGCCATTATCAAACCAAACATTATCAATTGTCAGATATCAATGGTACACAAATCATTGAATTAGACGTTGAAATTGACGGTGAAATTCAACGTCTCCGCGGAGAAGGAAATGGCCCGATCTCAGCTATGTTGAATGCCTTACAGTTACCAATTGATGTGGTGAACTATGAAGAGCGCAGTATCAGTTCAGGTGCCAATGCCAAAGCACTTGCCTTGATTGAGCTTCAAGTGAAAGGCACAGGTAAGAGCGCATTTGGTGCGGGTGTACATGACAACATCGTGACTTCATCAATCGAAGCCATTATTGCATGTACCAATCGTTTAATTGAACAAGGTGTATTAACCACCGATCAAGTGGCTGCGGCAGCCGTTTAGATAGGTGAAATATCACATAATCGTCAGTAAAGCTGAGTTGTAATATCAGAAAAAATGACTTTTGAAAGGATACCTGAATTGGTATCCTTTTATTATTAATGATTTATTATAGGGCGAATCATTCCAGTGTCTTTTCCATCGGATTCAGTGGGTTTAGTCACACCACAAAAGTTTCAATTTGAACAACCCTTAGAACTTGAATGTGGCCGTGTATTGCCACGTTTCGATTTAATGGTTGAAACCTATGGAACCCTCAATGCAGATCAATCCAATGCCATTCTGATTTGCCATGCGCTGTCAGGACATCACCATGCTGCAGGCTATCATCATGAAGATGATAAGAAGGCAGGCTGGTGGGACAGCTGTATTGGCCCTGGAAAAGCGATTGATACCAATCACTTCTTTGTTGTTTCCTTAAATAATATCGGTGGATGCAGTGGTTCAACTGGCCCCACCTCACCCAATCCTGAAAATGAAAATCGTCCCTATGGTCCTGACTTCCCATTAGTCACGGTGCGTGACTGGGTCAAAACTCAAGCGATGCTGTCTGATCGTCTTGGCGTTAAAGTTTGGTATTCTGTGATTGGCGGTTCTCTAGGCGGCATGCAAGCCTTACAATGGTCTTTGGATTATCCAGACCGATTACAAAAATGCGCCATCATCGCCAGCGCACCAAAATTATCAGCCCAAAATATTGCCTTCAACGAAGTTGCACGCCAATCGATTCTATCTGATCCTGATTTCCATCATGGTCGCTATCTGGAAAATGACAGTTATCCAAAACGTGGTTTGATTTTGGCGCGTATGGTGGGTCATATCACCTACTTGTCTGAAGAGGCCATGAAACAAAAATTTGGTCGCGATTTAAAATCGGGCAAATTTATGTATGGTTTTGATGTCGAATTCCAAGTGGAAAGCTATTTGCGTTACCAAGGCGAACAATTTAGCCGCAATTTCGATGCAAATACTTACTTGATTATGACCAAGGCCTTGGATTATTTTGACCCTTCGCGTGAATACGAACATTCTTTGACGAAGGCAATGAGTCAACCGAAGTGCCAATTTTTGGTGATTTCATTTACTACAGACTGGCGCTTTAGTCCAAGCCGTTCTCAAGAACTGGTGGATGCTTTGATTGATAATCATAAGCCTGTCAGCTACTTAGATATTGATGCTGAACAAGGTCATGACTCATTCTTATTTCCTATTCCACTGTATGTAAAAACGCTACGCGCATTTTTAGGTGGAGAACAACAGTTGCAATCGACATCGCAGGAGCAGCACTAATGCGTATAGATCAACGACTCGCCGAAAAATGGATTAACCCGAACTCTAGCGTGCTAGACTTAGGCTGTGGTGATGGTGAATTGCTGGCTCATATGAGCAAACAGCACAATATTCGTGCCTATGGTCTAGAAATTGATCAAGAAAAGATTGCAATTGCCATCAGTCGGGGGTTAAATATTATCCAACAGGACTTAAACCTCGGTTTAAGCCGTTTTGCCGACCAGTCTTTTGACTCTGTGGTTATGGCACAAGCTTTGCAAGCTGTAGATGCACCAGATGTATTACTTCGTGATATGGTGCGTGTCGGCAAACAGGCCATTATTACTTTTCCAAATTTTGCATATTGGAAGACACGTTCTTTTCTTGCATTGAAAGGGAAAATGCCTGTTTCGGAAGCTTTACCGTATATGTGGTATAACACCCCGAATATTCATTTATGTACTTTCCGTGACTTTGAAGCCTTATGTGCTGAGAATCGGATTAAAATTATTAATCGACTTGCCGTTAATGGTGACCAACAAGGTAGTGTGCTCAGTAAGCATATGCCGAACCTATTTGGTGAAGTCGCAATTTATCGAGTGAGCGCTCTATGAAAAAGACATTAATCAGCACATTTTTATTTGGTCTGATCAGTATACAAGCGCACGCTGACTATGTTGCTCAACCTCAATCGGTTGCAACACAGGCAGCGCGATATTCAGTGATGGGTATCAATGAACTACAAAGCGCAGCAAAATCTGGTCAAGCTGGGGCACAGTTTTACTTAGCAACCCGTTACCAGTTTGGTAAAGATGTTGCTAAAGATGAAAAACAAGCATTTTCTTTATTCAAAGCAGCAGCAGATCAAGGTTTATCTGCAGCACAATTGAATGTTGGTCGTATGTATGCCGATGGTATTGGTGTAAAGAAAGACGATGCTTTAGCGCGTAAATATTTCGAGAAAGCAGCAAGCAATGGTGACAACCGTGCCAGCTTCAATCTTGCGATGATGGAAGAGCAGAAGAAAAACTTTGTTGGCGCTTACCAATGGTATGAGCTTTCAACCCGTGACGGTATGCTGGATACCAAAGTGATCAGTCTTTCTGAAGGTAAGAAAACAGCGTTGGCTGCAAACTTAACTCAAGATCAGATTCGTACTGCACGTGACCGTGCTGATAAATGGATTCAAGCGCAATAATCTTGTTTAGATCTATTGAGTGATTTTAAAAAACCGACTTGTGAGAGTCGGTTTTTTATTGCTTTTATTCTAAATTGATTTAAATGTAGTCCAATTTTCACTTTTACAAGAAGAACTTAAACTGTTATTTATATTACATTCTTCATTTTTTAGCGCTCATGTCTCAGATATTTGCTGAACTCACTCAAGATCAGCCACATCGTCCGATCTTGGAATATGCACTCCAGTATGTTGATTCTAGCCTTCCTCGTGTTGTTATTGATTGTGGATGTGGTGCAGGTAATGAAGCTGCTTTCTTACTCAAGCATGATTATCTGGTTTACGCTTTTGATCCTTCTGAAGCAGCACAACAGGCGTGTCAGCATCGATTTAAAAATCATCCTAAATTCTTTTTCTCAAATCATATCTTTGAAGACTATTCATATCCGTCAGCCAGTATTATCGTTGCCCTATTCAGTCTGTTCTTTTGTGCCCCTAGCCAAATTGATCATGTATTCACAAAGATGAAACATGCCTTGCCTCAAGACGGGATTTTACTAATACAACTTTTAGGTCAAGATGACCCTTGGTTATTAAAACAGTTTCAGACCATGAAAGGATTTAATCGCCAGCAAATTGAACAACTGTTCATTGAAGATTATGAAATTTTATTGAATCAAGAAACTAGAACAGAACATCCAAATGCTTACGGAAAAATGAAATTCTGGAATTTCCATACACTGATCTTGAAAAAAATTTAGCATGAAATTTTCTTTTACAGTTACGCCCTATTCAGATGGAATTTATGCAGGTCTTAACATGCAAATCATTCCTTATGATTTGCAACGAAATCCAAATTGTGATCATTCAATTGTCATTGATGAAATCGCATTTTCTTTAGTCGAGCACTTATTTCTAGGGAGTGAAAACCCTTGGTCACATTGGGGAAATACGTATCTTGATGCAGAAGAAATAGCACAAATTATTGCAAAACTTAATACCTATAAAATTTACTTAGAAGCTAAAAAATATTTACGCTATAACGATAATGTTCATCTTTTATTTAAACAAGAAACTAAACTTTTTAAGAAAAAATATCCGAGATACAAAACAGATGTGATCAAAATGATGGATGATCTTATACGCTTCTTAACCAATCGATTAGAACAAGATGTTGATGGTTTCACTATTATTGGCGTTTAATCATAAAGACATACAACCGACTTAGACCACTAAATCTAGTACAATTCATTTTATTTAAAATATTGAGATTTTCAGCATGTCTACTCAATCATGGCTCAACCAAGGCAGTCTTGTCCTTGCAAGTAATAACAAAGGCAAAGTGGTCGAATTTGAACATCTCTTTCAACAACTTAATCTTCCTGTCGAGATCATTCCTCAAGGCAAACTCGATATTGAAGATGCGATTGAAGACGGTCTCAGCTTTGTTGAAAATGCCATTATCAAAGCACGCCATGCGTCTAAACTTTCAGGTAAACCAGCACTTGCAGATGACTCTGGACTGTGTGTACCCATTTTAGGCGGTGCACCTGGGATTTACTCGGCACGTTATGCGGGTGAACACGGTAATGATGCAGCCAATAACCAAAAACTGTTGGCCGATCTTGCACCTTTGCGTAAAGACGGTGAAGCCATTGAAGGGATGTTTGTCTGCGTATTGGCGCTAGTCACGCATGCAGAAGACCCACTGCCACAAATTTTCCAAGGCATCTGGAAAGGTGAGATTTTAGCAGCAGCACGTGGTGAAAACGGTTTTGGTTATGACCCTTTATTCTGGTTGCCAGAATTAAATATTTCCAGTGCTGAACTAAGCAAAGCTGAGAAAAATAAAATCAGCCATCGTGGTCAAGCCATGCAGCTGTTTAAAGCCAGTTTAGTTTAACCGATCAAAGTGCCCTCCTAGATGAGGGCACTTTTTATATGCAGCAATAGACCATAAATCACAATCACCACGCAGCTCACGATGGTTCCCGCCGCAATATAGCGGGCTGAAACACCTGTACCTTGGTAATGCGTTTCCAACGCGACAATATTGGCGGCAGGAGGTAAACAAAATAAGAAAAACAGAACAGGGAGCAAGAATTCAATCTGCGGAATCGCAATAAAATAATAGGTCAACGTACAGATCACGACGCCACACAAGAGCTTGAACATTAAGGTGCGAGTACTCAGCCACAAATCAGCCATATGTACACGGGTATGTCTCAGCCACATTCCCAAAATACACATGCCCGCAAAGCTCATCCCAAATTTGGCAATATCATACAGTCCTTCTACAACCCCATTACCCTGCAAATGATGAGCCCCCAATAACCATAGCATTAAGGCTGCAAACAAGGCCAAGGCCGGTGGTGACTTGAGAACTTTATGCAGTGTTGCAATGTAATCAGTCGGCCCTTCTGAAACTGCAGCAACTGCCCAAATATTGCCAAACACTGAACCCCCAATATACAGTGCGATCATGGCACCACTGATCTGCTCTCCAAATAAGGCGATGGCAAATGGAAAACCCAGCCAGCCAATATTGCTATAACTCACACAGAGCGCTTGTAGGCGATCCTTTGAGAAGTGGAAAAAACAATAAAATAAAATAATCGATGTAATAAAACTAAATCCCATCAGTGCAAAGCTACCTGCCTGATAAAACACCATGTTGTAGATGATCACCACAGGAATAAATAAGCGTGCCAATAAGGAAGATAAGATTTTCTTCGCCTGTTCCGCAACTTTGAATTGAGCCAGCAACAGCCCGAAAATAAAGGCACTGATGGGGAGAGTAAAGGTCATGTCGATCTGTTTTTATCATGTCTTGATATGTTGCTTATGCTAGCACTATTTACCGTTGGGTAAATGTGTTGTCTTAAAACTGCAATATAAGTGTCACATCTTTGTCATGGCAAGCTGTTGAGATATATCCAAAGTTTTATAGGAATAGAATGATGGCTGGTTTATCAATTTGGCACGTACTAATTTTTGCAATTGTGGTAATTCTACTTTTCGGTACATCGAAGCTTAAAAACCTCGGTAAAGATGTTGGTGGTGCAGTCAAAGACTTCAAAAAATCAATGAAAGAAGAAGAAGCTGCGACACCTTTAAATGAACCTCGTACCATTGATGCTCAAGTTAAAAATACTGAAAGCTCAGTAAAAAGCTAAGCGAGCACGATTATGCTGAATTTGGGAATGACCGAGATCTTTTGCTTTGCCGTGATTGCATTGCTGGTGCTCGGTCCTGATAAATTGCCAGAAGCTGCACGATTCGTAGCGAAATGGTATGGAAAAATTAAAAAGTTTATCAACAACATTCAGAACGAAATTGATCGAGAATTACGCCTTTCTGAGTTCCGCGAAGAAATGCAAAAAGAAATTGATAAAATCACTGAACTTGAACGCAGGATGCAACAACAGTTAGACGCGCTTAAAAATACACAAACGTCTTCTGAAGTTGAAGAAGCAAAAACTGAGACTAAAGCCCCAATCACCTATACGCTTTTTTCTCAGCAAACGACCATTCCTTTCAGTCTTGAATATCAAAAGCAGTTACCTTTCAAACCTGAGCCGAAGCTACCGACTCAACAGTTTGATACAGAATTAAAGATTGCCGTATGAGCCAATTACCATCGACTTCAGTCACTACTGATGAACCCTTACAGCAAATGCCTGTGATGCAGCATTTGATTGTGCTGCGCCAATATCTATTTAAGATTGTTGGGGTAACGATTTTTCTTTTCTTCTGCTTATTGCCTTTTAGAAATACCACCTATCAATGGCTGTCTGAGCCATTAAGACAACAGCTGCCTGCAACCTCGACCATGATTGCAACCGATGTCACTGCAACATTTATGGCACCGTTTAAGCTGAATTTATTTGTCGCGTTTATGCTGACAATGCCCTATATCATTTATCAGATCTGGTCATTCATCAAACCAGCACTTTATGAAAAAGAACGTCATTTAGCCATTCCCCTCTTATTAGGCAGTATTGTGCTGTTCTATTTAGGGGTGGCATTTGCTTATTTCATTACCTTACCTGCGATTTTACACTTCTTTATTAGTGTTTCTCCGGAAACAGTTGCACCAATGACAGACATCAACAGCTATCTAAGCTTCTGTCTAAAATTATTCTTGGTGTTTGGTTTTACCTTTGAAATCCCAATTATTACTTTAGTTTTGATTTTAATTGGCGTGGTCAGCACCCAAACGCTGATCGAAAAGCGTCGCTTCATCGTAGTCGGGTGTTTCTTTGTCGCGATGTTTGTGACGCCACCCGATGCCTTATCGATGATCATGCTGGCAGTTCCGATGTGGATGTTATTTGAGCTCGGCCTGCTATTTGGAAAAATACTAGAAAAAAGAAAAGCATCTGCTTAACTTGAATACTTGACAAATCTCCGAAATCCATCGGGGATTTTTTATTACAACCTTATATTTATTAATTAGTTATAAAATAAAAATTGTCTTTAAACTGCCTTCAAACTGTCAGAAAACTGTCATCTCCGCTACATAGAATCTATCAGGATTTATTTATCATATATTACAGATACGGATTTACTATGACAGCCAATACCAATCAGCCAAGTCGTCGTGATATTTTAAAATGGTTCGCGGGTGTTCCGTTTTTACCACTAGGGGCAATGGGCACAGCAGCAGCTTTAACGGGTTGCAATGATGACAACGATAATAACGTTGTTACACCACCAGCAAAACTGGTTAAATTTAAAAATGCCAAATTTACACCTATGGCTGCGCCATCAACCACAGCAGAAATGGCCACCACTTCTGTTAAATCAAGTTTAACAGTGACTTGGGAAGACAATACCAGCACTGAATATAAATTAGGTTATCAAGAATTTTTCCGCACAGGTATGGAAGTTGACAATATCAACGGCGGCAAAATTATCGCAGGTAGCTATTACGACATTAATAACAAAGCGATCAGAGATACATCGGTGGCAGGTCAAGAACGTCAATTCTTCTCTGACTGTCCAGATGGCTCTTCAATGATTCATCTCAAAGATGCAAAAGTTGACGGCGTCAACAACCCTGTGTTCCATGTGGTTCAGTTCGAATACACCACACAAAACTTGGCCAAACAAAGTATGTATGGTCAGTTGCCGTCTCCTATTGCAGTATTGACCTTAGACCAAGATCAAAAAACCGGACATCTTGCATTGAAAAAATACTTCAATGTCGACATGTCTAAAGTTCATGGCCTATGGATTACTTGTGGTGCTAGCCTTTCACCTTGGAATACGCACCTTTCAAGTGAAGAATATGAACCAGATGCCTTTGATCAAATCGGTAGCACCTTAGCAACATTAAGAGCCTACAGTAAAAATCTATATGGCAATGAAAATACGGCCAATGTCTATAACTATGGTCATTTACCAGAAATCATTCTGGATGGTAAAGGTCGTGGTACTGCAGTTAAGCACTACTGCTTAGGCCGTATTTCACATGAGCTGATTCAAGTCATGCCAGACAACCGTAGCGTGATTATGGGTGATGACTATACCAACGGTGGTTTCTTTATGTTTGTTGCAGATAAAGAAAAAGATTTATCTGCGGGAACGCTATATGTTGCAAAGTACACTGCTGAGTTGAATGAAACTTCTACAGCACCAATTAAATGGATCAAACTGGGTCATACTGACAGTAAAACCATTGAAGACTTGGTCAATGTTCGCGGCATTAAAGCTGAAAACATTATGGAGAGCTTAACTGTAGCACCAGCGGACTTAACGGGTTATACGCAGATTGTCCTAGATAAGAAGACGCTTTGGATCAAGTTAAAAGAAGCCAATAACGGTTTCAGCAAAGCAGAAATCGAATTAGCTGCTGCCTTCCTCGAAACGCACCGTTATGCAGCCCTCAAAGGCGGTAGTATGGCCTTCACCAAGATGGAAGGAACCACCGTTAATATTAAGGATAAGGTTGCTTATTCTGCACTTGCCAATATCCAAGACTCGATGATTGAAGGTAAATCAGGTTGGGTTGCTGCACACAATGTTAAATTCAAGAGCACATTGAAAGCTGGTGGTGTGCTTGCGCATGACCTGAAAGGCAGCCAAGTTGACCATCTAAACAATGTGATCAATAGTGAGTGGACGCCTTACCAAAGCCATATGGTTCTCATGGGCAAGGACATTCCTGTAGATAGCTTGGGCAATACTGCTGATCCAAATAACATTGCAAGCCCAGACAACCTAAAATTCTCTGAAACTTTACGTACGTTGTTCATCGGCGAAGATAGTGGTAACCATACCAATAACTTCCTCTGGGCGTATAACGTTGAGACCAAGTCTTTAGACCGAATTCTGTCTACACCAGCAGGTGCAGAATCTACTGGTCTACATGCCGTTGATTCAGTCAATGGTTGGACGTATATCATGAGCAACTTCCAACACGCGGGTGATAGCTCAAGTCTTCCAGCTGAATTAAAAGCAACCGTTTTAGCGAACTATAATGGTGGCTATAGTGCAAGTGTCGGCTATATCACCGCTGATCCAGTCGGACCATCGATTGAGAAAAAAGCTTAAATCCAAGCTTTAACTTCACAAAGAAAATGTCGACAAAGGTCGGCATTTTTTATTGAACCGAGTCAGCTGATTGCATTAATCCACATTCGTTTTAAGCCATAGAAAAAGCACAGTAAACCATCGTTTTTATTTCGATTGCTTCATCTGTGTGAGAACAGGTGGGCAATATAACTTATCTATCTTTGTTCCTTTTGTTGCTATAAAAAAGCCCCTTTAAAAAGGAGCTCAATTCAGTCAATCCAGCTTTATGCAATTAATCACCAAAGTCTGAATAATCTTTGCTGGTAAATTTACTGTAGCTTTTCCAAGGTTCTGCAATATTGACCTGTTGGATATTGGCTTTCAAAATGTCATAGCGCAAACCATCTAGACTGCGTACTTCAACCCGTTTGGCAATGTTATTGCGATTATCCCATTCAATGCTCATTTTATTTTTCTTATTCTGGCTTTCATACCAAGTACTGTTGCTGTCTTTTTTCTTGACGGTCATTCCCTTTAAACTTTTAGGGTCAATCAAGGAATACACACAGTTCCAACAGTTGCTGAGTCCTAACATATCGACATCGGCATCTTGCAAATGCACAACAGTTTTATCTTCTATCAGCACCAAATTGAGTTTGGGCTGTTTTTTCTGATCAATAAAATAATGCTGGGCTGCTTCAGCTAAATCTAAATGTTTATGCCCGCCCTTTTCATGTCCATGTTGGTGATGTTTAGGCAGTACACGTTCAATCCAGATATTCTGAGTATTACGATACATGCGTTCCTGAAACACACTGGTACGTGTCACTCCATCATTGCCAATGGTTTGGGTCTCACGGGTAATATTGGCACTTAATACTGGAGCCGCATGCAAAGACGTCATTCCCACGCTCAGTAATACTGCACTCATCACTAGACGCATGTTATTTCCTACATAAAAAAAACCTCAGTCATAGTGACTGAGGTTGTTTGCAATATGATGAAAATCTTCAATAAAGCATTTATTTAAATCCGAATGCTTCTTTTAATTTGCTGAATACCCATGCATTTTCACGTGTACCTTTAAATACTTGTGAACCCGCGCCTTCTGCAAATAACAGTACATCACCACCACCATGCGTTTCAGAACCAGGATTGCCCAACTTTATCCCAACCTCTTGCAAGTAATCATCTGCTGACGCTTCATTGTCAGTAATATCAATACGTGAGGTCGGACGTGGTCCGCCACCATTACCAAACACCAAGGTGGTTGAGGTTTTACCATTGACATCCAGATTCGGTGCATGCTTTTTACCATCAGCCAATACACGCGTACGAGCATCTGTCGCTTTGGCTTCTTGGTAGCTATAGCTCAAACCCAAAATACCAGGGTTAGTAGTTGTCGTTTTTCCAGTACGCGCGGTATAGCCATTAAAGGTCATAGTATGGTCATGGTCAGCCGTAACAACGATCAGGGTATTCTTCAACTCAGGATCGGTTTTCTTGATTTTATCCAATGCCGTCTTAATCGCATTATCAAAAGCAATGGTGTCTTGCAATGCGCGTTTGGCATTGGTGCCATGTAAAGCATGGTCGATACGTCCACCTTCCACCATCAAGAAAAAGCCTTTGCCCGCAGTATCTTGTGCTTGTAGCAGGTCAATTGATTTCGCGGTCATTTCAGCCAAACTTGGTTGGTTTGGCGCTGTTCTCGCGCGATCCAAATCATATTCCAGATGTGAAGTTTCAGAATAAAGACCGATGTATTTTTTATTCAATGGTGCTGCATCCATCTCTGCTTTGGTCGCACCAACAGTGTAGTTTTTGGCTTTTAATTCATTCAGTAGGTTGCGCCCATCAATACGCCCCCTCTTGTTATCCGCCGCATTATAAGGGGTGAAATGATTGCGCCCGCCACCCATCAATACATCAACGCCATCTAACAGTTTAGTGTTATAACCTGCTCCGCCAGGAATGATCTGACGTGCAATCTCAAATTGTGCATTACGATTACATACATGAGAGAAGGTCGCAGCAGGTGTTGCGTGAGTCAATTCTGTGGTGGTAATCGCACCCACTTTTTTGCCATTGGCTTTGGCGAGTTCTAGAATCGTTTCTGCAGGGCTGCCCGCAGCCACACTCGAACCTGGTGTTGGGCAATTATTGATGGCATTAGATACTTTAGTACCATCTGGTGCTGTACCCGCACTTGGTTCAACCGCGATCGTCCCAGGTGTCATCCCAATCACTTCATTACGGGTTTTCTTACCCGTCATATAAGCCGCCATTGATGGTGCGCTATCGGTGGTTTGACCATCTTCTGAATAGGTCTTGATGCGTACAGTACGACGCAAGGTGTCCATGGTTAATTTGCCAGATTCACCATAGCCATAAATACGGCTGGCCGTGACAGTGGTTGGCCCCATCCCATCACCTAAAAAGAAAATGATATTCTTGGCTTCACCAGCAGCCTGTACACCCGTACTTGCAGCAACTAATGCAACAGTTAAAGCAGATGCTTTCATACCAAACTGACCTAATTTAAATTGTTTTAACATCATCGTTCTCCAGTCTGTTGTTATTTATCTAGGCCAATGGCTTTGCGAACTAGGTTAAAGACTTCGATATTTTCGAGGCTGCCGTGGAAGTTATCTGACCCCACACCAATTGCACCAAGGAATACATCGGTACCGCCATGTGTTTCACTATCCGCAAAACCTGTTTGCACCACAGCTTCTTGCTGGAAGTCATCGGAAGCTGTACCTGTACACCAACCTTCTTTATCAATATCCGTACCACGACTATCGGTAAATTTACCCGCTGGACCAACGGCTGGATTACAGCTGTCATTATCGGTCAATACCCCACGCGCTTCGATACGGTCATTGTCTAAACGCTTTTTACCTGTACCAAAGCCGATAATTGGATATGGGTTGCCATTCACATCAGTTGAGAAACCTGCCTTGTTATAGTTTTTGACTAAACCAAGCACACTGGTCTCTGCCCCTTTCACATATTTACCTGTACGTTTCGCATAGCCATTCAAGACCATGGTGTGGTCATGGTCAGCAGTCACCACGATCAAAGTATTCTTAAGCTCTGGATCTGTTTTTTTGACTTTATCAATCGCTGCTTTGATCGCATTATCAAAAGCAACGGTATCTTGTAAGGCACGTTTTGCATTGGTGTCATGCAAAGCATGGTCAATACGTCCGCCTTCAACCATCAAGAAGAAGCTTTTGTTTTTCGCTTGTAAGACATCAATCGCCTTGGTGGTCATATCAGCAAGACTTGGCTCATCAATTTTCTTATTGGTACGATCCAAGTCATAGTTCATATGGCTGGCATTGAATAAGCCCAATAATTTCTTGGTTTTGCTTGGATCAATTTTGGTTAAATCACTTCCGCTTGAAACAAAGCTATAGCCCTGATCTTGCATTTCTTTGACCAAATCACGACCATCAGCCCGTTTACCACCCGATACTGTCGTTGGTTTAAACTGGCGTAAGCCACCGCCCAAAACCACATCCACACCATCATTTAATTTAGTGTTATACGCACCCCATCCAGTTCCCTTACCTGCTGGAACCAATTGTGCTGCAATATCGTTCTCAGCATCACGATGGCACACATGCGCATAGGTCGTAGCAGGTGTTGCATGGGTAATACGGGTTGTGGTGACAAGCCCAGTGCCCATGCCTTGCGCTTTAGCAAGTTCAAGCAATGTTTCTGCTGGTTTCTTGCCTTTATTGGCTGCAACATCGTCACAGGTACTGGTACCATCTGCTTTCGGTGGGGATGCGATGGTGCCTGTTTGCATGGAAATGACTTCATTATTCATTTTCACGCCAGTCATATAGGCTGCCATAGATGGCGCACTGTCTGTCACCTGACCATCTTCTGAAAAGGTACGAACAAATGCGGTTTCTGGCAGCGTATCAATGGTCAAATCACCATCCTCGCCAACAGAGTAAATACGCGATGCAGTTAAGGTTGTAATCCCCATACCATCGCCTAAAAAGAAAATTACATTTTTTGCAGTTGGTGTTTTTGGTACTTCTGTTTCGTCATTATTATCACTATTGTTACAAGCAGTCATTCCAGCTGATAAGACTGCCATTAAACTGACCGCCAATAGCTTTTTGGAAAAGCTCGTCTTCGATAAGAACATAGAATATCCCCAGATGTATTGTTTGGACGTAACTTGATTGGCTACACCATAACAATGCTGGGTGACCCTTTTATGTCACCTTGATGACAGTATTATTTCATCTTGTTGTTTTATATAGATAATTATGTTATAACATATCAACCTAAAGATTCAAATTGACGTGTAGATCGATCACCTGTCCCTGCTGCTCTCCCTGTTGAGACTTCTCTAGCCATTGCCATTCAGTGTCCGTCAATCTTAAAAAATTAGAGCATCGTGTCCCATAAATTGGACTTTGAATAAAGGTGGACGACAATAAGGCTTCCATCTCTGGATTGATTCCCGTATCGGGTAACAGATTGGCGATGACTTTACGCTCATCTTCCAAAATATCCCAAGCGGCGGCATCGATTGCGGATTCTGCAATTTGTGGTTGCTGCAACATCGGTAAAAATTCTTGAGTAAAGCGTTTACGCAAATGTCTGGTTTTTTCCCAATCTTCTGACATTAATCCATTTGAAACCACATAAACGCCATTGGCGAGCACTTGTGGGGCTTCACCTCGGTTACTCATATAAACGGCTTGTTCAGTATCTCCGACAAACAAATTAAAGCCCGCATACTCCTGTTGCTGTTGTTCCAATTGCTGAGCAAAACGAATCGGGGCTAAATCACTTTCCAAAAAAGATTGAATCAAATGCCCACGAGAAGTCGTATAACTTTTTTGATCGCGGCCATTACGGAAATTGGTGACAATCGCCCAACGTCCTGATGCTGTCACGCCCATCCACGTCCCGCCAGACTGCAAGTCCTGTCCTGCCACAATGCTGCTGTTTTGCCATGCATGCAAGGCAGCACTTGGTCGATGATAAAACTCATCCCGATTTGAAATTAAACACAGCGGCATTTCATCCAACACCTGCCATGCAAAAGCGACAATACACATAAGTCCTTTTTCTCCCACGTTTTGGGACATTGATCTTTCACATTGAATGTACAACATTTTTCACATCATTCCGCTACAATCTGCTCAAAATATAAAATTGAGGAGCAGCGATGCTGACCTATCCAAATATTGATCCAGTTGCGCTGAGCTTAGGACCAGTCAAAGTGCACTGGTACGGGCTGATGTATCTTCTGGCTTTTCTATGCGCATGGGGTTTAGCATCGTATCGCGCTAAACAACGTGATGGCTGGACAGGCGACATGGTGTCAGATCTGGTCTTCTACGGCGCGTTGGGTGTTGTGCTCGGTGGTCGTGTCGGCTATGTGTTGTTCTACGAATTTGGTAAATTTTTAGAAAATCCATTGTGGTTATTCCAAGTCTGGACTGGTGGCATGAGCTTCCACGGCGGCTTCCTCGGTGTGATGATTGCGATGCTGTTTTGGTGTAAAAAATACCAAAAAACATGGTTCCAGACCTTGGACTTTATTGCACCCTGTGTACCAACAGGCTTGATGTTTGGTCGCTTTGGTAACTTTATTGGTGGTGAGCTATATGGCCGTCCTGTACAAGACCCGAGCTATCCATTTGGAATGATTTTCCCAACAGATCCACTCGGTTTGGTGCGCCATCCCTCACAAATCTATCAAGCACTGTGTGAAGGTTTGATCCTCTTTATCGTATTGTGGTGGTTTAGCTCTAAACCTCGTCCGCGTATGGCCGTTTCAGCTCTATTCCTTGTCGGCTATGGTATTGCTCGCTTCTTTATGGAATTCTTCCGCGAACCCGATGCAGACCAAGGCTACATTTTATTTGGCTGGATGACCAAAGGCCAGATTCTCAGCTTCCCAATGATTATTATTGGTCTGTGGATGATCTGGTACGCTTACCGTAAAAACATCTATGACTGGCAGTTA
This sequence comes from Acinetobacter sp. Ac_3412, assembly GCF_013072675.1. Classification (NCBI taxonomy): domain Bacteria; kingdom Pseudomonadati; phylum Pseudomonadota; class Gammaproteobacteria; order Moraxellales; family Moraxellaceae; genus Acinetobacter; species Acinetobacter sp. Ac_3412. Next base: position 486,632 of record NZ_LXUJ01000011.1, on the reverse strand, counting down.
AAGAAATAATAAAAATGGGAGCGAATGCTCCCTTTTTTAGGCCGACGATTTAAGCTATTTATCAATCACTCAGAAACAGCGTATATTGATTCTATTCCTTTCAGGAGAGAGTCGATGCAGCAACAACGTCAGCATCTCGCCCACTTTAAAGTGCATGAGCTGGTTCTTAGCCTCTCTCCCCTACAGTTCAATCCGCAACTGGTCTGCCAAATCGAAAAATCACTTGAACTCAGTTTCATCAACGACAATGAGCCGCATCGGGTATGTTTCGCCAACCAAAACACCGAATTACAAGATGCCTATAAACAGGTGTTTAGCGCAGTTGATCTACTCGATTATCTCTATGCAAGTTTAATCTCAGACCAGCAATGTGCAGAAAAAATACAACTACAGAATCCTGCCTTAGCTCCAATTCCCTATCCAACTGATAATCTTACTTTCTGGAGATTGGTCGCAACTGGGCGGAAATATCGACTTTCGCTGAGTTAAAATTTTCCAGCCAACGCTTTCACCACTTCACCTAAACGCTTGCCTTGTGCTTCACACAAGATTTTCTCATCTTGACTTAAGCTCTGATCATGACGTGGCCCACTAACATGACTGGCACCATACGGTGTTCCACCGGTTTTGGTATTGGACAAGGCTGGAATCGAATTAGGTAGTCCCATAATCAGCATGCCGTGATGAAACAACGGCGGTAACATCGTTAGCAATGTGCTTTCCTGCCCACCATGCATCGAACCAGAAGATGTAAACACACAAGCAGGCTTATGATGCAAAGCACCATTCAGCCATAGGCTAGTGGTTTGATCCCAAAAGTATTTCATCTCACTGGCCATATTGCCGAAACGCGTTGGCGAACCCAAGGCCAAACCCGAACAATGGCTAAGATCTTCTAAAGTGCAATAAATGTCGCCATCTGCTGGAATACTCGGTGCCGCTTCAGTCACAACGGTGGCTAAATTCGGCACGGTACGAATGCGTGCCGTCACCCCTGCAGCTTCTATTCCATCGGCAATCAGATGCGCCATTTGCTTGGTTGAACCATATTTACTGTAATAAAGAACAAGAACGTAAGGTTGCATCACTTTCAAGAATTTTGTTAAAAAGGACACTATACGACATTTTTTACTTTTTGAGCTGTAGTAAATCCTGTGATTAGACAGGATTTTTATTAAAAATAACTAGGATAGAACCCATGATCTTAAATCGTTATCTAAAAAAACTGCCTTTTTTAGAGGAAACATGGTTTCAATTTATTGTATTTGTGTTACGACGTTTTGAAGCAGATCGCTGTCGGGAACAGGCAGGTGGTTTAACCTACACCACCCTGTTTGCAGTGGTGCCGATGCTGACGGTTTTTTTAGTGATTATCTCCTCGATTAAAGCACTCGAACCTGCCAGACAGCAGCTACAACAGCTGATCTATAGTAACTTTCTACCAAAAAGCACCATCGCTTTTGACAAGGCCCTCAATGCCTTTACCGAAAAATCCAGTAACTTGACCATCATTGGTGTGCTGTTCCTGTTTGTCACCACCGTGCTGATGCTGACTTCGATTGAAAATGTATTTAACCGGATTTGGCGTGTTAAGGAGACTCGAACGGGCTTGGTCGGTTTTATGCGTTACTGGACCATTATTTCATTGGGGCCGATTGTTTTGGGCAGTGCTTTTGTCCTGTCTTCAACGGTAGCCTCAATCAATGTACTCAGTAATAATTTTGCGGGTTATCAACTCGATGGCTCTTTTATTCTGTGGTTAATTTCATTTTTATTAACCATTGTCGGTTTCTTTATTTTATATTGGACCATTCCCAACCGTATTGTTCCTGTTTTTTCTGCCTTCGTTGCCGCCTGCTTTAGTGCCACCATCTTCGAAATTTTGAAGCGTTTTTTTGGTTGGGTGATGAGTAACTTTACCAGCTATGAAATCGTGTATGGTGCCTTTGCAGCGGTACCGATTTTTCTGCTGTGGATTTATTTGTCTTGGAACATAATTCTATTAGGTGTCGAGATCAGTTATGCGCTCACCGCCTTCCATTCAGGTAAAGAACAAAAGCGTCATCCGATTTTAATGATGCTGGATATTCTGGAATTATTTTATAAAAAACAGCAAATCGGACAAAGTGTCAGCGAAAAAGAGCTGTTAAATATTATTGGTCGGGGTGAACTCGGTCGCTTACCATCTTATATCTTGCAACTGGAAGCCCAAAACCTGATTATGCGAACGGATAAAGATGAATATGTGTTAGTTCGAAATCTGGCTCAGGTGGATTTCTGGAGCTTCTTCACTGCCCTGCCTTATCCACTGCCATTACGTCCCGATGTTGAGCATATCCATCAGGATGATGAATGGATGGATCGACTCGGCCCTTCTTTGGTTGAAAGTAATGATTATTTAGCAGCCAAGCTTTCCATTCCACTGTCCACTCTGTTTGAACAGAAGTAACTAAAAGACCTCTTTCGAGGTCTTTTTTATTTCCTTAACCAGCCCTGTAAACTCACCACTACAATGCCAAGCAAGACCAACGCAGAACCAATCACAAAGTTCAGCTCAATTTTTTCGCCCAATAACCACACACCAAATGCCATCCCGAATAAAGGTGTCAGGAAGGAAAAGACGCCAAGGCGGGAAGCTAAATAATTACGTAGCAACCAAAACCATGCCAAGAAACTGGCGAAAGAAACCACCAAGGTATGAAAAGCCAAACTGCCCATCACCAATGGGGTGAAATGAATCGTGCCTTGCCCAAGAACCAGAGCCGCGCCAAACAACAGCACAAAACTACCCGCCAATTGATAAAACAAGGTTTGTGTTACGGCAGCTTGCGCCAGTGAGGATAAACGTACGGTAATGGTGGTTGCAGCCCAAGCAAGACTCCCTGCCAAAGCGAGCAAATCCCCCCATAACATCTGTCGATCCGCAATCGATGCTCCTGAGGCCGTACGTAAGAACGTCACCACGATCCCTAAAAAGGCAATCCCGATACCGCTCCATTGCAACAGACTGAGACGTTCCGAAGGAAGCTTCCAATGTAAGCCCAAGGCCACAAAAATCGGTGCTGTATACAGCAGCACCACGGCATGTGAAGCCGAGGTTAGCTGTAAAGCTTGTGCCAATAAAAAAAATTCTAAAGAAAATAGAAAAGCGACCAGTGCACCTGCTTTTAAATTCTGGCGATTAAAAAGTTGACTGGTTTTATCGAGGTAAAGTAAGGGTAAAAGCAGTATAGCGGCAAGGCCCGAACGTAGCGCGATTTGCATTAAGGGCGAAATATCAGGCGCTGCCATTTTTAAAATGACTTGTTGTAGTCCCCAGATCATACACAGTACGATCATCAGACCCGATGCCGTTGCATCTAATGCTTTACGCTCATCCATTGCGCGCTCCTGATTTTATGATTTGAGCACCAATATAAGACTGTCGTATTTTCATGATATAGTGAAAATACGACAATAGATGCGTATTTTCAGGCAATTCTCATGTTATGAAAAAATCAGCACAACGGATTCAAGATTTTCAGGCCATCCCGGCCTACAACGATATTCCTGCGCCCCTATGGCTTCAGATTCGGGATGCACCTGCAGAGACGTTTTATCCGAAACACGCGCATGCATGGGGAGAGTTTATCTATGCTTTTGACGGTGTTTTAGAGGTCAATATTGAGCAAATTCATTATTTAACTCCACCTCCTTATGGAATCTGGTTACCACCGCATTTACAACATAGTGGTATCAATCGTAATGAGGTCACGCATTGTACCTTGTATGTACATGAGTCACTCTGCCAAAACCTGCCACAACAGGCAGGCATTCTATTAACTGCACCGCTAGTCCCTGCGTTATTGGAACACATTCGCAAAAATTCGTTTTCTGAACAGGAAGCTGAATACTTACGCTTGTTGCAAGTTTTACTCGACTCACTGACGCATGCGGAGTTGGTCGGTAGTTATCTACCCACTACTGAACACCCTGCACTGGCTAAAATATTAATGCATTTGCATGAATTTCCTGCGGATAACAGTACCTTGCAACAGCTTGCACAAATGATCAATATGACTGAGCGCACCCTTGCTCGTTATAGCCAAAAAGAATTGGGGATGTCGTTGCACGAATGGCGACAACGCCTAAAGGTCATGAAAGCAATGTCGATGTTGAATCAGGGAAAAACCATTGAAACGATTGCGCTGGATTTAGGCTATGCCAGCTCATCGGCTTTTATTTATATGTTTAAACGTTGGATGCATTTCACCCCAGATCAATTTCGTAAACTGTATCAAGGGCGCTAAACCTTTCGTTTGCTCACCCAACTAGACGAACAGCTAAAAAGAAAATCACTTTTTTCAGGCATAAAAAATGGCGCTGATATCAATCACAGCGCCACCCTTTTATTTCATTGCAACTTAGGCTTTGACAAAGGTATCCCAGTCATACTCGCCAGACTGCGTAATCAATTTCATGGTCAATTGATCATTGGCACGTAATGCTCCAACACCAGCAGGTGTACCCGTCATAATGACATCACCAACTTCCAGACTAAACGATTTGTTAATCTCAACAAGTAGAGTCCCAATATCAAAGATCATATCTTTGATAAAACCGTGCTGACGGTCTACGCCATTGATATTCAAAATCAGCTCTAGCTCTTGCAAGTCACCAATTTCGTCTGCTTCAATCCAGTCCGCCAAAATACAGGCACCATCAAAGGCTTTAGCACGTTCCCACGGCTCGCCTTTGGATTTTAAATCACCCTGCAAATCGCGTAGGGTCAAATCCAGACCTAAAGTGATTGCACCAATGGCTTCCAAGGCTTTGGCTGGATCGGTTTCTTGCGATAAAGGATGTGCGATTTGCAAGCAAATTTCGCATTCATAGTGACACTCACCCAGTTCTTGATTCCAGCTTACACCTTGCGTCAAAGAACCAAGACTGCTGGGTGGTTTGATAAAAAGCAAGGCACGCTCAGGAATGGCATTACCTAATTCCTTGGCATGTTCGGCATAATTTCGACCCACACACACAATTTTTGAAGGACGTGTACTCATGAAAACTCCTTGTTCTTTCAACCGTCGATAAACTTACTTCTTGAAACTATTTTCAAATTTTGTTTGATCTGCTGAATCGCTAAACGCGCGTTTAGGTACGATCACCACAGTGTGGCTTTTCAGCTCTAACATATAAGTCAACTTGCCAACCGCAAATGATTGAACTTCAGCATACTGTGCACTTTGTTTTTTGCCTGCGGCATACAGTTCAAAATGATCTTGATAAAGATCAATTCCCTGTTCGCTTTTGCCAAACTGATAGCGTACAAATTGGCGCTTAAACAACATTGGCAACAACCAGTAGCGCATAACGGCTTGCATCACTAGAAAAAAAGCGCCCAGTGCAACGTAATAACGCCCAACACCAGAAAAACCTAAATAAATTCCCCACAAAATAATCGCAATACTAATCACCGGGGTTAAAAAGCGGCTAAAGGTTTTTTTGCCAAAAGTGACCAAAGCAAAACCATCTTGTGATTCTTCTAAATTCAAATAATAGCGCACCGATACACTTGGACGTTGTTCAGACATTTTTAATTTCTAACATTTGAAAAAAAACTGACCTATTAGAACATAAATGATTTAATGGGAAATCACATTTATCGCGATTTAATACAAAATTTAAATGATATTGTCACGCCATCTCATGCTTGTTTATGTTGCTTTCATTGAGTTATTTTATTTTTATAAATCAATGTCATGCCAAAATATATAAATATACTTTTATTTAATTTAAATCATTCTGATGTATAGAACTAGTAAGAAGTAAATGCCTAAAAAGCCTTGCTCGAAAGAATATTTCAGTGGGTTTTACACAATGCGACTATTTTTCATGCATAAAAAAATCTATTAATAAGCAATATTGATCGGCTTCTGACAAAGCGATCAAGTCATGGATGAAATCACGGATAAAAATCAAAGGAATGTGATGTCTTATTTGAATACGCTCATCTTGCCCTGCATTTTATTAGGGCTAACACAAAATTGCTTTGCACAAATCTTGCCTTGGACAGACACTATTCCAAGTGCCTTACAACCCTTTCAAAACAATCCGCAACTCTTGGCCAGTTATACTCAAAACAATATTTTCATCTATGGGCATCCTGCGGCTAAAACCTCAATCCCGACGCTAAAAAGTAACCCTCAACCCACTGCCAGCTTTAATTCAGCAGCCATTATTGTTCCTGTCAATGCACAGCAAGTCGCGAAAACACTGACTGATTTCAGCCAATATGTCGGTTTATTCCCAACGCTCAAATCGGCGAAGCCACTCGAACAATCAGGCAACATCGTAAAAATGAAATATCGTATCTCGATTCCAACACCGATTCCTGTGCTCAATTTTAATGAAGATGTCACCCTACAACACCAGATCAAGCCGAATAGCATTGCCAGTTTGGTGATTGATGCACCGATTCCCTACGGTGTCGGTAAATTTGAATGGTTTGCATTAGATGAACATCGAACCTTAATCACTTTGACTCAATGGGGCGATTTAAACCAGCCTAAAGGTTTTATTTTTAAGAAAATTCTAAATGCAATTCCCGAGGCAAAACTGGGCATTCCCAGTGGTAGTAATGCTTTTATTTTAGAGGCTTTACGAACTCGTTTTATTAAACCTAACCTTACCCCACTCAATGCAGGGCAAATTCCAAACCCACAACTAAATGCAGCTCAACTCAATAAAATCACGCAATTGGTTCAAACAACTCAGCAGCCTGTCAGTATTATTCATGCACCGACCAGTATGCTGTATACCCACGGTCGAGAAGCAATGCGCTTTACCACCACTTATCAATTTTATAAACAATCCCCTCAACCTTTACAAAAGTGGCTGAGCCCATTGGCCTACCAAGAGCTATTTCCTCGACAGATTAAAAAAGTGATTGCCTCTCCTATTCAAAATCAAGGACAGGATGCAGATATTCAAGTCAATGTTGGTCTTGGCGTGATCAATATTCCCTTTGCATTTAAACTACGTTTTAATTATCCGCAGGCAGATGAAAATAATTTTTATGCCAATGGCGGTGACTTACGTTTTATCAAAGGAAAAATGCAGCTGAGTTCCCTCAACCAAGGAACACTGTTGACCATGACCAGCGCAATGAAAATCGATGAAAAAGCCCCTTTTCTATTAAGGGCAATGCGTAGCCTGCCTTATCATGATGTACTTCCTGCGGTGGGTGGCAATGCCGTATTTGTACAAAAAATCAAAGCAAAAACTTAAGACGCAAAAAAACCGCAATTAAGCGGTTTCTTTATTCAAATTGGTGCGCTCAGAGAGATTCGAACTCCCGACCCCTTAGTTCGTAGCCAAGTGCTCTATCCAGCTGAGCTATGAGCGCATATTTGATGGAGGGCATTATACGCACTTTTCCACAAATGATAAGACCTTTTTCACAAGATCACGATCAACTGGCTATAGATTCAGCATTATTGGTTTTTTTAATGCCTATCGACTAACATTTCATCGGATTCCCATAACCCTGAATATACATCAATATTTGCTCACTCAGCATAAGTCGCAAGACAATTTCACGCCCAAAACAGCAACAATTATTATTAAAATTCAAATAAATATTATTTTTAGAATTTTTAATTCAGGCATTCACTTTGTACTTTTTATTAATAATCTACATTTTCATAATATCTTTTTGATTTTAACCATTTATCTCTAAATCATTATATAGCCCACTGTTTTATTTCACTTTTATACTTCTTTAAAAATATGATACACACTGCATTATTGACATCAAACAGATAACTAATAAATACTAATAACGATATTATGCGACAGGAGTCACATAATTATTAAGACTTAATAAAATAAAACTCCAATAATTATAGGTATATCGACATGTTATTTAAAAATATTTTATCACCCATTAAAGGTATTCTGTCTCTTTCTAGCAATAGTCAAGGATCCTCCTCTTCGGTTAATACTGTACCCACTGTAAAAAATACAGTTATCGAAGACAGCAGCACTCTTACTCATACAAATAGTGGTACGAATACGAGTCATGGCGGTTTGCTCAACGACATAGCGGCAGGTAATGGTAGTCAGAACTACGGTCCAGGATTAGGTAACGCAAACGATTTTAGCTTTACCCCCTCTTTCACAGCAGCGTTCCAGCCTTTCAGCAATTCATTTTCATGGCTAGGCACGACAACACCTCTTACAACGGCCAATACAACACCAACAACATCAACAACTCAAATCCACGATAACGATATTGTGAATAATAGTAATACCGGTACCCAAGCTGGCAATGCTAATGCTGGTGGCTTATTAAATGGTATTGCGGCAGGCAATGGTGAACATAATTATGGCGTTGGAAATGGCAATGCTGACGATGCCAGCGTAACAGTGCCATGGACCACGCCAGTTCAAGCAATCAGTAATTCAATCGCTGCCGTTGGTGGTGCTGATATCAACGCGGTGAATACATCACCCACAACCTCTTCAACCCAAATTCAAGATAATGATACGACTAACAACAGTAATACTGGCCTAGGTTCTGCTGGAAATGGCAGTGCTGGTGGTCTATTAAATGGGATTGGTGCTGGAAACGGCGAACAAAATTATGGAATTGGCAATGGTAATGGCGACGATGCTGGTATCACCACACCTGTTACGACACCATTCCAAGCAATCGGCAACTCAGCCGCAGCGATTGGTGGTGGTAATGTCAATGGAATTAATAGCACGTCAACAACCAATAGCAGTGTAATTGATGACAATGATACGACCAACAACAGCAATAATGGCGTTGGTGTAGCTGGTACTGGCAATGGTGTGGGTGCTGGTTTACTTAACGGCATCGGTGCAGGGAATGGTGAACATAACTATGGTATTGGCAATGGTAACGGTGATGATGCAAGTGTGACAGTACCTTGGACCACACCTGTTCAGGCAGTGGGTGATTCCGTTGCAGGCATTGGTGGTGGCGATATCAATTCGGTGAATACATCAACAACCAGTACCTCCAGCACAATCCACGACAATGACACCATAAATAATAGCAATAATGGTACGGGCCTAACGGGTACTGGCAATGGTCTTGGTGGCTTGGGTAACGGCCCAGCAGCAGGCAACGGACAACAAAACTATGGGATCGGCAATGGCAACGGTGATGATGCAAGTGTCACAACACCAATCACTGTGCCAGTCCAAACCATTGGGAATTCAGTCGCAGGAATTGGCGGTGGTGATGTAGCTTCTGCCAACAATACATCAACAAGTTCAACGACAACGATTCAAGATAATGACACCACCAACAACAGTAACAACGGTGTAGGTGCAGCAGGCAATGGCAGCAATGGTGGCTTATTAAATGGCGTATCTGCTGGCAATGGTGAACATAACTACGGTATTGGTAATGGCAATGGTGAAGATGTTGATATCACCACACCGTGGACCACACCTGTACAAGCGGTTGGCAACTCAATTGCAGGAATTGGCGGTGGCGATGTAGGTTCGGTCAATACATCAACCACGACATCAACTACTAATATTCAAGACAATGACACAACCAACAATAGTAATAATGCAACTGGTGTCCTTGGCAATGGTTCTGGCAGTTTAGCCAACGGCCCAGCAGCAGGTAATGGTGAACAGAACTATGGGATCGGCAATGGCAACGGTGATGATGCCAGCTTCACTGCACCCGTCACTGCCCCATTCCAAGCAATTGGCAATTCAGTTTCAGGCATAGGCACAAACGATGTCGACTCCGTAAACAATGTTTCAACCAGCTCAACTACAGCGATTCAAGACAATGATACAACCAACAACAGCAACAATGGGGTTGGATCAGCGACTAATGGTAATGAGGGTGGCTTACTTAACGGTGTATCTGGAGGGAATGATGAAAATAACTTCGGTATTGGCAATGGCAATGGTGACGATGCAGATATCACCACACCATGGACCACACCGGTACAAGCTGTAGGTAACTCAGTGACGGGTATTGGTGGCGGTGATGTTAATTCTGTCAACACTGCAGCAACGACATCGACCACACATATTCAAGACAATGACACCACCAACAATAGCAATCATGCGACTGGTGTGACTGGCAATGGTTTTGGCGGTATAGCCAACGGTCCAGCCGAAGGCAATGGTGAACAGAATTATGGTATCGGCAATGGCAATGGCGATGATGCAAGTGTCACCATACCAGTGACCTCGCCTTTCCAAGGTCTAGGCAACTCAGTTTCAGCAATTGGTGGTGGTGATGTTAATTCGGTGAATACTGCTCCGACCAATGCCTCTACTGTGATCGAAGATAACGACACCATCAATAACAGCAACAGTGGTGTTGGTGCAACAGGCAATGGCAGTTCAGGCGGTCTATTAAATGGTGTTTCTGCAGGCAATGATGAGCACAACTATGGTATCGGTAACGGCAATGGTGATGATGCCAGCGTCACGACACCCATTACGACACCAGTCCAAGTTCTTGGTAACTCCGTTGCAGGCGTTGGTGGTGATGTAGACTCCGTCAATACAGCGCCAACCAACACATCAAATATTGTTTATGACAACGATACAACCAACAATAGTAATAATGGCATTGGCACAAATGCAGGCAATGGCCTTGGTGGTTTAGGTAATAGTCCAGCAGCAGGCAATGGCGAACAAAACTATGGTATTGGCAATGGCAACGGTGATGATGTAGATATTACTGCCCCATGGACCACACCTGTTCATGTCTTAGGTAATTCAGCTGGTGTTATCGGCGGTGGCGATGTTAGTTCTGTCAATAATGGTTCTACCAACACACTTAACTATGTACAAGACAACGATACAACCAACAATAATAACAATGGCACTGGTGTCACTGGAACAACAGGCAATGGTGCAGATGGCTTACTCAATGGTGTAAGTGCTGGTAATGGCGAGCACAATTATGGCATTGGTAACGGCAATGGCGATGATGCCGATTGGACATCACCAGTGACAACACCGATCAACTTTATGGGCAACAATGTCTCTGGACTGGATAATGACAATGATCCTAATGGCCTAGGTAATACCTCAACCAATACAGCAACAACCAATACAACCAACATCGTCTCAGACAATGACAACATCAATCATAGCAACAACGGTACTGGCGTAGGTGATGGCACTGGCAACGGTGTAGGCGGACTACTCAGTGGCGTTGGTGCAGGTAATGGTGAACAGAACTACGGTATTGGTAATGGCAATGGTGATGACGTTGATGTTGTTACACCTGTCACCACTCCAATCAATGGTTTAGGTAATGAGTTTTCCTTTGTTGGTGATGCAAATAATGCATCCCACAATAATGCAGCAACCACAACAACCAATACTGTATTAGACAATGACACCACCAACAACAGTAATAATGGTGGTACTGGAACCGCCACAGGTAATGGTGTTGGCGGTGGTATAGGCAATGGCATTGGTGCAGGTAATGGTGAACATAACTACGGTATTGGCAATGGCAATGGCGATGACGCAAGTGTAACCATGCCTGTTACCGCGCCAGTCAACGGCTTAGGTAACTCTTGGACTTTCTTTGGTGATACCACTAATACATCTGTCAATAACGGTTCAACCACAACAACCAATAACCTGCAAGATAATGACACAACCAACAATAGCAATAACGGTACAGTTGTAGGTGGTGCCGCTGGTAATGGCGTTGGCGGTGGTATAGGCAATGGTATTGGCTCTGGCAATGGAGACCATAATTTTGGTATTGGTAATGGCATCGGTAGTGATGCCAGTGTCGTCGCGCCAATCACAAGCCCTGTTAATTTCTCTGGTAATGCAGGCTCTATTTTTGGTAATGCAACATCAAACTCAATTAACAACTCCTCTACAACAGCCAATAACAACTTCCAAGACAACGATACGATCAACAATAGTAATAACGGTGGCGTAGGAACTGGCTCTGGCAGTGATCTTGGAGGAATTCTGAATGGTATTGCCGCAGGCAATGGTGAACACAACTACGGTATCGGTAATGGTATTGCAGACGATTCGAGTATCGTGATCCCAATTACCACACCATTAAATGCATCAGGGAATGCCTTCTCAATTTTTGGTGATGCAACGTCAAATTCACAAAATAATTCCTCAACCACGACCAATAACAATGTCCAAGACAACGATACAACTAATAACAGCAATAGCGGCGGTAACGGTGCAGATGGCTTAGGTGGCGGTATTGGTAATGGCATCGCTTCAGGCAATGGTGAACACAATTACGGCATTGGCAATGGTATTGCAGATGACGCAAGTATTATTATCCCGATCACAACGCCTGTGAATGCATCAGGGAATGCCTTCTCCATCTTTGGAAATGCGACAGCAAATTCAACCAATAATTCATCTACGACAACCAATAACAATGTCCAAGACAATGATACAACCAACAATAGTAACGGCAGCGGTACTGGTATCGGTTCTGGCGGTGGTATCGGTAATGGTATCGCATCAGGCAATGGTGAACATAACTATGGTATCGGCAATGGTATTGCGGATGACGCAAACTTTGTCGCACCCATTGCAATCCCTGTTAACTTCTCTGGCAATGCCATTTCCTTATTTGGTACTGCAACATCAACTTCAACCAATAATGCAACAACGACTACACATAATAACTTCCAAGACAATGACACCGAAAATAATGGTTCAATTGGCAATGGATCTGGTGGTATCGGCAATGGTATTGGTGCAGGCAATGGCGACCATAACTATGGTATCGGCAATGGCGTTGGAGATGGTACCAACGTCGTCACTCCTATTACCATTCCAATCAATTTCTCAGGCAATGCGATCTCTGTACTCGATTTAAATAGCATCTCTCACGGTGATCTCGTTACTCCTGTAACCAATCTCGTCACGGTTGTGACTGGTGATGCTGATAGCACAGGTGTCTTAGGTACTGTTACAGGCGCAGTCGGCGGTGTAACCGCTAGCGTAGAAGGCATTATTAGTGGCGATTACAACCCTATTGATGTTGTCACGGGTATTGTTGGTGGTGTCCTCAGTGGTGAGGGTGGCAGTCCTCTTGATCTGGTGACTGGTCTGGTTGGTGGTGAAGGCGGCAATCCTCTCGACATCATTACGGGAACAATTGGTGGAGTGATTGGCGGTGATGGCGGCCCTCTAGGCGCAGTCACTGGCATTATCGGTGGTATCACTGGTGGCATCGACGGTGGTGATGGTGGCCCTCTTGGCGCAGTAACAGGCATTATCGGTGGTATCACTGATGGCATCGGTGGTGGTGATGGCGGCCCTCTAGGCGCAGTCACTGGCATTATCGGTGGTCTTACTGGTGGTATCGGCGGCGGTGATGGCGGTCCTCTAGGTGCAGTCACTGGCATTATCGGTGGCATTACGGGCGGTATTGGTGGCGGTGATGGTGGCCCTCTCGGTGCTGTCACTGGCATTATCAGTGGCATTACGGGTGGCATCGGTGGTGGTGACGGTGGTCCTCTAGGCGCAGTCACTGGCATTATCGGTGGTCTTACTGGCGGTATTGGCGGTGGTGATGGTGGTGGTGGCCCTCTGGGTGCAGTCACTGGCATTATCGGTGGCATTACGGGTGGTATCGGCGGTGGTGATGGCGGCCCTCTGGGCGCAGTCACTGGCATTATCGGTGGTCTTACTGGCGGTATTGGCGGCGGTGATGGCGGTCCTCTTGGTGCTGTCACTGGCATTATCAGTGGCATTACGGGAGGTATTGGTGGCGGTGAAGGTGGTCCTTTAGGTTCAATCACAGACATCATTAGTAGCATCACGGGTGGTATCAGTGGCGATGGTATTCTTTCTGGTATTGCCCAACCGATCGACATGGTGATTGGTAGTGGTAGTTCAGCAATCAGTAATCTACAAGATAGTCTCGGCGATCTCGCGAGTGGCAATATTATGGAAGGTCTCAGCAACCTTATCCATATTAACTATGACAATAGTGGTAGCAGTAACAGTCTAGATAGTCTTCTCACTGCAATTACTGGCACACTTTCAACTTCTTCGGGCATTGCTGTGGGTGAACCAAATCCGAATGGTGGAAGTATTACCGACCTCATTTCAGTTTCATCTCCTTTAACAAGCCTAACCGATCATTTGTTCGGCTCACTTCATCATTTTTAAAATACAAGCATAAGAACAGCCACTTTCATCTGTGGCTGTTCTTTGCAGCTTAAGCATTTCATCAATCAAAGATGAACATACTCTAGGAAACATATATTTAATTGGTAAGTTTTTTTAAACAACAAGTCAATCACACCATAAATAGTACGACTTTAGATTAGTTATGATTTTAAAAAAATGAATGAAGAAAAAATTTAAAATATTGATCTTTATTGATTAAATAAAACCGAAAAACACTGGAAATATTTTTTTGCAAACGAGTAACAAATTTTAAAACTTTCTTTCCAGCACCTTCTTCACAAGACATAGATTGTACTCAAATAACACTTTAATTATATGATAAATAAAACTTATCTCACTATGATTAAAATCCCCTTACCCTTTCAAATAAAATACAAGTGTAAATTTAGTTAAAATTAACAACCCATAAATATATTAAAATTCAACATTTTAAATCCACATTTAACAATCATATTCTAGCCCGTTACAGATTGACAAAATAACTGCCACATATAACACTAAATATGATTAATGTGACTTTAATCACAAAAAAATCATAGCAATTTAATAATTACTCAAAACAACACAACTTTAAAAATATAGGTATCGTTATGTTTTTCAAAAGTCTTTTGTCACCCATTAAAAGTATTACTTCAAGCTTAGTTGATAGTAGTACATCTACATCACACGTTGGCGGTTCAATCCTTGCTCCTTTGTCCTTGTCTACAATTACAAATATCGTTTCAACAAATACCGTAACTCACACGGTAAGCAATCTTACAGGTGGAGCAACCAACAATCCTATAAGTTCAATTACTAGCGTTCTGGGAAATGTAACAGGTAGTAGTAGCCCAATTTCTACAGTCACAAATATTTTAGGCGGTGTTACTGGCGGGGCAAGTGGTAATCCACTTGGTGCAGTGACTGGAATCATTGGCGGTATTACCGGTGGAACTGAGGGCGGCCCACTTGGTACAGTCACAGGAATTATCGGAGGTATTACGGGTGGAGCAAATGGTGGTCCACTTGGTGCGGTAACGGGAATCATTGGCGGTATCACCGGTGGAGCTGAAGGCGGTCCACTTGGTGCAGTGACTGGAATTATTGGTGGCATCACGGGTGGTGACCTAGCGAACAACCCAGTCACAGGTATTGTTCAAAGTGGTATTGATGTCCTTCAAGGGCTTGAGAGTTTAAAAACCGATATCATCAATACAGGAATTAATACTGTTGCTGGCACGGTCATTAATGCAGTGCATCAATCTGAACACCCAATTGGAGACCTAGCAAATCTGGGTACCCTCACTTTTGAAACTTCGCGCGATACGGTAAACGGTACACTAGAAACCGTCTCCCACCTTGCTGGTGCAGATATTGGCGGGGCAATTGGTTCTGCAACAGGTGTCATTGGTACACTGGTGAATAATGGGTCTACTGCATCAGGTCTGGTTCAACATATTATAGGGGATGTAACCAACATTGGTAGCACAGGTCCATTAGGTTCTATCACAGGTATCATCGGTGGGATTACTGGTGGTATCGGCGGTGGTGAAGGCGGTCCTCTTGGCGCAATTACAGGTATCATCGGCGGCATAACTGGCGGTGAAGGTGGCCCTCTTGGCGCAATCACTGGCATCATTGGCGGCATTACTGGCGGTGATCTTGGCAATAACCCTATCACAGGTGTCATCCAAACAGGTATCGATGTGCTTCAAGGTGTTGAAAGCCTAAAAACAGATATTATCAACACTGGTATCTCTACGGTAGGTGGTGCAATTAGCGGTGTTCTTCCGGGCGTTCATCCAGTCACAGATCTCACCAATTTAGGCACCCTCACCTTTGAAACTTCGCGCGATACCGTAAACGGTACATTAGAAGCAATTTCTGATTTAGCAGGTGCGGATATCGGTGGTGCTGCGGGTTCTCTCACAGGTGTTGTCGGCACATTGATTAATAATGGTTCAACTGCTTCTGGTCTGGTTCAGCATATTGCTGGTGACCTCACTGATGTTGGTGGTCTCATCGGCGGTGTGACTGGTGGTATCGGTGGTGGCGAAGGCGGTCCTCTTGGTGCAATCACAGGAATCATTGGCGGCATTACTGGCGGTATCGGTGGTGGTGAAGGTGGTCCTCTTGGCGCGATCACTGGCATTATCGGTGGCATCACGGGCGGTATTGGTGGTGGTGAAGGTGGTCCTTTGGGCGCGATCACTGGCATTATCGGTGGCATCACGGGCGGTATTGGTGGTGGTGAAGGTGGCCCTCTTGGCGCGATCACTGGCATCATCGGTGGGATTACTGGTGGTGACTTGGGCAACAACCCTGTCACAGGTGTGATCCAAACAGGTATCGATGTGCTTCAAGGTGTTGAAAGCCTAAAAACAGATATTATCAACACAGGGATTACTACAGTAGGTGGCGCAATTAGCGGTGTTCTTCCGGGCGTTCATCCAGTCACAGATCTCACCAATTTAGGTACCCTCACCTTTGAAACTTCTCGCGATACGGTAAACGGTACTTTAGAAGCAATTTCTGATTTAGCAGGTGCTGATATTGGTGGTGCTGCGGGTTCTCTCACAGGTGTAGTCGGTACATTAATTAGCAACGGTTCAACTGCTTCTGGTCTGGTTCAGCATATTGCTGGTGACCTCACTGATGTTGGTGGTCTCATCGGCGGTGTGACTGGTGGAATTGGTGGCGGTGAAGGCGGTCCTCTTGGTGCAATCACAGGTATCATCGGCGGCATTACTGGCGGTATCGGCGGTGATGAAGGCGGTCCTTTAGGTTCAATCTCTGACATCCTTGGCGGTATTACTGGCGGTATTGGTGGTGGCGAAGGAGGTCCTCTTGGCGCGATCACTGGCATCATCGGCGGCATTACTGGTGGTATCGGTGGCGGTGAAGGCGGTCCTTTGGGCGCGATCACTGGCATCATCGGCGGCATTACTGGCGGTGGTGAAGGTGGCCCTCTTGGCGCGATCACTGGCATCGTTGGTGGCATTACTGGCGGTGATCTTGGCAATAACCCTGTCACAGGCGTAATCCAAACAGGTATCGATGTACTTCAAGGCGTTGAAAGCCTGAAAACAGATATTATCAACACAGGCATCTCTACGGTAGGTGGTGCAATTAGCGGTGTTCTTCCGGGCGTTCATCCAGTCACAGATCTCACCAATTTAGGCACCCTCACCTTTGAAACTTCGCGCGATACCGTAAACGGTACTTTAGAAGCTATTTCTGATTTAGCAGGTGCGGATATTGGTGGTGCTGCGGGTTCTCTCACAGGTGTAGTCGGCACACTGATTAATAACGGTTCAACTGCTTCTGGTCTGGTTCAGCATATTGCAGGTGACCTCACTGATGTGGGTGGTCTCATCGGCGGTGTGACTGGTGGAATTGGCGGTGGTGAAGGTGGCCCTCTTGGTGCGATCACAGGTATCATCGGCGGCATTACTGGCGGTATCGGCGGTGGTGAAGGCGGTCCTTTAGGTTCAATCTCTGACATCCTTGGCGGTATTACTGGCGGTATTGGTGGTGGCGAAGGAGGTCCTCTTGGCGCGATCACTGGCATCATCGGCGGCATTACTGGCGGAATCGGTGGCGGTGAAGGCGGTCCTTTGGGCTCAATCTCTGACATCCTTGGTGGTATCGGTGGTGGCGAAGGTGGTCCTTTAGGCTCAATCACTGGGATTATCGGTGGAATCACTGGCGGTATCGGTGGTGAAGGTGGTCCTTTAGGCGCAGTTACTGGCATTATCGGTGGCATTACTGGCAGTATCGGTGGTGAAGGTGGTCTAAGTGTGATTACAGATATTCTTGGAACCATTAATAATGGTGCAAATAGCGGAGACGTTATCGCAGGAATTGCTCAACCGATTCAAACTGTCATTAGCAATGGCAACATTGCAGTAGACACATTACAAGATCATGTCAGTACCCTATTCAGCGATGGTTCATTAGAGAGTATCAATAATCTAATTAGTGTCAGTGTTGGAAATGGAGATTACAGTCTTCATGGCAGTGTAGACGGAATTTTAGATGCATTGACTGGAACCGTCACTTCTGGCATCGCTGTTGGCGAACCAAATCCAAATGGTGGTTCGTTAACCGATCTTGTATCTCTACAAACGCCTCTCAACAACCTGACAGATCATCTATTTAGTTCCGTAAATCATTTCTAAATAAATCAACTCAAAAAGCCGCTGATATCAGCGGCTTTTTATTTTTAAAACATTTATGAATGCTATTTTTTCAGTTAAATTTAGTACTTCTATTTTTCAACCCAACACATTATGTTTATAATTACTGCACAAAATGTTTATTAATTTAAAAATCAAAATTACTCAAAGCCATAAATTTAAACATTTATAAAATTATAAAAATACCAATCAAAACAACATAAGACAATTAAATACCAAAAACCATAAAAACTAAATAAAATCCCCAAGAGCCTTTTAAATTAGGCTCGATTAATTCCCCCTTAAACCTCAAGTAAAAAGAGACCGGGATTAATTACACATAATTTTTAATTTGTTAGGATGACATCAATGAAAATTAATTTTTTTATCGCCAGTATGCTTTGCATGGCAACCAGTTCAGCATTTTCATCACCTAAATTCTATGGTGAGATTGATACCAGTATCGATTATATCCCCGAAAAAAATGCGAATTCTGCTGACCGTGATACCTGGAAAATGAATAGCAATAGTTCATTTCTCGGGATTAAAGGTGAGGAAAAATTAACCAGTCGTTTAAGTGCACTTTATTTAATCGAATGGGCATTTAATGCCGATGGAGATGGAACGGACTGGTCTCATCGAGATCGATATATTGGCTTAAAAGATGAAAAGTTTGGTACGTTAAAAGTGGGTAAAAATAATTCTCCTTTAAAAAAAATGTCGAGTGCTGTAGATAGTTTTAATAATTATATGCGTAACACTGCCGATGTGAGAGGTATTATGCCGGGTGAAAATCGGATCAATAATTCCGTGGTTTATGATTCACCCAAAATCACAGTCAGTGATGAAGCCAATCTTGCGTTCAGTGTTTTACTTGCGACAGGAGAGGCCCAAGGCATTGCCAGTAGTCAAGGAGGCGTTACTGTAGACGGCAATGGTTTAGGTGATGCATGGTCAACCTCCCTCACCTATACCAGTCCAATGTTTTTAGCTGGAATTGCCTACGACAAAGCGATTCCAAGCAACTTCCTAGGTCGTGGTTTCTTGAATGCTGCTGATCCTCATATTGATATTAATCGTGTATTTGCTGCTGCAAATACGATTCGTCTAACAAGCCTAATTAAACCCATCGAAGGAATGGCATTAAAAGCATTGATACAAACATCAGAGGTTGAAGAAGCCAGCGGTAATCAAGCAGGTGCAGCTAATATTGATCAATCAATAGGTTGGCTCGTAGGTGCTGAGTATCGCTTGTCAAACGATTCGAAATGGAATGTAAAAGCCCAATATAGCCAGAATTCAACCCGTTTTAAAAATGACGATGCAAACTATGATGCTAAACAAATTATGACAGGAGTTGATTATCTATTTAACAAACAAGTCAAGGCATATGGCTACACAGCTTATGCAAGTTTCAAACAGGCAGATTTAGAAGATAAGCAACCTGTCATTGGGACTGGTTTAGAATTTAAATTTTAGAACAAAAAGATAATCCCTCCCAAAAGCCTAAAGCCCATTAACTTTAGGCTTTTTTACATCCATAAAAAATTATTTATCAAATAATGAGCACTAAAAACCTAAAATATCAAATACAGCGTCCTATACTGATAAATAAAAAATTAACACTTTTTAATTTAATCAATAAAAACAATATTTATTTCAAAAATAAATTATTCGAAAAATTATATTAAAAAAAAGAATCTCTACAACCCAAGCGATAATGCTAACCTTTTTACGTACCTTTTAAAGCACTAAAAATAGAGAAGAGTGGAGTTTTAAATCTTCTTGTATTAACCCCAATAATCAAGCAATGACGCTTAGATAAAATATATGCATTATGCATATTAAAACAATGATGAATGGAGACATATTAAACATGTTAAGAAGCGTTACCTTTACCAGCACCTTAATTATTTTAGGCTTAAGTCTTACAGCATGTACAAAGAATAAAACGGTCACTGGAGAACCCAAACGCCCTGAATGTATTGCACCTGCAAAACCTGGTGGTGGCTTTGATCTCACCTGCAAACTCACTCAAAATGCATTTAAGGAAACTGAGCTCTTAAGCTCCCCTATGCGTGTCACTTATATGCCGGGTGGTGTTGGGGCTGTTGCATACAATAAAATTGTTGCCAATGATCCTGCCAATAACAATGCCATCGTCGCTTTTTCAACGGGCTCACTCCTGAATCTAGCCCAAGGAAAATTCGGACAATACAACGAAAAAGATGTTCGCTGGTTAGCTGTAGTCGGAACTGATTATGGGGTCGTTGCCGTCAATGCAGAATCGCCTTATCAGAATTTGAATGACTTGGTCGCAGCCCTAAAGAAAAATCCAAAATCTGTCAGTTTTGGTGCTGGCGGTAGTGTCGGTGGTCAAGACTGGATGCAGACAGCGATGCTTGCCAAAGCAGCAGGCGTTAACCCTAAAGAGATGACCTATATTGCATTAGAAGGCGGTGGTGAAGCGGTAACCTCTGTTCTAGGTAATCATATCCAAGTGGTCAGTGCTGGAATTGCAGAAGTAATTCCACACGTCAAATCTGGAAAATTACGCGCATTGGCTGTATTCGCACCGGAACGCTTACCCAATGCACTGGCTGATATCCTGACCGCAAAAGAACAAGGCTATGACATCCAATGGCCAGTGGTACGGGGTTACTATGTCGGCCCTAAAGTCAGTGATGAAGCCTATCAATGGTGGAAAACCGCTTTTGAAAAAATGATGGCCGACCCTAAATTTGCCAAATCCAGAGAGCAATTCGATTTACTCCCGCTCTCCATGACAGGTGAAGAACTCGATCAGTTTGTTATGCAGCAAACCAATCAATTACGTGTCTTATCTAAAGAATTCGATCTCATCCCCCAATAATCCGAAAACAATAAAAGTATTTTGATCACGCATCTTCCGTGGCAACAAGATCGGATCGAAATACGCCTAAATCTGAATGCAAAAAGGAATATTTTATGTCCGTGGAAAGGATTTTTGCAGGGACTTTAGGCTTCGTCAGCCTTGGTCTTCTATATTTAGCTTGGAGCTATGTCGCCCCAATCGCTTATGACCCACTAGGTCCGAGACCCTATCCTGTCCTACTCTTAATACTTTTAATTTTATCTTGTCTTTATCTGACCTTTAGGCCTCAAAAACTAACTGAGCAGATTGATCTCGGCTATACCGCCGCTGTGCTAAAGAAAATCGGTGTCATGATGTTATTGATGCTGATGTATGCCCTGACGTTTGAATGGTTAGGCTTTCCAATTGCAACTGCATTGATGTTCTTCACTGTCGGCATGCTGTTTGGAGGAAGTCCAAAGGCCTCCGCCATCTCAGGCCTTGTTTTTGGCTGCCTATTTTACGGTTTATTTGATTACATCTTGGATGTGCCATTACCACTCGGATTTTTGAGTTAATCAAGGAAGAATAAATGGATGTTTTTGAATATTTAATCTATGGTTTCCAAGTCGCACTGACACCACAAAACCTATTGATCGCGCTGATCGGCGCATTTATTGGAACCATTGTGGGTTTATTGCCAGGACTGGGGCCAATTAACGGCGTAGCCTTGCTTCTCCCTTTTGCTTATGCCCTTGGCTTACCACCTGAAAGTGCACTGATTCTTCTTGCGGCTGTCTATTTAGGTTGTGAGTTTGGTGGACGAATTTCTGCAATTCTGATTAATGTGCCTGGAGATGCCGCGGCCATCATGTCGACCATTGATGGCTATCCACTCGCTAAACAAGGCAAAGCAGGGATTGCACTTTCGCTTTCAGCCATGAGTTCATTCATTGGTAGCATGATTGCCATTTTCGGTATTATTTTATTTGCTCCTCTTTTAGCCAAATGGGCCATCGTGTTTGGTCCAGCAGAATATTTCGTACTAATGGTTTTTGCCTTGACTTGCTTAAGCGGACTTGTCAGTGATCAGCCGATTAAAACAGCTGTTTCCGCCTTAATCGGCTTACTCTTGGCCACGGTTGGTGTAGATGCTGTTACTGGCGTGTACCGCTTTACTTTTGATTCAGTTAGTCTCAGTGATGGTATTCAATTTACCACGATCGTGATCGGCTTTTTTAGTATCAGTGAAATCCTGATCATGCTCGAAAAAACCAGTATTGGGCAGAAAGCCTTAGGTCAAGGCAAGCGTAGTCTATTTAATCTCAAAGAGTTTAGTTTCACCCTCGGCTCAACCATTCGCAGTTCATTCCTGGGCTTCATTGTTGGCATTTTACCTGGAGCTGGCGCAACCATTGCCAGTGCCATGGCATATACCAGCGAACGTAAACTTGCAGGCAAAGACAGTAAATTTGGTGATGGTGACTTACGTGGTATTGCCGCCCCTGAAGCTGCAAACAATGCATCTGCCTGTGGTTCATTTATTCCAATGCTAACCTTGGGAGTACCTGGTTCTGGCACAACCGCAGTAATGCTAGGGGCTTTAACCTTATACAACATCACGCCTGGGCCACAACTATTTACCGAACAGCCAACGATTGTGTGGGGCTTGATTGCCTCGCTCTTCATTGCCAGTGTGTTATTGCTGTTTATGAATATTTCACTGGTTCGATACTTTGCCAAGTTGCTCAGTGTTCCCAATTTCATTTTACTTCCTGCCATCGCAGCAGTGAGTTTTGTGGGTGTCTATGCCATTCATAGCACCATGTTCGATCTGATCCTGATGGTTGCACTCGGTGTGTTTGGCTATATTTTACGTAAGCTCAACTTCCCGCTTTCAGCACTTATTCTCGGGTTTGTGCTTGGCGAACTCATGGAATCGAGTTTGCGTCGAGCGCTGTCTATTTCCCAAGGCGAACTCTCTATTCTCTTTGACGGTTACATCACTAAAACACTCTGGATTCTCGCAGGGATCATGATTGTTTTACCACTCATCCGCTGGTTACGCAGTCGCCAGCAAGTGAACTCATAGTCATGCATTCAGCCAATAGCGATCATACATAGCTATTGGCTTCTACCCACGTTCTATTCATCCTTTATCGGTGACTGTGTTCATGATCTACCTCAAATATATTTCGAGTCTAGCCATTGCCTTCATCGGTGCACATCTTGCCGAATGGTTACATCTCCCCCTGCCTTGGCTACTCGGACCTTTATTTATTACGGCCTTACTCAAGATTAATCATGCGCCTATTGAATGTCATCACAGCGCACGCAATATTGGCTTGTCCATTTTAGGGCTAACCCTCGGCCTCTACTTTACCCCACAAATGATCCAGCTCATTGCAAGCCAATGGCATATCTTATTGTTGGGTCTTCTGTTTGCCCTCGGTTTAGGTGGTGTAGGTTCTGTCATCTTATATCGCTGGGGCAAGGTAGACTTTAAAACAGCCTGGTTTGCTTCGGCTATTGGTGGCGCAAATGAGATGTCGAATTTAGCCGAACACTATCAGGCGCGTGTCGATAAAGTCGCATCTGCTCATACCTTACGCGTATTAATGGTGGTGGTCAGCATTCCCTTTTTTTATCAATTTATGGGATGGCACGGTATTGATCATAGCATCATGAGTCGCCATAGTGATGTTGATGGTTACGGCCTTGTACTGTTAGCCTTTTTAGCTTACGTAGCCAGTCGTATTTTTCAATACTACAAACTCCCCAATCTCTGGACCTTTGGTGCATTATTGGTTGCAATTTTACTTACAATGCAAGATATTCACCTCTCGGCAATACCGACACCAATCTTGCATTTAGGCCAAGTGTTACTGGGTTGGTCACTAGGAAATAAATTTAAGCCTGACTTTTTCAAGACTGCACCTCATTATTTAACTGTTGTGGCTTTAAGTAATCTAAGTACGCTGTTACTGACCGCCTTGCTCGCCTATGGCATCAGCTTCTGGACCGACATTCCTTTGCCCACACTCGGTTTAGGCCTTTCCCCAGGAGGTGTAGCCGAAATGGCATTAACCGCCAATGTATTACAGCTTGGTGTGCCAATAGTAACAGCATTTCATGTAGTCCGTATGGTGGGCGTACTCGGGACGGTGGGTTATCTTTATCGCTTATTTGAGCACAAAACAGAAAGGTAAAATCTAGCTCAAATAGCTAAA
Source organism: Acinetobacter sp. Ac_3412 (assembly GCF_013072675.1). NCBI lineage: Bacteria > Pseudomonadati > Pseudomonadota > Gammaproteobacteria > Moraxellales > Moraxellaceae > Acinetobacter > Acinetobacter sp. Ac_3412. The sequence continues at coordinate 462,213 of NZ_LXUJ01000011.1, read as the reverse complement.
ACACAAGGAAACAAATGCAAAGAACTATTTTCGAAAGCAATACCGAAGAAGACAGCATTACAGACCACTTTAAATATGCCTACCTCTGTTTTCTTTTTTCTTTCATCATTTTATTGATTTTTAGCTCGGCACATCAAACCGCCTTACACCAAGCCGATCTTGCCCGAAACCACACATGGCAAGTCTCAAGCCAACACATCGACTCGAGCAACGAAGCTTACATCCGTCGTGAACGAGTGGGCGCGTCACTCATCCTTCCGACGAGCAACAATAACACTTTGATCATGCAGTGTGATGTCAGATTAATGAAGCTATGCCAACAAGAGCTTAAACAGCCCACACAGGCAATTCAAACCATCTATTATTATCAAACCCTACCGATACAAAACAACCCGCCCGAATATCAACTCAAAGCCATTGACTATCTGGATCTAAAAGGAGGTTTAATTCATCTAAATTACAATAAAATAGCACCCAATGATCCAATTGCAATGCAAAAGCACAACTGGAAGCTGTGGATCATCACATTCATTGGCGCTTGGCTATGTCTATTGATTGCTTTTATGATTTCTACTTTATTAAAGATATTTTCCAAAAAAATAAAAGTTACGCTGATTGCTTTACTTGGTCTGTATTATATTTCAACCCTTTATGAAAGCTTGATGATTTATACCTCCTAAAACTCAGGCACAAAAAAACCGCAATTAAGCGGTTTCTTTTATTAAGTTGGTGCGCTCAGAGAGATTCGAACTCCCGACCCCTTAGTTCGTAGCCAAGTGCTCTATCCAGCTGAGCTATGAGCGCATTACTTATGTGCCTATTTAGGCGTGTGTTACTTTAAATCTTTACTTGGTGCGCTCAGAGAGATTCGAACTCCCGACCCCTTAGTTCGTAGCCAAGTGCTCTATCCAGCTGAGCTATGAGCGCTTTAAGTAAAGTGGCGGTGAGAGAGGGATTCGAACCCTCGGTACAGTTACCCGTACGCATCCTTAGCAGGGATGTGGTTTCAGCCACTCACCCATCTCACCGTAACACGAGCGCAATAATACAAACTAAAACCACATTACACAAGGGATGTTCCTGTTTTTTTCTGCTTTTTAAGTTCAATCAAATGTTTTTTAATCAATTTCCACATTTTTTCAGCATTTTTTGGTTCAACGCTTGTTAATATAGCGTTCTCTCCTTTATTCAGATCGGAGCAATAAACAGAATCTTGCAATCTTTGACGTGCAGTTAGAGTTTGAATGACTTATGCTAAACCGATCTGCCAGATGTGAATTGAAACGATATGACTAAAAATTGGGCCGATCCCGAAGCAAAAGCAGAAGCGCAACGTTACGATAATCCTATTCCTAGCCGAACTCTTATTCTAACTACACTAGAACAATTACAAACTGCACAGTCCCATGCAGAGCTGGTTGACCACTTTAATATCCCAGATCAAAAAAGTATTGATGCATTGAATCACCGTTTAAGTGCCATGGTACGTGATGGGCAACTTATGAAGGATGGTTTTAAATACCAACCTGCAACTGATCTACCAACTCATGAAGCAACGGTCTATATCAATAGTAAAGGTCTAGGTACTGCCAATATTGCAGGTCAGGATGATATCCTTTTACCTGAACGTGAACTTCGCCTAGTTTTTAATGGCGACCGCGTTAAAGTGCGTCAAACCTCAGTTGATCGTAAAGGTAAGCCTTGGGGCTTTATTAGCGAAGTAGTACAACACCGCGTTAAACAAATTATTGGTAAATTGTCTGAACATGAAGGTGAATACTTCATTCAACCAGCCAATCCAAACCAGCATCAACCTATTACTTTAGAAAAAGAATTGATTGAGCATGCCAATGCTAAAGTTGGTGATATGCTCCGTGTTGCAATAGATGACTATCCAACACGCGAAGAGCTGGCGACAGGCCATATCGTTCAATCAATGGCGGATAAAGCAGATACTGAAATCATCATTCCACAAACGATTCTAGAATTTGGTCTGCCTTACGAATTTCCTGAAGCTGTGGTGAAAGAAGCAGAAAGCTTTAAAGAACCATCCGCAAAAGATCTTAAAGGGCGTGTTGATCTACGTGATCTACCATTGGTTACTATTGATGGTGAAGATGCACGTGACTTTGACGATGCCGTATTTGCAGAAAAACGTGCAGGTGGTGGTTATCGTGTTGTGGTTGCGATTGCCGATGTCAGCCACTATGTGCGTTTAGACTCTCCATTAAATGAAGAAGCAGAAGAACGTGGTACATCGGTTTATTTCCCGCACTTTGTATTGCCTATGCTGCCAGAAGCGCTATCAAATGGCTTGTGTTCTTTAAATCCACATGTTGATCGTCTGTGTATGGTCTGTGATTTAAAACTTTCTCGTGCAGGTAAAGTCACAGGATATGAGTTCTACCCTGCGGTGATGCATTCCAAAGCTCGTCTGACTTATACCCAAGTGGGACAATATTTTGAGGGAGCAACCGATGCGATCCCTGAAGATAAGAGCATTCATAAGTCACTTAATACGCTCTTCCAACTTTATCAAACACTAAAAGGCTTACGTGCTGAACGTCATGCAATGGAATTTGAAACCGTTGAAACCTACATGACCTTTGATGAGTTAGGCGGAATCAAGGAAATTTTGCCACGTACACGTAATGATGCGCATAAACTGATTGAAGAATGTATGCTGCTGGCCAATGTTGCTGCAGCAGAATATGCTTTAGAGCATGATATTCCGATGTTGTATCGTGTGCATGAAGCACCAGAGTTTTCACGTATTCAGAAAGTGCGTGACTTTGTGAAATTGCTTGGTTTGCCATTTCCTGAACAGCCAACTCAAGCAGATTATCAAGCCGTCATTGAAGCAACCAAAGATCGTTTAGATGCGCCAAGTATCCACGCGGTGCTATTACGTTCGATGATGCAAGCCTACTATGGTGCGAAGAATGCAGGACACTATGGTTTGGCATATGAAGCCTATACCCACTTCACGTCACCGATTCGTCGTTATCCAGACTTATTATTACACCGTGCAATCAAAGCGTATTTAGACAAAAAAGTGTATCCACTGTCAGGTGCAGCATTAGATGATGCGGGTGAGCATTTCTCCAAGACAGAACGTCGTGCTGATGAAGCATCACGTAGCGTCACCATGTGGTTGAAATGCCACTATATGCAACAGCATATCGGTGATGAGTTTGTCGGGGTTATCAGTGCAGTCACTGAGTTTGGACTATTCGTGACTCTGAAAGACCTCTATGTCGACGGCATGATTCATGTCAGTCAGTTAGGTGATGACTTCTTCATTTATGATCAGGCCAGTCAAAGCTTAGTCGGTCAAAATCGTGGACAATCCTTTAGTCTCGGTGATGAAGTGAAGATTCAAGTTGCGGCTGTGAACTTGGAAGAACGTAAAATTGACTTCCAGTTGGTTCAACAACTTACCCATTTGGGCCGTGTAATTCGTCAGAAAGCACCACGTACTGCGAATCCGTCTAGCTCGAATCGTGCTTCAACAACTGAAGAAGTATTTGGCAAACAGCCCTCTACTCAATCCAAAGTCAGTGAAGATGGTGAAAAGCCTGTACGCAAGAAAAAGGACAAGAACAAACCAAGTTCTTATACCAAAAAGCCTGCAAAAAAAGCTTCGGCCAAGCCTGAAAGCAAAGACAAGGCTAAGAAAAAAGTGAAAAAGAAAAAGTCGAATGCGAAAGCAAAACAAGACTAATTCAGGTGAGGGCAAGTTCAGTCATGAACTTGCCCTCCTTTAAAAATGCAATTCATTCGCCTGTTATTTAAAAAACCAGTCAGCCAATATCACCCTGCCCTCTATTTCATCATGATTTGGATAAGGCGAGGCCTTCGTTATGTACAATGGAAAACAGACCGTCGCCAATACGCTCAAAGTTTTGACCCAACTCCCTTAACGTTTAGAGTAAAGAAACACCAATCTGTCTTAATTCGTAAACTAGGTGACACTGAACAGCATTGGCAGAAAAATAAAGTGATTAATTTAAAAATCGCAAGCGAAAAAATTTCTACCATTTTGATCAAACCGCAAGAAACCTTTTCCTTCTGTCAACTCGTTGGTTTACCAACAATCAAACAAGGTTATGTAGAGGGTATGGAGCTTAGTTTTGGGCAAGCTCGTGGCGGGATTGGGGGAGGAATCTGTCAAATTGCGAATTTAATTCATTGGTTGGTGCTACATAGCCCATTACAAGTCATACAGCGCTCACAGCATTCTTTTGATCCATTTCCAGATCAGGGGCGGATTCTACCTTTTGGAAGTGGCGCTGCTATTTTTTATAACTACATTGATTATCAGTTTTATAATCCAACAGAATATACTTTTCAGATCAACCTTTGGTTTTCCTCAAAATGCCTTGAGGGTGAATTACGTTGTTCACATGATCTCGGCTATATTTATCATGTCTTTGAACAAAAACACCGTTTTATTCAGATCGGAGCCAACTTTTACCGCCAAAATGAAATCTGGCGACATAAAAAAGAAAAATACAAAAGTGGCGAAATCATTGCAACAGAATGTGTGACTAAAAATTTTGCCAAGGTCATGTATGAACCAGCCCATATTGATGCACAGTTTGCATCAATTGAAGAAATGAATTAATCCAATGAGATTTGCATAATCAACCTTGATTTCTCCCCTCCGAAGCCCTACATCTATAACTATGTTTAAAGATGAATATGGCAAAAATACAATGACACTCCAGCAAGCAACACTTCCTGTTCCTCAATTTGATCAAATTCAACTTGCCGATTTAAAACAACAGATCGAACAAACCATTCAAAACGGTCAAAATTTCTTAAATCAACTCAATGAAGTCCCGCAGGGCTCTGAAGCCCAACTGGCAACCTTGGCGGAAGTCGATCAACTTGAAAACAACATGAGCGAGTCATGGGGCATTTTGTCGCATCTCAATGCGGTGATGAACAATGCGGAAACCCGTGAAGTGTATCAAGCCTTGTTACCAAGTTTAAGTGAATACTATACGCAGCTTGGTCAACATACGCCGCTGTACCAAACCTATCAACAGATCCATGATAGTGCTGTATTTCAAACGCTGAACGAAGCACAACAAAGTGCGATTAAACTGGCTTTACGTGACTTTAAACTGTCAGGTGTTGCACTGGAAGGTGAAGCCAAAAAACGTTATGCCGAAATCTCAGCACGTTTATCACAGCTGTCTTCTGACTTCTCTAACCATGTACTTGATGCCACCCAAGCCTACTTCCAGCCGCTAACAGAAGCGCAACTTAAAGGCCTGCCGCAAAGCAGTGTTGAACTGTTAAAACAATACGGACAACAACGAGAGCTTGAGCAAGCCGTTGCCACACTCGACTTCCCTGCTTATTTTGCGATTATGACCTATGCCGATGATCGTGAATTAAGAGAAGAACTATATAAGGCCTATGTCACCCGTGCCTCAGAACAATCTGACCAAACTGAATTTGACAATACCCCAGTGATGGAAGAAATCCTGAGCTTACGTCAGGAAATGGCTCAATTGCTTGGTTTCAACAATTTTGCAGAATATTCCCTTGCCAGCAAAATGGCACCTGATGTTGAAACCGTAAATCAATTCTTGGTTGATCTGGCAGAGCATGCGCGTACCCCAGCACTGTCTGAAATTGCAGAATTGAAAGCAATTGCACAACAAGAGGGTATTGAAGAACTCAAACCTTGGGATGCAACCTACTATTCTGAAAAATTGAAACAACAACAGTTCAATCTTTCTCAAGAAGCATTAAAACCGTATTTCCCTGCACCGAAAGTGGTTCAAGGTTTATTCCAGATCGTACAACGTCTTTATGGTATTCAGATCATCGAACGCCAAGCGCCTGTGTGGCAAAATGATGTACGCTATTTCGAAATTGAAGACCAAGGCCAAGTGGTCGGTGGTTTCTACTTCGATTTATATGCCCGTAATGGCAAACGCGGTGGCGCATGGATGAGCGGTTTCCGTTCTCGTGTGCAAACCGCCGAGGGTCTACAAAAACCAATTTGCTACATGGTCTGTAACTTTACCCCACCGATTGGCGATCAACCTGCGTTACTGACTCATGATGAAGTGATTACTTTGTTCCATGAATTTGGTCATGGCTTACATCATATGCTCACCGAAGTGGATAACATCTCGGTTGCAGGGACTCACGGCGTGGCGTGGGATGCAGTGGAATTACCAAGTCAGTTTATGGAATTCTGGGCATGGGACAATGAAAGTTTAGATGTACTCAGCGAGCACACTGAAACCAAACAGACTTTACCGCAAGAATTACTATCCGCGCTGTTGAATGCACGTTTCTTCCAATCAGGCATGCAAACCTTGCGTCAGATTGAGTTTGCGTTATTTGACCTGACTATTCACCGCCAAGCACCAGCCTTAAACAGTCAGCAAATTCAGGCCACGCTAGACGATATCCGCGATAAATTTGCCGTGGTTCCCGCTGTACCCTATAACCGCTTCCAACACAGCTTCAGTCACATTTTTGCAGGTGGTTATGCCGCAGGTTATTACTCGTATAAATGGGCAGAAGTTTTAGCCAGTGATGCATTTGACCGTTTCGAAAGCGAAGGTATTTTTAATACCGAGACTGGAAAAGAGTTTAGAAAGTTTATTCTAGCAGTTGGCGGAAAAGATACGGCGCTTGATGCGTTTCGCAATTTCCGAAAAAGAGAACCAAAAATAGATGCATTATTACGTCATCAAGGTTGGACGAACACTGATAAAACCGCTTAAACTACGTCATTATTGTTCACAGGGTGTAATTAACTGACATGAAAAGACAGTTCATCGCGGGCGCAAAATGCCCGAAATGCGGGGCCTTAGATCGTGTCGTTAAGATCATCACTGTGGATGACGAGTGGATTGAATGTATCGAATGTGCTTATAGTGAAAAACGCCCAACCCATGTGGAACAAGCGCAACCCGCTGAGCCAGATGAAATTGGGGTGATACAATTCAAACCTCGTCATTTTGACTAGAAGGTTAAAAGTGATGTCCACATACCAAACAGAAAATTCCAAATTATTATGGATGATAATTGGTGGAATTAGTATTGTCGTGGTGCTGTTCCTTGCGGTCCAATGGTTCTTAGCTCAAAAAGATCAGCAAGCCACAACATCCGCACCGACTCAGCCTGTGGCTGAAAAAACCGTTGCCCCAGTAGCAACTGAAGCAACCGCAACCGTTGATGAAGTAACAACGGCGAGCAGTGATGTCGCTGCACCGATCCAATTGGTTGAAGAATCGATTGTAAAAGCGCCACTCCCTGTAAATGACAGTTTGGCAAAAGAAGAAATTGCCAAACTGGATGATATTCATCAACAACTGCAAGACCAGCAACATGATTTGAAACAGCAGAATAGCGATGTGGATACTTTGCTCAAGCTCAAAGAAGATCAAATCAAACTTTTAGAAGCCCAGATTGCAGCTCAAAATCATTCTTAAACTTTAAAAAGCTTTAACCTCGGTTAAAGCTTTTTTATTGCCAGCATCTTTAATCCAGAACCTGTTTGGACGCTGATCTTAGTTGAATTGGTTTCTGAAGGGTTTGAGCAATCAAAATCCCCAGCAAGGTTAAACCACCGCCAATATAATGGAACATCTGTAAATGTTCTCCCAGCAAAGCCACCGCAATCAATGCCGTAAATAAGGGCAATAGATTCATAAAAATACTATTTCGATTCGGTCCTAAATGTCTCACCCCCTCTATCCATAAATACGACAACAATACTGAGGAGAAAATACTGGCGTAGACAATCAGTGGAATGGTCTGTTGGTTCAGTTGCATCTGCGAAGCGGGCAAAAATATAAAAAATGGCAATACATAAACAATCGCAAAACTGGATTGCACAAAATTAGATTGCCAGGCAGGGATCGGCATTTTCCAACGTTTCAGTAACACACCATATAAGGCATAGCCTACCGCCGCAATGAGCATCAAACCATCACCCAAATGTACGCCTTGCTTCCAGATATCGGTAATTGAACCATGGCTCAGCAAATACAAGATGCCATAAAAAGATAAAGCACCTCCGAACAACATGCCATAGCTCAGCCGGTCTTTCAGCATCGCACTACTTAAGATCATGGTGAGTAAAGGAATCAAGGCGGTGACAATCGCCATATTGGTGGCTGTGGTGGTGGATGCAGCCTGATAAGACAAGAACTGGAATAGAGACACGGACAGAAAACCACCCAATGCCAACTGTTTCCAATACTGCTTGATGGTGTGTCGATTGTTCCAGACGGGAATCAGCACAAAGGTACTCATCACGGCGAGCGCCAACACCAGACGATAAAACGTAATCGCGACAGGCGAAATGGCATGACTGGCCATTTTAGATACCACGACATTGCCCGCCCAAAATAAAATCGCGAATAAGGGATAAAAATAAGCTTTCTGAAACATAGGCTAGACCTCTACATTGCGGTATCGATCATGCTAAAAAATAATCAACTCATTGTTTCTCGACAATAAGACGATTACTATCGAGAAATAGACAACTTATTTTTGGACATTGCACACATGGGGAAAAACTTTGAACATGGATTTGTAAATTATCCAGTCTATGCATTTTCAGAAAACTACCCCCATGGCCATATTGAGGACTGGCATAGCCATGATCGAATCCAGCTGATTCATACCCTATCAGGTGTGATTCGAGTACAAACCCACGAAGGCATCTGGATTACCCCACCTGGACGTGGCGTATGGATTCCTGCACATAAACCACATGCCTTACTCAGTAGCGGTGATGTCAAAGCCCGAGGGATTTTTATAGAAACCTCAGCACAAACCCATCTGAGTTCCGGATGTCGGGTTGTTGCCATTCCTGCTTTACTACGGGAGCTGATGAGTAGTGCAATGGACATTAAAGCAGCGATCCAGCCCATGAGTCGCGATGAAAGACTGTTGCAATTGATTTTAGACGAAGTTCGGGTATTACCAGCTCTTGCCTTTAATTTGCCAGACCCTCAAAACCCACGCCTACAATCACTCTGTCAGCAAATCAAGAACAACCTTAGTTTCAACTGGAATCTGGAAGATACAGCTGAACAACTGCATATCAGCAGTAAAACGTTGGGACGACATTTTCAAAAAGAGACGGGATTGCATTTCTCCCATTGGGTTCGTCAAGCCAAACTGATGCAAGCCATGATTGATTTGGCCCTGAACAAACCGGTTTTAAATGTGGCCTTGGACTTGGGCTATGACAGCCCCAGTGCCTTTAGTGCCATGTTTAAACGTGAAACCAGCATGACACCGAGTGACTATCTTAAACAATTCTCTGACACATTGAGTTGAGTGCCCTGAGCATAGATTGAGTGAAGAATCTCATTCCTTTCATCCTCACAGCAGCATAAAATAAGCGCAATCTCCCAATACCCGAATCGCTATGGATGCTCAACCCACCAATCGCAACCTGATGATGGCGATTGGTTGCCTTACTCTTTCTGCGCTGCTTTTTTCTGTGATGGGCATTTGTATTCGTTACGCTTCACATACTGTAGATAACTATACCATTGTGTTTTTCCGCAATGTGGTGGGCCTGATCCTGTTTTTACCTTTTATCTTCAAGCAAGGAACCCAGTTTGTAAAAACAGAAAAACTGTGGATGCATACCTGGCGTAGTATTGTTGGGCTTGCTGCCATGTATGGTTTTTTCTATGCCATTGCACATTTAAAACTCTCCAATGCCATGGTGTTTACCTATTCTTCCCCCATTTTTATTCCATTGATTGCTTGGCTGTTTCTTAAAGAAAAAATCACCACGGCGATGCTCTGTGCCGCAGGACTCGGCTTTATTGGAGTGTTCTGTGTGGCTAAGCCTGATCAAGGTTTATTGAACTGGATTTCAATCGTTGGCATCAGTTCGAGTTTATTAGCATCGATGGCCTTTGTCACCGTACGCGCCCTCACCCAAACTGAACCCCCTGAACGGATCGTATTTTATTTCTGCTTGATTGGTTCTTTGCTATCTGTGATTCCAATGTTTTGGGTATGGCGACCTTATCATTTACAGGAATTATTATTTTTGATTGGTGCAGGTGTACTGGCCAATGTCAGCCAGATTTTTATGTCTCATGCCTACCGTCTTGCCCCTGCTGGACAGATTGCACCCGTCAACTATATTGCGATTATTTTTGCAGGACTTTGGGGCTTTTTACTATGGAATGAAGTGCCTGATTTATATAGCTTGATTGGTTTTTGCATTATTCTCTCAGCGATTTTTTTATGTAGTCCATTGATAAAACGATCAAAGTCAAAAAAGTCAGTACTGTAAGCTCAATGCTTTGGATAAGGGTGCAAGTCCAGTACATAATGACCTAGAATTTCCCGTTTTGGCTTATCGACAACGATAACAAGATAGGTGTTATCTAAGGGCACTGGAATATTAAGATGCTGGAATTGCCCGTCCCCGCTTTCATAAATATGTTTCACAGACCATTCCCATGCAGTACAGGAGTGATACAGCTGTTCAATCACAGGATCAGCATAGCCCCATAAATCTACAATTTCCTCCGCACTCTCCGTGACATCTAACATAGGAGGGAAAAAAGTTGCCTGATACTCTGCCTGACTCAATGCTTTCATGGATTCACTCCTTCAATAAAATAATAATAAAAAAGCACCCGTAGGTGCTTTTTTAGTTTCAATTGTTAATGCTTATACCAACCAAACATTTGGAAGATATACGGCGCATAGGTCACCAACACCAACGATGAGAACAAGACGATAATCGGCAATAACCAACGCTCATATCGGAAGTAGAAACTGGTGTATTTCTCTTTCGCTTCCTTATCGGCGGCCGAGACCTCTTCATCCCCGACGGAGAGTCGCGTCAGCAAGTGGTTCAGGGCAACAGGCGGTGTTACATAACCCAATTCGAATGCCACCAATACGATCATCCAGAAGTGAATCGGATGAATACCATTCTCGTAAGCAACCGGTGCAACGGTTGCAGCAACTAAGATCACCGCACCAAATGGATCTGTTGTCATCCCAATAATCGCAAGTAACAACGCAATAAAGGCAAGAGAAATATAGATATTGCCCAAGTGCGCTGGCAATAACTCAACCACTTCCGCACGTTCGATTAAGCCACCGACACTTGCAGACAATGCCATTAATAGAATTAATGCACCGATATGCCCAACTGTTTCTGATGTTGCAAAACGTAATGCTCCACCAAAACCAAAGCTCTTACTACTGTGTGGATCATGCGATTTCAAGAATTCTGATTTTTTCTCATGTTCACGAACCAATGCTTCATGCTTCGCATCCACCACTGGTGCAGGTGCAAGTTTTGAGGCAAATAACTTGTCAAACAAGATCATTGCAATCAACACCAACGGTAAAATCATTGGTGCAGTAAATTCGTTGATTGACGTATCTAAAGCAAGCTTATAGAACATCACCACAGCAAAACCAATGATGATATACGGGATCACAGGCACACATGCACGTAACATCCCTGGTACAGCGATTTTAGGTGAGTTCACACGGAACTTTTCCTCTGCAAGGATCAGAGAAACACCCAGGAAGATGAAGGCCGTTAACCAGAAGACATAGATACCATGATCAAATAATTCAGTCGATGTCACATGACGGCTGTCGAGCATCGAGATCAAGATAACCAATAGACATGGACGAATCACCACACCTAAAGAACCCGACATTGCCGATACAGCTAAGGCATATTGACGACGAGCACCCGAGTTCCAGACTTCTTTATAGATGATTGCACCCGCTGCAATAACGAAAATACCCGAAGCACCTGTGTATGCTGTTGGAATCGCTGCTGCAATCAAGATTAACCAAGTTAAGGTTTCTGGCGCCAAGTTCCACGGACGTAAGATATTTAAGAATAAATCCATCACGCGTGTTTGGGTCAGTAACATACCTGCCCAAATGAACAAGGCCAGATTTAAGAAAATACCTGAGAACTCAACCAAGATACCTAAGTAGATCCCTTGCCCCATTGGATAATCCATGAAGAAGGTAAATACAATCCCTGTTACCAAAGACATAAACGCATACAGAGGAACACTCAGTAGCGCTAAACCAAAGTTACCCTTCGGTTGTGCTGTTTTCGGAATAAAGATGAATTGGAAAATACTGATAATGGTCAGTGACACAAATAGTGCAATCCACAACCAATACAAAACTGCCGTTTTACCCGCAACCTCAACCCCAGAATTCAATACTGAATGGTATTGGCTAATTACCGAATAACTGAGTAAAGCATTACCCGCAACCATCAATGCCGAATAGACACGGAAGTCGATTCTAGTTTTTGGTGCACGTAAACCAATGTGGTGATAACGCAAAGATGCTGTAATTGAAGCAAACAACACCATGATTAATAAAATAACAGTTTGGTTTTCAGAACCTAATTTAAAGATCCCGAAGAAAGTGGTTTCAACTTTACGATAAGTACGAATACTTGGATGCGCTTCCAAGTGCTTCATTGCTTTATCATAGAATTGGTATTTTTCTTCACACTGCTGCTGTGCGGCCAATAAAGACGCACGAACATCAGCTTCAGAAGCCGCACCAAACATACTTGCAAATTCATCGGCAGCATTGACTTTCATCTGCTCTTGAACTTGTGCATCAATGTTTGGATGTCGATCACAAGATGGTTTTTCAGGTTCCGCACGTAAAAACGAATATTGCATCCCTGTTGTTTGATCACCGTAAAGACGCTCCCCCATACGAAGCATCTGACCGTGAATCATTTCGCCTGTACCAATAAGCAACGTCATTAGCAACAAAGCAAGAATAATGAAGGTTGATATCCAATCATTCCAGATATAGCCTAATCGGGCTAATCCAGTCTTATTCTCTTGATCATTTTGCATGTCTATTCCAATTTATTGTTATCAACATCCATCCAAAGATGTTGAATCATGCGCTGTCCTTGGTTGATAGATAAATGAATTTACCCTTTGAATCACCAATCCCTTTTAAACCGCTTAAATTTGCAGCAAACTTTTATAAAAAAGAATGACTGCAATCACTTTTTTGTTGGTTGTTTTTATCAATTTATCTGTTCTCTCGAGCGCTCTCCATTTTTATCACTCTGCTGATTACAAATTTCGCGCCCCAAATTGCCTTTTTACAGCTGCCCTTTAGAAAGATGAATCCGATCTTAAAGCAGGCTACTCCATCTTTTCCGTCTATTTATAGCATAACTGGTTCGATCTCAAAATGTTATTTTAATCACATAATAATCAGCGCTAGTCTAAATTCACCTATAGTTATTGGTTCACTCGATATTCACTACTATAACCAGAGTTCAATAGTATTTACTTCTGCACAAAATAAGCACCCTAAGGTGCTTATTTTTTCTTTAAGCTTCGCTAGCTATACCAGCCAAATAATTTAAAGCTATAAGGGACATAGGCAATGATCAGAATTGCAGGCACCATCACCAGTAACGGTAAAATCCAGCGTTCATAGCGATAGAAAAAGGACAGATGACGAACTTCTGCATCTGCTTCGGCCACTTCTGCATCCCCTATCGATTGTCTCGCCAATAAATGATTCAATGCAACTGGCGGCGTGACATACCCCAGTTCAAAACCAATTAATGCAATCATCCAGAAGTGCACAGGATCAATCCCATACTGATAAGCCACGGGCGCAACGGTTGCAGTAATTAAAATCACTGCCCCAAATGGGTCCATAATCATACCCACAAAAATCATCAGCAGCACGATCAGCGTGATCACCACATAGGTGCTGTTAATATCTTGCGGGAAAGTTTCCATGATATGAATCTGCTCAAGGAAACCACCGACACTCACTGAAAGTGCCATGAGGATCACCAAAGCCCCAATATGTCCAACCGTCTCACTGGTCGATGCATGTAATGCTTTACCGAAAGAAACACGGCGCACAGGATTCCGCGGATCATCTGCAGGGTTGATCGGCGCAGCAGGTTGAGAACCATCCGCAGGAATGATGTAACTGTTCAAAGTACTATCCCAATGCCCAACGGGTGCTAAGGGTGCAGGTTCTTTGCGCAACTTATCAAAAAGCACCATCAATAATAAAATCACTGGCATCATTACAGGTGCAGTAAATTCATTCAGATCTGTGGCCAAAGCATGTTTATAGAACAGCCAGATCAAAATAAAAATCACGATATAAGGTGATACTGGCACAAATGCACGTAACGACTTAGGTAAGGCGATTTTGAGTGGTGCAACTCTAAATTTCTGTTCGGCAAAAAACAGCGCAATCACCAAGAATAAAGTTGAGGTTAACAAGAAGGTGTACATGCCATATTTATATAGCAGGTCAGTGGTCACTTCTTTATTTAATGACGCTACAACCACGATCAATAGACATGGACGAAGCACCACCCCAAGTGAACCTGACAGTGCAGTTGCAGCCAAAGCAAATTGGCGACGTCCACCTGCATTCCAGACTTCTTTATAAATAATTGCACCTGCTGCAATGACGAAAATACCTGACGCGCCAGTGTAGGCGGTCGGCAAGGCCGCAGCAATTAAGATTAACCAGGTTAATGTTTCAGGGGCGAGATTCCAAGGTCGCAGAATATTTAAGAATAAATCCACAATGCGCGTCTGTTTTAACAACATCCCCGCCCAAATAAACAAGGCCAGATTTAAGAAAATATTCGAGAACTCGACCAACTGCCCTAAGTAAATCCCTTGCCCCATTGGATAGGCCATAAAGAAGGTAAAAGCAACTCCCGTGATAATCGCCATATAGGCATAAAGTGGCACGCTTAGGAAGGCTAAACCAACACTCCCCCCTTCTCGGGTTGGCGTAGGCGACTTAATCAACTGATACAGACTAATCAAGGTCAGTACCGCAAATAAAATCATCCATAACCAATAAATCAGCGTCATTTCTGGGCTGATCGGAACACCAGAGTTCATCACAGATCGATATTGACTCATCACCGATGAGGTCAATAAAGCATTTCCAATCAGCATCGCAATGCTATAGATACGGAAATCAATTTTCGTCGCTGGGCTGCGTAAACCGATATGATGGGTCTTTAATGTGGCACTGATGGCCGCAAATACCACCATAATCACCAAAAATAAAGCACGGTTTTCTGTACCAAATTTAAAGATGCCAAAGAAGCTGGTTTCAATCTGACGATAGGTCCGCACACTCGGGTGTGCCTCGATATGCGTCATTGCCTTATCATAAAATTGATATTTTTCATCACATTGCTGCTGTGCTGCCATCAAGGAAGCGCGTACATCTGATTCCGAAGCCACGCCAAACATACTGGCAAATTCATCGGCTGCATTAATCCGCATCTGCTCTTGAACTTGTGCATCGATATTGGGATTTCGGTCACAGGTGGGTTTTTCTGGTTCGGCACGAAGGAATGAATACTGCATTCCAATCGCAGGATCACCATATAAACGTTCGCCCATACGTAATAACTGACCATGGATCATCTCTCCAGTACCAATAATCAGTGTCATGAGTAATAAGAAAAGGATAACAAAGGTTGATATCCACTCGGTCCAAATATAACTCAATAGACCTAATCCAGTTTTTTTCTGTTGATTATGCTGCATATCTATTCCAGTTTATTGTGATCAACACCCCTCCGAAGATGCTGAATCTTGCAATGTACATGGTTGATAGAGAATACATTTATTCCCTGTATAACCAATCCCTCTGTACCCACTGAATTATTATTAAGCGTCTTAATCAAATGATCATGTTGTTGTCGTTTTTATCTTTTTTATCAGTAAATAACCTAAACCACAGAGCAGTCCACCAATCGCACCAATCAAATGTGCTTCGGTCAGGACTGGACTGCCAATTAATTGAGCAGTCCCTGTTTGCCCAAAGGTATTCTCCCAAATCAGTTTTGCCGCAATCAAGGCTAAGACCAAAATTGCAAATTTTCGCTCATTCTTATATTGCAGATACACCACACCGACTGCAGCATAAAGACCATGCAAGACCCCTGAAAGCCCAGCATAAGCATCAATATAAGGTAGGTAGAAATAAAAAATTAAACTAATAAAGGGAGGTAACACGAGCAATAATGCACCTAAATGCCAATTGCGAACATGAGGAAAAATAAAAGGTAAACAGGCAAAAGCCATCATATTCAGTAGAAAGTGAACCCATCCTACATGAACCCAATGCGCAGTCCATAAGCGCCAAAACTCGGTGAGTAAACTTGGACGCCAATAAATAAAATGATCAGCAAAAACTTGTAGACAAGCCGATATGGAAATACATATCGCAATCAAAATAATTTTACTTACCCATATTTGATCTTTCATAGGCTGACCGCCTCCTAAAAAAACAGACCTTTTACAAGTTTAGATAGTTCATCTGTAAAAGGTCGTTTAATTCAGGTTACTCCGCTGGAGTTTCTTGTGCTGGTGCCGCCTGGTCTGATGCTGGTGCAGCTTGATCCTGCGCAGGTGCTGCTTCACCGCCGTCAAACAATGAATCCAACTCAGCTGAGCTTTCTTGTTTGTCATCCCAGAATGAAGTTAAGCCTTCGTCACTGGCTCTTACACCTGTATTTTCAGTCCAATAACGATCTGCGATACCACGAACCATCAAACCGGCCATTTTATCAATCAATCGGAACTGTGGATTTGCTGGTTTATCTTCACCTGTTGCCGCAGCATATGAACGGAAAGCATCGCGTAGCTTGGCATCATCACCACTGGCCTGTGCGGCAACGGCATATAAAGCATGTGCTAAACGAACACCCTTCTTCTCACCAATGGCCATAGACTGCTTCATGGTGGCATACGGTTCAGGCTTACCGTCACCCGCACCTGGTAATAAGGTCCAGATGACTGCACGGGTTGCCATTGGCGCACCCCAGAATTTCTCATTGTCTAAACACGCCATACCGCGTTCAACAATACCTGCAATATCTTTAGGTACATTGATCGCACCACCAGAGTTAATATCGTTGGTCATGGCTTGTAAACCACTCACCATACCAAGTAAATAAACGGTTTGATCTAGATCATTACGCATGGTTGGGCATGAGTCGCCCAACTTATATTTGTATTTAGTTTCCCAACGATTCGCAAACAGCTGATAGCCTGCATATTGACGTTCAGCAGCAATTCCTGCCCAACGTTTCTGTTCAATACGCGCATCTTGTGCTTCTGAAACCTGACCTGCTTTAGACGCACGTAAGTAACGCAACTCTGCTTCTAAAGCTTGATTCTCAGCACAAACGCCCGCTGCGGTATATAACAATACCGCCATGCGGGTTGGGTCAGCACCCATATCTTTGGTTGACATCACGGCAGGGGTTAAAGCATTCCCTGAGTTACACACCATTTCAGCGTCATCCATTGCTAAAATTGGTGGAACAATATGGTTTTCACCAAAACCAAGTGCGACATTCGCACCCGTTTTAATCACATATGAACATCCTGATAGCATTGATGTTGTCAATACAGCAACCGCTACACCTTGTCCAATTTTTTGGAGTTTAGACATACTTCCTGTCCCTCTAATAATTTGTTTTTTCCTTTTAGCTGTACATTATCAGATGCATAACCTGAATTAAAGAGTAATTGCTCTAATTTTAACCTAGACATTTTGACACAAATCACAGAGGAATGAATTGACACTTAAGCGGCTGAACAGAAATTTCAGGCAAAAAAAAGTAGCATTGCGACGGTTCAGCACATGCTACTTATTAACTGGTAAAATCGTGAAACTCTTTATATTTTAGTTTTGTTGAAAATAATCCTTGAGTAACGTTCCAGCTCTTCCTACAACAATCGCCATAACGATTGCAATTACTAGAAACATCCACATTGAAATCTCCATAGAGACCTCCTACACTTACGTATCTACTTTTGATAGATACTAGATTGGCGTTCACCATCGATATTCACGGGAGAGTGATATATTGATGACACTTTCAATCTCTTTCTCTTGGTCACGACAACTTGACGTGATTCAAGAAATTCCCTGAGTAAAGTTCCTGCTCTTCCTACTACAATCGCAAAAATGATTGCGACCACCAGAAACGACCATGTTGGAATTTCCATTTAGGACCTCCACCACCCTTTACGTTGGTGTTTGTACTTTAACGAAAATAAATCGGACTTGATCGCCAGATTGTCTGACAATCATAATTTTCACTATTTTTTAGAGTATTTAATCTAACAATTTAAACAAGACAAACCTTAATTTTAATTAATTTATTGAAATTTATATTTTTATTAATTTTATACAGTTGTAGAATTGTCGAACAATCATCCCAGTTTTGCGCGTAATTTTAGCTTTTTCCATTGCGAATGTGACAATTGATCCCACCAAATAATGCAATTTTTATGCTTTTTCTGAGAAAAATAGAGCGCGATATAAAGTTGCTGATCTAGTATTTTAATGATCTGTCTACGCTGGATCTTTAATTTGGGGTCATAAAATTCGAATGAACATTCTTGATGATCCAAGTATTCAAAACATATAATTTGAGGTCGTTTCAAAAATAAAAACCAAGCAAAGCCCATCATGCCAAAGCACAGTAGCCAAATCCATAAGACAAGTAAGGAATAGGTTAAACTAAGAATGGCAATGAAAATCAAGAGCTGCAATATCATCGCAAAACGACTGCGTTGCAGCTCGAAAACACCATTAGCCATGGACATAGTGTTTTAATTTTAAAATAAAATCTTTTAATTCTGCACGAGGTGGTTCCCCTACCTCCATAAACCAATCCAATAAATCTGGATCTTCTTGATCAACCAACTCGGCAAATAATGCCTTTTCAGCAATATCAGCTGTCAGGTAGTGGTTTTTAACATAAGGATCAAAATACACATCGATTTCTTTTAAACCGCGACGCGCACGATACACAACCTTACGCTCTTCCAGTGTCATTTCATCAGACATTATTGGCTCCGCAATGCAACAATTTTCCCATAGTGTACCCGATCTCCCCAATGAAGTTCTGAGAGATTTTTCTCAAGTGACCAAATACATCAATCAAATTGAGCATTGATCACATTGTTCACTATTTTCAATTTCTTGTATGGTGATGAAGATGATTTAAATCCAACACACTAGGGAAAAATAACAAATGCAATCAGGTGCTATTCGTCCAGTTCCAAACATGCTGCCACGCAAACTGTTTACTTCAGACCACGAAGCATTCCGTGAAACCGTGCGTAAATTCTATGAGAAAGAAGTTGTTCCAAATATTGAAAAATATGAGAAACAACAACATGTAGATCGTGACTTATGGAATAAGGCAGGTGCACTTGGTCTACTCTGTACAACAATGCCTGAACAATACGGTGGTTCAGGTGTCGATCGTCTTTACAGTATGATTCTGATCGAAGAACAAGCCTATGCCATGGATTCAAGTACGGGGTTTTCTTTACATTCAGATATCGTTGCCAACTATATCAATAACTTCGGCAATGAAGAGCAAAAGCAACACTGGTTACCAAAAATGGCAACAGGCGAAGCCGTCACAGCTATTGCGATGACTGAACCTGGTACAGGTTCTGACCTACAAGCAGTTCGCACGACAGCCGTATTAGATGGCGATGAATATGTCATCAATGGTTCTAAAATCTTTATTACCAATGGCTATCTTTGCGACATGGCCATTGTGGTGTGTAAAACAGGCAATAATGAAAAAGGCTCAGCAAACTTATCTTTACTCATTGTAGAAGCGGATCGTGCTGGTTTCAGCAAAGGTAAACCACTGAACAAAATTGGGATGAAAGGCCAAGATACCTGTGAATTGTTCTTTGATAATGTCCGTGTGCCGAAAGAAAATTTACTAGGTATGGAAGGCATGGGCTTTATCATGTTGATGAAAGAGCTCGCTTGGGAACGTATGCTGGTTGCGATTATCTGTCAAGCAGGTGCTGAAGCAGCCTTTGCACATACCGTGCAATACACCAAAGATCGTAAAGCATTCGGCAAAGCAATTAGTACCTTCCAAAATACTCGTTTTAAACTGGCGGAATTGCGTACTGAAATTGATTTCTGTCGCACCTATCTCGATCGCTGTATGGAACTACAGCTTGAAGAAAACTTAGGTGTGGATGCGGCAGCCGCTGCCAAATACAAAATTTCTGACATGTTCTCAAAAGTTGTAGATGACTGCTTACAACTACATGGTGGTTATGGTTATATGCTGGAATATCCAATTGCCCGTGCTTATATCGATAACCGTGCCAATCGTATTTATGCAGGTACCAATGAAATTATGAAAGAACTCATATCCCGCACCCTCTAAATAGCAATATAACAAAGGGATCGTGCTCGATGCACGATCCCTTTGTTATTTATTTTGATTCAGGTTTTTCAGTCGTTTGAACGGGCTGCGGATTCATTCTTGCCATCAGCTGCTTAACTTTTGGATTCTCAATATATTGTTGCATGGTGGTATTCAGTGCAGTACGTGCATTCTGTGTGGTGAAATGTGCGACTTCACTGCCAACATCACTGGCTTTCTTTGCCCAAGCCTTGCCTTCTACAGATTGATAAAAGGTCAATGCAGCTTGTAACTCTTTCTGGCTAAAACTTTCCACATAACGTTGCACGATAAATTGCTTACGCTGTTCACTATTCAGATTTTTGCTCAAATCGGTATAAAAACTTTCGGGTAAGTCTTTTGGCAAACGCATACGAATTTGCTCTAAAATCATTTTATCGGTGTTTTGTAGTCCTTGCTCGGTACCATCAACGGATACCAGTTTTTGCGCAATCGCTTCTTTTTGTTTTACGTCATCGGCAAACACCAATGTACTGAATAATAATGTCCCTAAGATGATGATTTTTTTCATCGTATTATCCCTAATCAAAATTTTCTAATGTGCTCAATATACGCGATATTGATCGAATTTAAAGCCTGATTGCAAATAAAAAAACCCCATGCTTATGCATAGGGTTTTTCAAGAAACTCAATAAATAATTACGACACTAGCTTTGGCTTACGATCGACTTGCTCACCACGTTTATGGAATTGTAGAACGACATCGTTGAATGATGCATCTTTTAATTCTTTACGATCTGCAAGGTAGTTATTGGTGATTTTCCACGGTGCTTTTTTACCTTGTTTTGGCATCACATCTGCTGCACGAGCAATATAACCAGAAGACATTTTACCCATAATGGTATCTTGTTCACGCAATGCTGGATCTGCATGGGCAATGACTTCATCATAGCCATTTTTATCCATATGGTTCAGCAAACGACAGATATAATCCGCAGCAATATCAACTTTCAATGTCCAAGATGCATTGATATAGCCAATGATCATCGCCATATTAGGTACATCACTGACCATCACACCTTGATACAGCATGTGTTGTGAGGTATCCATTGGCTTGCCATCAATTGTACCTTTTACGCCACCCAAGATTTGGATTTCCAAACCTGTCGCTGAAATCACAATATCAGCTTCAAGGTGTTTACCAGACTTCAACTGGATACCATTGGCAGTGAACTTCTCAATTTGATCTGTTTCAACATTTGCCTGACCTTCACGTAACGCCTTGAATAAGTCACCATCTGGCACGACACATAAACGTTGATCCCAAGGGTTATAGCTCGGTGTAAAGTGTTTCATATCTACTTTACCCTTCAACTGTAACTCAATGCCTTTCAACAATAAGCGACGAACAGTTTTCGGATATTTTTGTGCCAATGCATAAATACCACGTTGCATACCAATATTACGTGCACGGGTAAATTTATAAGCGGTTTCCTCAGACATAAATTTACGGGTTTTTTCATAAATAAAGTCAATTGAAGGAATCGTCGCAATATAAGAAGGAGAACGCTGTAACATGGTCACATGCCCTGCACCACCTTTCACCATTGAAGGAACAAGGGTAATTGCGGTTGCACCACTACCAATAATCACCACTTTCTTGCCAGTATAATCTAAGTTTTCAGGCCAGTGCTGAGGGTGGATCAATTGGCCTTTGAAATCTTCTTGTTTCGGGAATTTCGGTGCATAACCTTGATCATAGTTATAGTAGCCCGTACAACCCATCACAAAATTTGCTGACCAAGTTTGCTTTTTCTTGTTGCTGTCTTCAATTTCAACAGCCCATTTTTTCTTTGCAGAATCGTAGTTTGCAGAAAGGACACGATGACCAAAATGAATTTTATCTTTTAACTGATTTTCACTGATCACATCGCTTAAATAGCCCTTGATCTCAGCACCGCTTGCCAATACTTTGTCTTTTGCCCATGGTTTAAAATTAAAACCAAATGTTGACATATCCGAGTCAGAACGAATACCAGGGTAACGGAATAAATCCCAAGTCCCACCGAAGCTATCACGACGTTCTAAGATTTCGAATTTACGTTGTGGACAGTTCTTTGAGAGATGCACAGCTAGCCCAATCCCAGAGATACCTGCACCAATAATTAATACATCAACTTGCTTTTCCATTTTTTTTATACCCTGTATAAACCATGACTTTATTAAAGCACAAATTTGACAATACGCAATGTCAAGTTTGGTCATTCATCGGTTTTTTCATATCACTTCGGGACATTTTTAGAAAAAAGAGCGCTAAAAAATCCTGAGATTTCTGCTTGGATTTCGTTCAGTAGAGGGTTTGCTTTCGTAGATGAATAAAATTATCTGTACTCACTGAATACTTATAAACATGCTTTATTCAATACCTAGAGGGAGACAACTTTTAAGGAAAAAGCTCAGGATAAGAGATGATGTAGAAATAGATGTATTAGCAATTTTAGATCGTAGCTTTAATTTCAAATAGAAAATGCCATTTATATCCTAGAATAAAAATAGCTTCATCAAAATCTCATCCGTATATTCTGCGTTATTTTTTAATGCTTTTGATTCCACTCCATAAGTTTGAAAGCCAAACTTTTGATATAGCTTAATTGCTGGCTGATTATCATCAGCGACAATAAGTAAAATTTGTTCTAGATATTCTTTGCTATGTTCAATAACAGTCGTGAGTAATCTATCTGCCACCCCCTGTCTTTGAAATTCAGGTTCAATAAATACACTTGATAAATAAGCCTTATGAGCAAGCTTTGTTGCGACCTCTCGCGTTAAAGTCGCTAAACCAATAATTTTATCGTTGTAGTAAACGCCAAAAACTGTTGAACTAGATAAGCAATTTTCAAAGAAACTTAAGGGCTTCACTACTTCTATACGATAAGTAGAACCAAACATTTCAGGGGCTTTTGCTAAAGCTGAAAGCCTGATCGTTCTAAAGTCATTCAGCTCATTCACACTTAGAATTTTAATCTCAATATTTAGCATACTTGTCTATTTGAATTTTTATAAGAACGCGACTTAATTTAGCATATCAACCAGTTGGCCAAACACAGATTAATTAAAAAGATAAATAAAAAAGGCCGGTTATTACACCGGCCTTTTTTGGAACAACTGACTGTTCTACACGTAGAAGTATTATTTTACTTCACGGTCAACGAGTTCAACGTAAGCCATCGGTGCAGCATCACCTGCACGGAAGCCCGCTTTAAGAACACGAAGATAACCGCCGTTACGTTCTTTGTAACGAGGGCCAAGAACGGTAAATAATTTACCAACAGTTGCTGCAGAACGAGTACGAGCAAACGCTAAACGACGGTTTGCTACTGTATCGTTTTTTGCCAAAGTGATTAAAGGCTCAGCAACGCGGCGAAGTTCTTTCGCTTTAGGCAAAGTTGTTTTAATTAACTCGTGCTCAACTAAAGCATTTGTTAAATTTTGGAACAACGCCTTACGGTGGCTGCTGGTACGGCCTAATTTCACACCACTATTACGATGACGCATGGTGATAGTCCTACTTAATTAACGGCTACGATAGGCAAAACGGTCATCCATACGGAGACTAGCTGGTGGCCAGTTCTCTAAACGCATGCCGAGTTGTAAACCTTTCGAAGCCAAAACATCTTTGATCTCTGTTAACGATTTTTTACCTAAGTTAGGAGTTTTTAACAACTCAACTTCAGTACGTTGAACAAGATCACCAATGTAGTAAATATTTTCTGCCTTCAAACAGTTAGCAGAACGAACAGTTAGCTCGAGATCATCTACTGGACGAAGCAAGATTGGGTCAACTTCTTCGCGAGGCTCTTGAGCAACAGGAGTTTGATCTTTCTGAAGGTCAACAAAAATTGCAATTTGTTGTTGCAAGATTGTTGCCGCTTTGCGGATTGCTTCTTCTGGATCAACAGTTCCGTTAGTCTCAAGATCAATCACTAACTTATCAAGATCGGTACGTTGTTCAACACGAGCATTTTCTACTGTGTATGAAACACGCTTGATTGGGCTATAAGAAGCATCTAACTGTAAACGACCTACAGGACGTGTTTCACCTTCAGGGAAACGTGAGTCAGATGTTTCATAACCACGACCTTGAGAAACTTTAAGGCGCATTTTCAATGAACCTGTAGAACTCAAAGTACCGATTAAATGATCAGGGTTAACCACTTCAACATTATGAGGTAAACGAAGATCAGCTGCAGTTACGTCACCCGCCCCTTGTTTCTCTAATGTCAAATATGCTTCGTTTTGATCGAACAGCTTAATAGACAATCCTTTTAGGTTCAGCAAGAGCTCGACGATGTCCTGCTGCAAGCCTTCTAAAGTACTGTACTCGTGCTCGACACCTTCTATTTCTACTTCAACCACAGCAGCGCCAGGTAAAGAAGACAATAGAATGCGACGTAAAGCATTACCTAGAGTATGACCAAAGCCACGCTCTAAAGGTTCCAGAATCACTTTTGCCGAGGTCCCGCTCACCGCTTCGACCTTGATCGCTTGCGGAGTTAGAAACTCGTTTGCAGTACGCGTCATTTATTGCTACCTCAAGGATTATTTAGAATACAATTCTACAATCAAGCTTTCGTTGATTTCAGCAGGTAAATCAGAACGATCTGGTGCAGCTTTAAACGTACCTTCTAACTTAGAATGGTCAATTTCCATCCAAGCAGGGATACCACGTTGAGCAGCTAATTCAATTGCGTTTTTAATACGTAATTGTTGTTTAGCGCCTTCGTGTACTGCAATTACATCACCAGCTTTAACTTGGATAGATGCAATGTTAACACGACGACCGTTCAAAGTGATGCTACGGTGAGATACTAACTGACGAGCTTCTGCACGTGTAGAACCAAAACCCATGCGATAAACAACGTTATCAAGACGGCTTTCAAGCAATTTCAACAAGTTTTCACCTGTTGCGCCTTTCACACGAGCAGCTTCTTTGTAGTAGTTACTAAATTGACGCTCTAACACACCGTACATACGACGTACTTTTTGTTTTTCACGTAATTGTAGTGAGTACTCTGATTGTTTGCTACCACGAGCTCCGCCATGTTGGCCAGGAGCTTTAGCATGTTTTTTAGTCTTAACGTCAAACGGTTTAACGCCAGATTTTAATTGCAGGTCTGTCCCTTCGCGGCGAGAGAGTTTGCATTTTGGACCAATATAACGAGCCATGAATGTTTCTCCTTACACGCGACGTTTTTTAGGTGGACGGCAACCGTTGTGCGGAATTGGAGTCACATCGGTAATGCTGTTAATTTTATAACCCACTGCACCTAATGCACGAACCGCAGATTCACGACCAGGACCAGGACCTTTTACAAGGACGTCCAAGTTTTTCAAACCGTAATCTAAAGCAGCTTTACCAGCAACTTCAGCAGCTACCTGAGCAGCAAACGGTGTTGATTTACGTGATCCACGGAAGCCTTGTCCACCTGAGGTAGCCCAAGCCAATGCATTACCTTGACGATCGGTAATCGTAACAATGGTGTTATTAAAAGAAGCGTGAATGTGTGCGACACCTTCAGAGACGGTACGAGTGACCTTCTTGCGTGCGCGAGTATCTTTAGCCATCTTTTAGCTTCCAGAAATCTTATTTCTTAATCGGTTTGCGCGGACCTTTACGGGTACGTGCGTTAGTTTTGGTGCGTTGTCCACGGACAGGCAAGCTGCGACGATGACGAAGACCGCGGTAGCAGCCTAAATCCATTAAACGTTTAATGTTCATGGAAATTTCGCGACGTAAATCACCTTCGGTCGGAACCTTAGCAACTTCTGCACGAATCGCATCAAGCTGAGCATCATCTAATTCACGGATTTTTGTAGTTTCAGCAATACCAACAGCAGCTAAGATATTCTTAGAAGTGTGGCGACCTACACCAAAAATATACGTGAGAGAGATAACAGCATGCTTGTTATCCGGAATGTTTACACCGGCAATACGAGCCATTCAATTTTCTCCAAAAAGGCAGTCAAGATAATCAACCGCCCCACAAAAATCTTGAGGGGCGGATAATAACCTAATTAGCCTACTGAAATCAACAGGTCTTAATTAAATTAACCTTGACGCTGCTTATGACGAGGTTCTGCGCTACAAATTACGCGAATAACCCCATTACGACGGATAACTTTACAGCTACCACAAATTTTCTTTACAGAAGCTTGTACTTTCATGATGAAACCTTCTAAGTGCGCTTATCCCTTAGGATGAGCAGTCGTTTTTCTCATTAACGTTTGATTATCATATTGATGCGAAGTAAGGTGCGCTTGGAGTTGCGCCATAAAGTCCATTACGACTACGACGACAATCAATAAAGATGTTCCACCCAAATGGAATGGAATACCAAACGAACTTTGCAATACCATAGGCATTAAACACACTACAGTAATGTAAATTGCACCAATGAAGGTCAAACGGTTAAGAATATGATCTAAATAACGAGCCGTTTGCTCACCTGGGCGGATACCAGGCACATATGCCCCGCTACGCTTTAAATTCTCTGAAACTTCTTTCGGGCTAAAAACTAGCGCAGTATAGAAATAACAGAAGAAGATAATTAACGCGCCAAAGAGCATTAAATACAACGGCTGTCCAGGCGATAACACCAATGCCAGATCTTGTAGGCTGCGCTTCACAATCCCTGCATTTGGATCAGCACTTCCTAACCATTGTCCCAAGCTCGCTGGAAATAATAACAATGAGCTTGCAAAAATCGCTGGAATTACACCTGCCATGTTAATTTTTAACGGCAAATGTGTTTGCTGTGCAGTAAATACACGACGACCTTGCTGTTTTTGTGCGTAGTTCACTGGGATACGACGTTGTGCTTTTTCAATAAACACGATCGCAGCTAAAACGGCTAATGAGAGTAAACCGAATACAGCTAAACCAATTAAGCTACCCTGACCATTCTGTACAGACGTAAACGACTGAATCACAAGATTTGGCAAACCTGCCACAATACCTGCGAAAATGATCATCGAGATACCATTACCAACACCACGTTCAGTAATTTGCTCGCCCAACCACATCAAGAACATCGTCCCAGCAACTAACGAAGTTACTGCTGGAACGTAGAATGCTAGGCCTGACGTTAAGGTAATACCTTGACTAATCAAGCCAGCACACATCCCTACACCTTGCACGAGTGCAAGAAATAAGGTGCCGTAACGCGTATATTGATTGATCTTACGTTTGCCTTGCTCGCCTTCTTTTTTCAAAGCTTCTAGCGAAGGAACTACCGTAGACATTAACTGCACGATAATCGATGCAGAAATGTACGGCATAATCCCCAACGCCAGAATCGACATGCGTTCTAATGCACCACCAGAGAACATGTTAAATAAACCTAAGAAGGTACCTTCATTAGCTTTAAAAAACTGTGCTAGCGCTACATTATCAATCCCCGGCAACGGAATATGCGCTCCTAGTCGAAAGACCAATAACGCGCCAATCAAAAACATTAATCGACGAATAATTTCACGGTATTTCACATGAAATGGTTGGCCTTTCATCATGTTTACATGACCTGAAGAACTAGGAGTCATAGACACTCGAGATTACTCCTCGACTTTACCGCCAGCAGCTTCAACAGCAGCTTTAGCGCCTTTAGTCAACACAACACCTTTAACAGTGAATGCGCGAGTGATTTCACCAGAAAGAACGATGCGAGCACGAATTTGGTCACGACGAACAACATTCGCAGCTTTTAAAGTTTCAAGGCTAACAACATCACCTTCAACTTTATTCAACTCAGACAAACGTACTTCAGCAGTTTTCAAAGCGATTTGGCTAGTGAAACCGAATTTAGGCAAACGACGATATAACGCAGTTTGACCGCCTTCAAAGCCTGGACGAGTACCACCACTTTTACGTGAGTTTTGACCTTTGACACCACGGCCACCAGTCTTACCAACGCCAGAACCGATACCACGGCCTAAACGACGGTTATCACGCTTAGCACCTTCTGCAGGTGCAAGTTCATTTAAACGCAGAGTCATGGCTTATTCCTCTACACTAACCATATAGTAAACTTTGTTGACCATACCACGGTTAGAAGGCGTATCTTGCACTTCTACAGTATGACCAATACGACGCAGACCTAAACCTTTAAGGCAAAGTTTATGATTTTTTAAACGATGCGAAGAAGATTTAGTCTGGGTAACTTTAATCGTTTTCATGATTGATTACCCTTGAATTTGTTCTACTGAAAGACCACGTTTCGCAGCGACTTTCTCAGGAGAAGTCATATCACGCAAACCTTTGAAAGTTGCGTTTACTACGTTAGCAGCATTTGTAGAACCATAACATTTAGCAAGTACGTTATGTACACCTGCAGCTTCAAGAACAGCACGCATAGCGCCACCAGCAATTACGCCAGTACCTTCTGAAGCAGGTTGCATGTATACACGGCTTGCGCCATGACGAGCATTCACAGGGTGTTGTAAAGTAGTACCCGCAAGGTCTACAGTAATCATGTTACGACGAGCAGCTTCAAGTGCTTTAGAAATAGCAGCTGGAACTTCACGTGCTTTACCACGACCAAAACCTACGCGACCATTACCATCGCCCACAACAGTTAATGCTGTGAAAGAGAAGATACGACCACCTTTAACAACCTTGGCTACACGATCAACGGCAACCAGCTTTTCAACGAGACCTTCGTTTTGTTCAACTTTCGCCATGATTAGAACTCCAAGCCGCCTTCACGAGCAGCATCAGCCAAGGCTTTGATACGACCATGATATTTAAAACCAGAACGGTCAAATGCAACTTTGGTAACACCAGCTGCTTTAGCACGTTCTGCGATCAAAGCACCAACTTTCGTAGCTGCATCTACATTACCTGTAGTACCGCTACGTAAAGATGCATCTAAAGTTGAAGCTTGCGCTAAAACTTTTCCACCATCTGCTGAAATAACTTGCGCATAGATGTGACGCGGCGTGCGGTTTACACACAAACGAGTCGCACCCAATGCACGAATGTGCAAGCGTGTGCTTTTCGCACGACGCAAACGGGTTTGTTTCTTTTCGTTCATAAGAACCTCGCGCCTTATTTCTTCTTAGCTTCTTTACGAAGAATAACTTCATCCGAATAACGAACACCTTTACCTTTATATGGTTCAGGAGAACGGTATGCACGGATTTCCGCTGCCACTTGACCTAACAACTGCTTGTTTGCTGACTTCAAAATGATTTCAGTAGCAGTTGGAGTTTCCGCTGTTACACCTTCAGGTAAAGCGTAGTCAATCGGGTGTGAGTAACCAAGGTTAAGGTTTACAGAAGTACCCTTAACCGCAGCTTTATAACCAACACCAACAAGCTGTAACTTACGTTCGAAGCCTTCGCTAACACCTTTTACAAGGTTGTTTAAT
The DNA here is from genome assembly GCF_013072675.1 of Acinetobacter sp. Ac_3412. Taxonomy (NCBI): domain Bacteria; kingdom Pseudomonadati; phylum Pseudomonadota; class Gammaproteobacteria; order Moraxellales; family Moraxellaceae; genus Acinetobacter; species Acinetobacter sp. Ac_3412. Next base: position 432,525 of record NZ_LXUJ01000011.1, on the reverse strand, counting down.
ACAGCGCGAGCAGTACCAGCCTGCATCCAAGCGTCTTTCGACTCTTTAGCTGGAGCAAGTTGAAGTTTACCTTCTTCCTGTTTTAGCTCGACCAGCGCATGCAGGTTGAAAGACAATGTACCTTTGCTGCCTTTCACTTCGACCTGCCGGCCGTTCTGAGTAACTGTTACACCATTAGGTACAGTTACTGGGGCTTTAGCCACACGAGACATGAGGAATCACCTATTAAGAAACAAAAGCAATAACTTCACCACCAACGCCCGCAGCACGTGCAGCGCGATCAGTCATGATGCCTTTGCTTGTAGAAACAATTGCAATACCTAAACCTTGCTTAACGCTAGGAATTTTATCTTTACCGCGATATTGACGTAGACCTGGACGGCTTACACGCTTAACGGTTTCGATAACTGGTTTGCCTTCGAAATATTTTAAAGTAATTGTCAAAGTAGATTTTGTTTCTTCAGAAGCAACTTCTACATTTGAAATATAACCTTCTTGTTGAAGTACGTTTGCAATAGCAACTTTCAACTTAGAAGAAGGCATAGAAACAGTTTGTTTCTTAGCCATTTGTGCGTTACGAACACGTGTTAGCATGTCGGCAACGGTATCTTGCATACTCATTTAGTCGCTCCTTACCAGCTTGCCTTAACAACGCCTGGTACATCACCCTGCATTACTGTGTCACGTAATTTGTTACGGCTTAAACCGAACTTACGGAAGTAACCATGAGGACGACCAGTTAAACCACAACGGTTACGAAGACGTACTGGAGATGCGTTACGTGGCAATGCCTGTAACTTTAATGTCGCTTCGAAACGCTCTTCGTCACTTGCATTTACATTAGCAATCGTTGCTTTTAATTCAGCACGTTTTGCAGCGTATTTAGCAACTGTCTTTTCGCGTTTCAATTCGCGATTAATCATACCTTTCTTAGCCATATCGACCTCTTATTTGAACGGGAAGCCGAATGCACGCATAAGCGCACGGCCTTCGTCATCGCTACGAGCAGTTGTCGTAATAGTGATGTCTAAACCACGGATACGATCAATCTTGTCAAAATCGATTTCAGGGAAAACGATTTGCTCTTTTAAACCCATAGAGTAGTTACCACGACCATCAAATGATTTCGAAGAGAAACCACGGAAGTCACGGATACGAGGGATTGCGATCGAGATCAAACGATCCAAGAATTCGTACATTTGGTCGCCGCGTAAAGTAACTTTACAACCGATCGGCCAACCATCACGGATTTTGAAACCAGCGATTGATTTACGAGCAAGTGTCACAACTGGTTTTTGACCAGCAATGAGTTGCATATCAGCAACAGCGCCATCTAATAATTTCTTATCAGTCGCAGCTGCGCCTACACCCATGTTAAGGGTGATTTTTGTGATGCGAGGAATATCCATCACATTCTTAACGCTAAGTTCTTCTTGTAACTTTGCTTTAAGTTCGTCGTTGTAACGTGCTTTAAGTCTGGCCATTGCCTTTTCAACCTATTACTTCGCTACCGCCACTGATTCACCATTTGATTTATAAACACGAGTTTTCGCGCCATCAATCACTTGGTAACCAATACGGTCAGCCTTTTGGGTTGTAGCATTAAAAATTGCCACGTTTGAAATATGAAGCGTAGCCTCTTGAGTAACGATGCCGCCTTCAGCGCCAGTTACACGGTTTGGCTTTTGATGCTTCTTCACTAAGTTAAGGCCTTCGACCTTAACTCGATCTTCAGAAACTGACAAAACGATACCTTGTTTGCCTTTTTCTTTACCTGCGATCACAATTACTTGATCGCCTTTTTTAATCTTAGCCATGATTGCCTCTTATAGAACTTCAGGAGCCAATGAAATGATTTTCATGAACTGTTCAGTACGAAGTTCACGAGTCACTGGTCCGAAGATACGAGTAGCAATCGGAGCTTTGTTGTTGTTCAAAATAACAGCTGCGTTATCGTCGAAACGAATAACTGAACCGTCTGGACGACGGATGCCGAACTTTGTACGAACAACTACAGCATTCATCACGTCACCTTTTTTAACACGTGCGCGTGGAATTGCTTCTTTTACAGTAACTTTAATAATATCGCCAACTGAAGCATAACGACGGTGTGAACCACCAAGTACTTTAATACATTGTACGCGGCGTGCACCACTATTGTCTGCTACGTCGAGCATACTTTCGGTTTGAATCATTGCCCTACTCCAAAACCGAGCATCACCGGTCACAATTTCGAAAGGCTCAAAGAGTACTCGAAATTGTCCGATGATGCAACAAGAACGTCTAATTACTCAGCAGCAGCTTCAACTACTTCCACTAAAGTCCAAGCTTTAGTTTTAGAAATTGGGCGGCTTTCTTTGATGGTTACCAAGTCGCCTAATTTAGCAACATTGTTCTCATCATGAGCGTGTAATTTAGTTGAACGGCGGATTGATTTGCCATACAACGGGTGTTGAACGCGGCGTTCAATAAGCACAACAATAGACTTGTCCATTTTGTCGCTTACGACTTTGCCGGTTAACGTGCGGACTGTTTTTTCACTCATTGTCCGTTCCCCTGTTTTTCGGTAAGGAGTGTCTTAATACGAGCAATTGTCTTACGAGCAATTTGCACTTCATGCGATTTGCCTAGTTGACCAGTTGCTTTCGCCATACGAAGACGGAATTGGTTAAGCTGTTGCTCATCAAGCAAAGCTTTCAACTCTTCTACCGACTTTTCACGTAGATCTTTAGTTTTCATTACATCACCGTCCGAGTCACGATAGTGGTTTTAAACGGGAGTTTAGCAGCAGCTAAAGCAAAAGCTTCACGCGCTAACTCATCGCTAACACCTTCAATTTCGTACAGGATCTTACCTGGCTGGATCTGACAAACCCAGTATTCCACGCTACCCTTACCTTTACCCATACGTACTTCTAATGGTTTTTCGGTAATTGGTTTGTCTGGGAATACGCGGATGAAGATTTTACCACCACGTTTGATACGACGGCTAATGGTACGACGTGCAGCTTCAATCTGACGCGCAGTCATACGACCACGTTCAGTTGCTTTAATTGCAATCGAACCAAATGATACTGTACTACCACGATGCGCTAGACCAGTGTTACGGCCTTTGTGCACTTTACGGAATTTGGTACGTTTAGGTTGCAACATGGATTATTCTCCCTTGTCAGCAGCACGGTCACCGCGACGACCACGACGCTCTTGACCTTCACCACGACCACGACCACGTTTAGCTGGACGCTCTTCAGCAGGAGCAGGGTTCATGACTTGTTTCATGCCACCTAAGATCTCGCCACGGAAAATCCAAACTTTAACACCGATCGTACCGTATGTTGTTTCTGCGCGCATAGTTGCATAGTCGATGTCAGCACGAAGCGTATGCAAAGGTACACGACCTTCACGATACCACTCAGTACGAGCAATCTCTGCACCACCTAAACGGCCAGAAACTTCAACTTTGATACCTTTAGCGCCAGCACGCATTGTGTTTTGAACCGCACGCTTCATAGCACGACGGAACATAACACGCTTTTCTAATTGAGAAGCAATCGCTTCAGCAACTAAACGTGCGTCCAAGTCAGGGCGATCAATTTCATTGATGCTAACTTGAGCTGGAACACCCATAATGTTGGTGAGTTCGCGCTGTAATTTCTCAATATCTTCGCCTTTTTTACCGATAACGATACCAGGACGAGCAGTGCTAATTGTTACTTTAGCAGCGCCTGTAGGACGTTCGATAAGAATATTGCTGATCATCGCGTTTTTAAGTTTTTTAGTTAAAAACTCACGAACTTGAAGATCTTTAAGCAAGTATTCAGCGTATTGTTTCGGACTCGCATACCAGTTAGCGTTATGACGTTTCACAACACCTAGGCGGATACCGATTGGATGAACCTTCTGACCCATATCAAACCCCTACCTTAACGGTGATGTGACAAGTACGCTTAGTAATACGATCTGCACGGCCTTTAGCACGTGGCATGATACGTTTAAGGCTCATGCCCTCATCAACGTAAATCGTAGTTACTTTAAGGTCATCAACATCTAAGCTGTTGTTGTGTTCAGCATTCGCGATTGCAGATTCAAGTGCTTTTTTAACAAGCACAGCTGCTTTCTTGTTGCTGAAGTTCAAAATGTCTATCGCACGTGCAACCGACTTACCACGGATCAAATCAGCAACTAAACGTGCTTTTTGTGCCGAGATAGCGGCACCGCGTAATTTAGCAGTTACTTCCATCATAGCACCTATTAACGTTTAGACTTCTTATCAACACCGTGACCACGATAGGTACGAGTTGGCGCGAATTCACCCAATTTATGACCAACCATGTGTTCAGTAACAATTACTGGAACGTGGTTACGGCCATTGTGAACAGAAATTGTTAAACCAACAAAGTCTGGAAGGATCATTGAACGACGTGACCATGTTTTGATCGGCTTACGGTTGTTAGCAGCAATCGCAGCTTCAACCTTAGCGAACAAATGCGCGTCGACGAATGGACCTTTTTTTAATGAACGAGGCATTATTCAGATTCCCTTACTTGACGCGACGGTCGCGAATAATCATCTTAGTCGTACGCTTATTGGTACGTGTCTTGTACCCTTTAGCTTTTTGACCCCATGGACTTACAGGTTGAATACCTTTACTACGTCCTTCACCACCACCGTGTGGATGGTCTACTGGGTTCATCGCCATACCACGAACGGTAGGACGAATACCACGCCAGCGCGCAGCACCAGCTTTACCCAATGAACGAAGGTTGCTTTCTTGGTTAGAAACTTCACCAATTACAGCACGACATTCAACGTGGACTTTACGCATTTCACCAGAACGTAAACGAACGATAGCGTAAGAACCATCACGACCCAACAACTGAACTGAAGTACCAGCAGAACGTGCTAATTGAGCACCTTTACCGATTTTAAGTTCAAGGTTGTGAAGTGTAGAACCGATTGGCATGTTGCGAAGTGGCAAGCAGTTACCTGGACGAATTGGAGCATCGTTACCAGATTGTACTTTATCACCAGCACGTAGGCCTTTAGGTGCAATGATGTAACGACGTTCACCATCAGCATATTTCAATAAAGCAATATGAGCTGTACGGTTAGGATCGTATTCGATGCGCTCTACAGTCGCTGGAATACCATCTTTGTTACGTTTAAAGTCAACAATACGGTAGTTTTGTTTATGACCACCACCCACGTGACGTGTAGTGATGTGACCATTGTTATTACGACCACCAGTACGTTTTTTAGCTTCTACCAACGGTGCATAAGGCGCGCCTTTGTGAAGATGGTCATGAACCACTTTCTCTACAAAGCGACGTCCTGGAGACGTTGGCTTACATTTTTGAATTGGCATAATTCTCGTCCTTATTCCGCTGCGTTTTCAGCGGTATCGCCCAAGTCAGCCATTTCTACATCTTGGCCAGCTTTCAGGGTGACGTATGCTTTTTTCACATCAGAACGACGTCCTAATGTTTTACCAAAGCGTTTTGTTTTACCTTTAGTGATCGTTGTATTAATTTTTACAACTTCAACACCAAAGAGCTGCTCAACTGCTTTCTTGATTTCAAGTTTGTTTGCATTTAATGCAACTTTGAACACTTGAACACCAGCAGTATCACCTAAAACTTGTGCTTTTTCTGAGAATACTGGTCCTAATAGGACTTGATAGATACGTTCGTTGTTCATCCGAGTTCTACCTCAATTTTCTTAGCAGCAGCTACAGACATTACAACTTTATCAAATGCGATCAAGCTAACAGGATCAATAGCAGTAGCATCAACCACATCAACGTGTGGAAGGTTGCGAGCTGCGAGATACAAGTTCTCATCTACAGCATCTGTAATGATCAATGCGCGAGTTGCATTCAAGTCTGTAAGTTTTGCAAGCAAGTCTTTAGTTTTTGGAGCTGCAACAGCAAACTCTTCAACTAATACAAGACGATCTTGGCGAACAAGTTCAGCTAAGATACATTGCATTGCACCGCGGTACATCTTACGGTTTACTTTTTGAGACCAATCTTGTGGGCGAGCAGCAAAAGTTTTACCACCACCAACCCAGATAGGGCTACGAATAGAACCCGCACGAGCGCGACCAGTACCTTTTTGACGGAATGGCTTTTTACCACCGCCAGAAACATCTGCACGTGATTTGTGAGCACGAGTACCTTGACGACCACCAGCTAAGTAAGCTGTAACAACTTGGTGTACAAGAGCTTCGTTAAATTCACGTCCGAAAGCAACTTCAGACAATTCAACAGCAGAGCCGGAAACAGTTTTTAAATTCACAGTATTTCCCCTCAGGCCTTGATGGTAGGACGTACAACAACGTCACCGCCAGTTGAACCAGGAATAGCACCCTTAACAACTAAAACAGAACGTTCAGCGTCAATAGATACGATTTCAAGACCTTGAACTGTTACGCGTTCGTCACCTAAGTGACCAGCCATTTTCTTGCCTTTGAACACGCGACCAGGTGTCTGGTTTTGACCTGTAGAACCTAATACACGGTGAGATACAGAGTTACCATGAGTAGCATCTTGCGTACGGAAATTCCAACGCTTAACACCACCTTGGAAACCTTTACCTTTTGACTGACCAGTTACGTCAACAATTTGACCAACTGTGAACAGATCAACACCGATAGAAGCACCCACTTCACGGCCTTCAAGCTCAGCTTCAGTAACACGGAACTCTTTAACTAAACGACCAGCAGCAACACCCGCTTTCGCGAAGTGACCTTTCTGAGCGTTAGTTACGCGCGATTCGCGACGTTCACCAGTAGTTACTTGAATTGCTTGATAACCATCAGTTTCAAGTGTTTTGATTTGCGTAATGCGGTTTGGATCGACTTCGATAACTGTAACAGGTACAGATACACCAGCATCTGTAAAGACGCGAGTCATACCACATTTGCGACCGACTAAACCAATAGCCATGTGCATAAACCTCTAAAAAAGCGGCCTAATTAACTTAAAAAGTTAATCAACCGAAAGCCTTAACCCAAAGCGATCTGAACATCAACACCAGCAGCAAGATCTAACTTCATCAATGCATCAACAGTTTTATCTGTTGGTTGAACGATGTCGATCAAACGCTTATAAGTGCGGATTTCGTACTGATCACGAGCGTCTTTATTGACGTGTGGTGAAGTAAGAACGTTGAAGCGTTCGATGCGAGTAGGCATCGGAATTGGACCACACACTTGTGCGCCAGTACGCTTAGCGGTTTCTACGATCTCTTGAGCAGATTGATCAATCAGACGATGATCAAAAGACTTCAAACGGATACGAATTCTCTGGTTAGACATACCAGTAAACTCCAAGCCAAATATATAAAGAATCACCCATGACGCACCTCACCATTCTGGTAAGTGTCAAGGGCAGTGAAAATCACTAAGGTCATGATCGATGCCACGACTGTAATGCGTTAACTACTTTCTTCGTAGCAAACGCCCTCCATTTGAGGGTCGCTCATTATAACGATTGTTTAAGTCTTATGCAATTCTTCTTTTCATTTTTTAAGCAATCAATCCAGCTATGCACTCACAACATAATCGATTGCCTGATTCAACAAACGATTTCCCTGTTCAAATTTACTTTTGATGGTTCTTTTTAATTCAGATATCGGTTGTACATATTCACCATTAAAAACTGCCATATCCTCTTCATTCTCAATCAACAGCGCCAAGGTCTGTGGTGTCATTTCTGGATGAAACTGAAACCCAAGAACATTACGTCCGATCTGATACATTTGATTCCGGCAGACTTTATTCTCGGCTAAACGCACCCCACCCTTTGGAATTTCAAAAGTTTCGCTATGCCATTGCAATATATTCAATTGCTCTGGAATCTGAAAATAATCCTCAGGTATATGCGAGGCACGCCCCACATCCATCCAGCCTAATTCTTGGTACGGATTACGACTCACGGCTGCCCCCAAGGCATTGGCAATTAACTGACCACCCAAGCACAACCCAATCGCAGGTTTACCCGCAGCCAAATAACGTCGTAACCATCTTTTTTCGAGCTTCAACCACGGATAATTTGCTTCATCATTCACACTCATGGTTCCCCCCATAATAATCAGCAGATCAACTTCATCTACTCGCGGTAAGGCTTCCAACTCCAAGGGTAAATCGACGGGTAATGCAAAAAACTCAGTTGCGGTAATTTTTGCTTTATGTGCTTTTAAAAAGTCATAGCAACTGCCAAAACCTTCACCAGCAATGTGCTGAAAATAATGCACTCTTAAATGCGACTTCATGCGCTAGAACCTATTTATCGTTAGAATGATAATTAGTCTTAGCAAAAATAAAGCCAGTTTTGAGCAATCGTATTAATCCGTACCGATTCTGTACAAAAGCAGCGCAACACTAGCGGCTTGGTTGATTTTCTCTTAACCTAAGTCATTATATTTATTTAGCCCATGCCCCATGACAACACACAATAAAGCACAAACCAATCTGATTCATGCACCACGCCAAGCCCCTCAATACATTGAAACCGTTCAGCCTCCCTTATTTCGTGCATCCACCATTATTTTTAAAAGCACGGCGCACCTTTTTGACCGCCATTGGACCGATGCTTATGACTATAGTTATGGCACACACGGCACCCCGACGACGTTTACATTAGGGGACAATATTGCGCAAATTGAAGGCGGACGTTATTGCTTGCTTGCACCAAGCGGTTTATCTGCGATTAATCTCGTGAATAGTGCCATTTTAAGTTCAGGGGATGAGGTCTGGGTCGCCGATAATATATACGGGCCCAATCTTGAGCACTTAAATCATCTGCAAGATCGTTATGGCATCACAGTTAGAATTTATAATCCGATTGATGCCAACAGCTTCCAGCCGACTGAAAAAGCCAAGCTCATCTGGCTAGAAGCGGCAGGGTCAGTCACGCTAGAATTTCCTGATTTAAAAAATCTGGTTAAAAAAGCACGACAAGCCAATGTACTCACTGCACTGGATAATACGTGGGGCGCAGGGCTAGCTTTTAATGCTTTTGATTTCTCAGATGAGCACCTCACTGTCGATATTACAGTTCATGCACTAACCAAATACCCAAGCGGTGGTGGCGATATCTTAATGGGTTCTGTGGTCACGAATGACCAAGCACTCCATCACAAACTCTATCGTATGCATGCTATCCAAGGAATTTCCGTTTCAGGTGATGATACGGCACAGATCCAACGCAGCTTGGCGCATATGTCTTTACGCTATGAACAGCAAGCGCAAAGTGCACTCACCCTGTTGAATTGGTTAAAACAACAACCACAGTTTAGCCAAGTCCTGCATCCAAGTGATCCTGATGCAGCAGGCCATCAATTCTGGACAGAAATTTGCAGCACTGGCAAAAGTGCAGGCTTGGTCAGTGTTATTTTCAAACCAGAATATGATCTAGTCATGATCCGAAGGTTCTGCGACAGCCTAACGCTGTTTAAACTCGGATTTAGTTGGGGCGGTCCTGTTAGTCTGGCAATGCTGTATGACTTAAAACAAATGCGTACTTTGGAAAATACACATTTACAACAAGGTTTATTGGTTCGCTTCTGTATTGGACTAGAACATCCAGAAGATTTAATTCAAGATATTCAAAACGCATTAAAACAGCTCGATTGAGATTAAAAACAGGTGAAGAATGAGTACACCAATCGTTATTGCAAAAAAAACCACTGATACAACACAAGATATTGTTTTACATTCTAAATTTGCAAACCGACATGGTTTGATTGCAGGTGCGACAGGAACTGGTAAAACTGTAACTCTTAAGGTGATGGCGGAAAGCTTTTCTCGTATTGGTGTACCCGTATTCCTTGCCGATGCCAAAGGTGATGTCTCTAGTCTTGCCAAAGCGGGCAGCAGCAATCCTAAATTTGAGGACCGTCTGAAAAGCCTGCAACTAGATGCAATTCCTTTTGCAGCATCTCCCGTTATTTTTTGGGATTTATTCGGTCAGCAAGGCCATCCGATTCGTACCACCATTTCAGAGATTGGCCCCTTATTACTGGCACAAATGCTGAATCTGAATGACACCCAAGAAGGTGTACTTTCAGCTGTGTTCCGTGTGGCAGATGATCAAGGTTTACTGCTGATTGATTTTAAAGATCTTAAAGCCATGCTGACTTACGTCAGTGAAAATGCAGCCAGCCTCAAAGCCGAATATGGCAACCTTTCCCCTGCCAGTCTGGGTGCAATTCAACGCAATCTACTGGCTTTAGGTGATCAAGGCGGTGAACAGTTCTTTGGTGAGCCAAGCCTGAATATTCTCGATTTCATTCAAACTGACACCAATGGCCATGGCTATATCAATATCCTAGCTGCTGATAAATTGATGAACACGCCAAAGCTTTACGCGACCTTCCTGCTCTGGATGATGTCTGAATTGTTTGAGCAGTTGCCTGAAGTCGGCGATATGGACAAGCCAAAGTTGGTATTCTTCTTCGATGAAGCGCATTTACTATTTGATAATGCCAGTCCTGCTTTGCAACAAAAGATTGAACAAGTGGTACGTTTGATCCGTTCTAAAGGTGTGGGGATTTATTTCATTACCCAAAATCCACTTGATCTGCCTGAAAGCGTATTAGGGCAATTGGGTAACCGTGTACAACATGCCTTACGTGCATTTACCCCCAAAGACCAAAAGGCTGTCAAAACTGCAGCGGATACTTTCCGTGCCAATCCAGAGTTTAAAGTCGACCAAGCCATTACTGAACTTGCAGTCGGTGAAGCATTGATTAGTTGCCTAGATGAACAAGGAACGCCACAAATTGTGGAGCGCGGTTGGGTGATGCCTCCTTACTCCTCCTTTACCCCGATCACGCCTGAAGAACGCCAAGTGATTATTGGGCAAAGTATTGTGGCGGGTGTCTACGACCAAGCCGTGGATCGCGACAGTGCCTATGAAATGCTGCAAAAGAAAGTATTGCAACAATCCCAGCAAAAAGAGGCAGACGAGTTAGCCAAACAGCAAAGCAAAGAGCAAGATGCTTTGGCTAAGCAACAAGCCAAAGAACAAGAACGTTTTGCTCGTGAGCAGCAAAAAGCCGCAGAAAAGTCACAGCGTGATCGTGAGAAACTCACTCAAGATATCGTCGGTACTTTTGCCAAGAGTGCAGCCCGTAGTTTGGGCGGGACGACTGGACAAAAAATTGTTCGTGGCTTACTCGGTTCTTTATTTGGTAAATAATAAAACCATAGCTAATTGTAAATTAAGGGATAATTTATTATCCCTTAATTTTTTTATGGCTTTCATTTAAATATGCATTGCAAATACACCTTATAAGATGTATTTTAAATACATCTTATAAATGATAGCCAAGAGAGATCAAGCATGACTCCGCAGCAAATTGACCTAGTAAAAGCCACTGTTCCTGTCCTACGCGAAAATGGTGTTGCACTGACTGGATACTTCTATAACCGCATGTTAGGTAATCATCCCGAATTAAAAGAAACCTTTAATATGGGACACCAACGCAGTGAGGCTCAAGCACAGGCACTTGCGGGTGCAGTTTTGGCGTATGCTGAGAATATTGAAGACCCTTCTGTGCTTTTACCTGTGGTTGAAATGATTGCGCATAAACACGTGAGCTTAAATATTCAATCCCCTGACTACGGCATTGTCGGTGAAAACCTTTTGCACTCGATTAGTGAAGTCCTCAATATTTCAATGGAAGATCCATTGATTGGCGCATGGGCTGCCGCTTATGGTCAATTGGCTGATCTATTTATCAGTACTGAAAAAGCCATTTATGATCAACACCAACAAACCCAAGGCAGCTGGTTAGGTTGGCGTAATTTCAAAATCGCCAAAAAAGTGGTGGAAAGTGATGAGATTACCTCGTTCTACCTTGCCCCTGTAGACGGTGGCGAATTACCACACTATGAAGCAGGTCAGTACATCTCAGTTCGCGTATTTGTACCTGAGTTGAATTTAAGACAACCGCGTCAATACACGCTTTCGACCAGCCCACAGGCAGATTATTTGCGTATCTCGGTCAAACGTGAAGATGAAAAAGGTGAACTTGCAGGTGGCTGGGTATCAAGCACATTACATAGTTTAGCTGAAGGCTCTGAAATTGAAGTGTCTGCACCAACAGGTAATTTCTATCTGATCGATAGCAGCAAGCGCAATGTCTTTATCAGTGGGGGTGTAGGATTAACCCCAATGATTGCGATGTTGAACCAGTTAGTGACATTGGATATGCCGCAACCCGTGAACTTCATTCATGCCTGCCGTAGCAGCCAAGTGCATGCCATGAAGCAACATATTCAGCAACTTAAAACCAAGTATCCACGTTTAAGTACATTTACGGCATATGAATTTCCACACGAAAATGACAACCTTGGTGAAGACTACGATGTTGCTGGACGTTTAGATTTAAGCAGCATCGATGCTGCACTATTACCAGCCAATGCTGATTATTACCTATGTGGCCCAATGCCATTTATGGCAGCGCAACATCAGGCGCTGGTTGCTCGTGGTATTCCTGCTGCCAACATTCACAGTGAAGCCTTTGGTACAGGTGGGGTCAAACTCAGCTAAGCCACACCACATTTTGCATAGGGCTAGTCTATGTTAGACTAGCCCTTTCTATTTCTTGCACCAGATTGAGTGAAACCACATGCAACTCAATAAGTTTACTGATTATGCACTCAGAATTTTGATGTATGTCGCTCGTCCGAGTGATGTACCTTATACGATTGCAGATATCGCAGAAGACTTACATGTGTCGCAAAACCACTTGGTTAAAGTCGTGCACTTCATGGGTAAGCAACACTGGATTGTGACTATTCGCGGCAAAGGCGGTGGCCTGCGCCTCAATCCGGAAGCCAAGAATCTGAAATTAGGTGCGATTGTTCGAACCTTACAAGGAAATCATCAAATTGTTGAATGTAATACCCCTCCTTGTGTACTTCGAGCCAACTGCGGACTAAAAGGAATTTTAGATCAAGCCTTAGAATGCTTCTATCAAAGCCTGGACCAATATACGCTTGGCGAAGTCGTCCAACAGGGCATTATCCCCTCTTCCACACGCTCAAATATCGACTTTTTAGAGCTTATTCAGAAAGCTTAAAATCACATATAGATGAAGGATTCGCACGAACGCCTCACATCCTTTATAATGGTCGTTGCTATTTCTATTCAAAAGTAAGCTTCTATGCGTCGCAGTGAAAAATCGAAAGATACCAAAGCCAGACTCGCACCTAAACAAAAAATCAGTTATGAAAAAAAGACTGACCCTGCATTAACTGAATATGCAGTACAGTCTTTAACTTGGTTACGCCAAGCTGAATTTTTGATGAGTGCGCCGAAACTGGCTTTATGCGTAGAAGATACGGGTTATGAAATCGCATTTGCTGGCCGTTCCAATGCTGGTAAATCAAGTGCAATCAACACTTTGACTAATCAAAAACAATTGGCACGTGCTTCAAAAAGACCGGGCCGCACCCAAATGATCAACTTTTTCAGCTTGGGTAATCCAGATCAGCGCTTGGTCGATTTACCTGGCTATGGTTATGCAGCGGTTCCTGAAGCAATGAAAATCGTTTGGCAGAAAGAACTCGAAAATTATCTAATCCACCGTAAAAGCTTACAAGGCTTGGTGCTATTGATGGATATTCGCCATCCTTTACAGCACTTTGACTTGATGATGCTGGAATGGGCACATTCACGTCATTTATTTGTACATATCCTGCTGACCAAAGCAGATAAGTTGAACCGCGGCCCTGCCAATGAAGTTTTATTTGATGTAAAACAGCAATTGAAGAAAATGAAACTCGATTTCTCAATTCAACTGTTTTCATCGCTCAATCGCATTGGCTTAGAAGAACTGGCAACTGTCATGGCAGGTCGTTTGAATTACACGCTTGATCAACCAACGGAATTTGACCTCAGCCAAATCCCAGAAGCCTCAGAAACCGACATTCAAGAATAAAAAGTGCATTTTATGCATCAAGTTGCATAAAATAATTTTTAATTGTCCCGAATTGCTAAACACAAACACTAGGTAGTTTTCATATACTGCTTAGTGTTGGTTCATTGCACTATCGATTAGGACTAAACGATGAAATTACTATCATTTGTGAAGAACAAAGTTCTTGGTTCTTCGATTGACTATAAAATCCTCCCACGCAAAGTAAAGTTTGACTGGGAAAATACGCCAGTGGATTGGATTCCAAACCAGCCTTTTGCCAGCTATTTTATTAATGAAATTAACAATATTTTACCTGCTGGTGAATTTTGGTTTTGCCGTTTATATAACAAAGTCCTTCCTCAAATTACCGATGAAAAATTAAAGCAAGATGTCCAAGCCTTTATTCGTCAGGAAGCAATGCATGCCGTTGCCCATACCTCTGCCAATAAAGAATATTTGACGCAACGCAATATTGATATTCAGCGTAACCTCGACATCATGGATTTCTTATTCACCAAGGTCTTGGCAGACAAGCCTTTCGATAAAGAAATTCCAAAAGCACTCGAACATCAGTGGGATTTATTCCGTCTAGGTGTGATTGCGACTGTTGAACACATGACCTGTGTACTGGGCAAATATGCACTGTACAACAAGCGCTGGGAAGAACTCGGTGCAGATCCAGAAATGATCGATCTGATTAAATGGCATGGCTCTGAAGAAATTGAACACCGTACCGTTGCATTTGATCTTTATCGTCATTTAGGCGGTGGTTATATCGCACGTTACTACATGAGTGTTGCCGTCATTATCGGTGTACTCGGCCTATGGGTCGATGGCGCTGCACATATCATGAGCCAAGACCCTCGTTTTGCTGACAAGAAGCCAAGCTTATTTAAGCCATGGATCTGGATCGAATGGTCGAAGATCGCGTTAAAAGACGCTAAAATCTTGCCAGGTCCTGCATGGTTGGTTGCACAACAGATTGATTACCTCATGCCTTGGTATGACCCAGTCAAAGAAGGCAATACCCAAGATGCTGTGAATTATTTAAATAATTCCCCTGCTGCAAAACGCGCCTTACAACCCGCAGCATAAGCATTCTTTTATAGAATAAAAAAGCAGGAGCCATCTCCTGCTTTTTTACGCCCAATACGATCAGCTTGATTCAGCTTCTGCCTGTTTTGCGTAGCGATCAACTACCACACTAATCATCATATCACCTTGTACATTGACCACAGTACGCACCGTATCCAACACACGGTCGATCGGCAGTAAAATTGCAATCGCCTCCGCAGGTAAACCGACTGACTGTAGCACCATAATCATGGTCACCATCCCCGCACTCGGAATCCCTGGTGCACCTAAGGATGCAATCATTGCCGTTAAACACACGATAATCTGCTGCGTTAAACTCAGATCCAACCCCATCAGATTGGCAATAAATAAGGCAGCTGCAGCTTCGTACAACGCCGTACCATCCATATTTAATTGTGTGCCTAAAGGAATCACAAAACCTGCCGTTTGTGGCCGTACACCTAAGTTTTCCTGCGCACACTTCATACTCAGCGGCATAGTTGCTGAACTTGAACTGGTCGCAAAAGCGGTGACTAAAGCCGTTCTCGCCCCTCTAAAAAAGGTAATCGGATTCATACGACCAAAAATCCACAGCAAAGCAGGTAACACCACCACACCATGGAATATAGTCGTCCCCGTCACTACTGCCGCGAATTCAACCAACCGACTTAATACAGACAAATCTTCAGTCGCAATCAGCTTGGCTAAAAGCGCAAAAATCCCGATCGGTGCTAGCTTCATCACCCAACCCACCAACATCATCATGATGTCAAAGAATTGCTGGCTGATGTTACGGACGAGACTAAAACGTTCACCTCCTTTGACCAATGCCACACCTAGGAATAAGGCAAACACCACCACAGCCAACACATTGCCTTCACTAAAGGCCTTAAATGGATTGATTAAAGTGTTTTGAATAAAGGTGGTGACAAAACTCGATGGCGTTAGGGTATCTGGTGTTTGGTGACTGTCCATTGCCTCTTGAAACAGCTGAATATCGACGCCTTTACCCACATCAAACAAATGCGCACAACTAATCCCCAGAATTAAAGCCAAGGTCGTCGTCGTCAAGCAGCTTAAAGCGGTAATTTTCCAAACACGCCCGAATTGCCCACCCGCCTGTAAATTGGAAACCCCAACTACGATTGAGCTAAAAATCAATGGAATCAGCAGCATTTTCAATAAACCAATGAAAACACTACTTAAGATGCCCAGTCCATAAAGACTAGATTCAACAAATGCGGTTTGTGGATAGGCAAGTAACAGAAAACCGAAAGCGACACCAAGCACAGCTGCAATTAAAATTTGTGTATTTAAATTCATTGTTTAATGGGTAAACATTTAACTTATCGGTACTATGGCATGCTCATGTTGAAGAATCGAGCAATTTTTTGTCACATCCTTATGATAAAAAAAGCCATCAGAATGATGGCCTTAGTACTGGTTTACTTTTTACTGGGTTTCAATTTCTCTGAGCCGAATCAAACCTTCTTGAACGGTACTACAGACCAACTGTCCATTTTGCCACATCCGCCCAAAATTCAAGCCACGGGAACTGGCACTAATGGTCGCCTCCATATCATAAAGCATCCATTCATCTGCACGCAGCGGACGATGGAAGTAAATGGTATGGTCGATACTGGCACATTGTAAGTTTGGAGAGATCCATGACAAACCATGTGGACGTAAAGCCGTGGTCATCAAGGTAAAGTCTGAATAGAATGCCACAATCGCCTGATGCAGTGAGATTTCATCTAAATCCGCTGGAATCGTATCATGGGTACGAATGTAATGCGCATAGAACGGCGCTTCAGGCTGCGGCTGAAATGGGTTAATCAACTGCGTCGGTCTGATTTCCACATGACGCTCCCGCATAAAACTGGCACGTACATTTTCAGGGACAAAGTTAATCAGACTTTCTTTCAGCTCATTCTCAGACTTTAATGTCTCTGGTTCAGGGTATTCAGGCTCTTTATGTTGATAGTTCAAGCCTTCTTCTGGATTGGCAAAAGAGACCATTGCAGAGAAAATAGTACGGCCATGTTGGATCGCACGAACCTGTCGACTGGCAAAGCTTTTACCATCTCTGAGGGGATCAACTTCATAAATAATCGGTGCATTGACATCGCCACCATACAGGAAATAGGCATGTAAAGAGTGCGCTGGACGATCCGTGGTATATGACGCTGCTCTTAATGCCTGTCCAAGCACCTGCCCACCGAACACTCGCTTGCCTACCAAATTGCGGCTATTGCCTCGAAAAATATGCTCTTCAAGCTTTTCCAGAGTCAACAGTTCTACCAATTCTTGAGTTAACGCATTCATGTAATAGTCTTCCAACATCAATGAGGAGAGATCAACCAATCCTTTCAGGGTTGATAATTTTGATTGTGCCACAAATTCAAATGACAATGGTCAGGATAAAATGATTCATCCGTCACGATAATGATGTATTGATTATCTTAATATGTATTTATAGCGACTAAAAATACGATTTTTAACGATAAAATCTACCAAATACGCTATATTTTGTCAGAAAATAACATACCGTTTCATGTAAGAATATCGCAGAATGTCGGGTTCATCATGACTCGATGTCAGGATTATTATTTAGGAGTTTGTAATGTCCAAGACTGGATTTGGTCAAATGTATCGCCAACTTTCGAGTAAGTTACTTGACCTTGTGGTAACCCCACATGTTCTTGGTGAAGTTCCTACAGAATCCACCACAGCAGAGCCAAACACAACCGATTCAAATAAGTTGGTGTGCTATGTTTTACAGAATTATTCTCGTAGTAATGCATTGGTGGTGGATGGTGAAACCCGTCGTCTCAATTTAAAACCTGCCTTAGATCCCTTGAGTTTTGGCAGTTATCAAGAAAAAAACTCAGTCCTGTTTTTACATCATAACGAAAACAATTTTTTTAATACTCAAACGTTCCCACCTCGCCTACTACAACTGGTTGAAGCACTTGAGCAACAAGCTGATATCGATATTCAGCTGGTACCTGTGACCGTACTTTGGGGCCGTTCGCCAGATAAAGAAGACTCTTGGTTCAAATTATTATTTTCAGATACTTGGGCAACACCAGGGACAGTCAAGCAACTGATGAATATTGGCTTACATGGCCGCCAATCTTATTTAGAATTTCACGAGCCACAATCTTTGCGTGAATTGGTAGATTATGCCAAGACCAATCATCCAAATGTTTCACCTGCTACCTATATTGCAAGTTCATTGGACACCTATTTAGATCAGCAACGTGAAGTGGTGCTTGGCCCTGACTTATCAGACCGTCGCAATGTGATGCAATCCGTGGTGAAGTCTCCTGAGGTACAAGATGCCATTCGCCGTGAAAGCATTCAGCATAAAATCAGTATGCTCGAAGCTGAACGCCGTGCGATTGGCTATGTCAATGAAATCGTCTCCGACTATTCGGCATCAACTGTCCGTTTTGCCGATATGGCCCTGACCCGTTTATGGACGCAGCTCTATGATGGTGTGGAAGTGCATAACTTCAGTACCGTGCGCGAATTGGCCAAAGACTATGAAATTGTTTATACGCCGTGTCACCGTAGCCATATCGACTACTTATTATTATCCTACGTGATTTATAAACGTGGCTTGATGATTCCATACATTGTCGCAGGTGATAACCTCAATCTGCCATTTGTGGGGCAGTTATTACGCGGCGGCGGTGCCTTCTTTATTCGCCGCTCTTTCCGTGGCAATGCACTCTACACATCCGTAATAAAAGAATATTTGTACAGTATTTTATCGCGCAATACACCAATCGAGTGCTTTATTGAAGGTGGTCGTTCTCGTACCGGTCGCTTACTCCCGCCTAAAACAGGGATGTTGGCGATGACCATTCAAGGACATTTACGTGGTCCAGCCAAACCGATTGTGTTTGTTCCCACTTATATTGGTTATGAACGCCTGATGGAAGGTTCAACCTATGTTGGTGAAATGCAAGGCAAACCGAAAGAAAGCGAGTCAATTTTTGGTATCGTAAAAGCCTTACGTAAAATCGAACGAATCTTTGGCAAAGTACATGTCAACTTCGGTGAACCAGTCTTCTTAAATGATATTTTAAAACAAAATAATATCAATCAAAGTAAAAACGACACTCCAAGCTCTAGTGATATTTCAACGACTGTTTCACAAACAGCACATCTAATAGTTGAAAACATCAACCGCGCTGTCGTCATCAACCCTGTGTCATTACTGTCTTTAATTCTATTGGCAACACCAAAACACACTTTAGATGAAGAAATCTGTGCGAAACAGCTCGATATCTACCGTGACTTGGCAACACAACGACCATATGATGAGCGCACGCAAGTGACCTCATTGTCAGGTAAAGAGATTATTGCTTATGGTCTCAAACTCAAGTTAATCAAACGTGTACAACATGTGCTAGGCGATATTATTGCGATTGAAGATAATCAAGCGGTATTGCTGACTTACTTCCGTAATAACATTTTACACGCCTTTGTTTTACCGTCATTGGTGGCTTCGCTGGTTGAGCACAATGGTAAAATTCACAAGAATGATTTAAGCAATGTGATCCGTACCTTGTATCCGTTTTTAAAAGCTGAATTATTCATGAAATGGGAAGCTGCTGATCTACAAAAGCAGATTGATAATTATATCGATGCCTTGGTTCAGATTGGTATTGTTTTCCAAGATCACGAAGACAACCTATTTAGCCCAACACCAAACAGTGAAGAACATCAAAAACTTGTGACCTTGGCGATGCCAGTGAAACAGAGTTTAGAGCGTTACTACATGACCCTTGCACTGATTACTCAACGTGGTTCAGGCAATATCTCAACCAAGCAAGTTGAAGAGTTGAGTCATTTATTGGGTCAACGTCTATCGGTACTGTATGAGTTCAACTCACCAGAGTTCTTTGACAAAGCCCTATTCCAAAGCTTTATTAAAGTCCTCACTCAACAAAATTATATTCGCAATAATGAGCAAGGCCTCATTGAATACGATGATAATTTCAGTGAGATGGCTGCGGGCGCACAACTGGTGTTAGATGAAACCACCTTACAAATGTTGCAGCACATCACTACATTCAGTGATGAAGAGCTAGCTGAAGCATTAGAAGCAATGGCTTCGCAACAAGCCAAACGCCGCTTAAAACGCAAGAAAGCTTAAACATTAAAAAAGGCAACTTCGGTTGCCTTTTTTAATGTGCTAACGACACTCTAAATACTTCGGATCATCCAAACATCTAAGGCGTTTAATCAGCGAAACAAAATACGCATCATAATAACCAGAGTCGACATAACGATTCCGAATCTTCACCACCATCGCGTCATAGCCCTGTTTCTCATAACCAGAGATATCCGCCCAGTAATAGGCTGGTAAATGGTTTTCCCATTGAATGGCTTGTGCAGCAAGTACATTGCTATTACGTACAAACCAAGATCGTATTTGATGACCAAAGCCCGCTGGGTAGACTTGTGGTCGAATCACGATGTTCATCGCAAAATATGCCATAGGGAAGTTAACGACCTGCGTGTCTGCACCAAACTCTTTTTTCAAGTTATACGGCAATATTCCATAGGCAGGTGCAGCCAAAATATCAATTTTTTTCTGCTTGAAGGATTCCACCGCATTGGAAAAATCTACGTAGACAGGTTTAGCACCTACACTTTGCACCAAGGCTTGCTGTGGTGGATTATTCTCCAAAATACCAATAGTTTTATTTTTTAATTGAGACACCTTATTGATCTGCTGAGTGTTCATGATCATATAAGCCGTGCCGATCGGGATCATACCCAGCATTTCATAATCTGCCCCGATCATACGCTTTTCTACATTGCTATTATTTAAAAGCTGTAAAAAGACTCTGGCAACACGATTATTGGGAATTAGCCCAATCCCCCCGGTTGTGCCCATAAAACGATTATAGCGATAGGTATTAAAGTTGGATGCCACCAAGCCTGAACATTTACGCTGCTCAAAAGCTTGTATAGCCTCCTTTTCATTCTTAAAAGTTTGAAATTTTAATTGAACTTGATTCTGTAGCGCATACAAACGAATATCTTGTAGACGGCGACTGATATCACCCTTTGTACTTAAAGGATCGAATACGCACCAAGACTGCTCAACAGCCCAGCTAGTGGTTGTGATCAACCAGAATAAAATCATGCAAATTATTTTTCTCATGTATCACCTTTACGCCTCGCCGCAAACCATGTGCTTAATTTAGGCGGTTCCTTTCAGGAATCTATTGGTATTTATAATTCAAAATACATACCAACTCTTTAAACTTTCTTTACAGTCTAATCTAATTATTTTTCATTACTATGTGCCAATAAAGCCGCTGCATAGTCATTAAAGCAAATCAAATGGTCAAATTTAAAATCAATCTCAACTAATCGTGTCGCGTAAATTCGCTTGCCAGTGTGTTGTTCTGATACTAGTTCTAAGGGTTTTACATGGAGTTGCTGTTGAAACCACCATAATATTTCGTGCATTGGTAGTGGTGTATTATTGCTAATGATATAACTTGCTTCAACTTTAGATAAATTAACTAATAATGCTAAAAACTTTGCTAAATCATCAATATGAATGCGATTACTAAAATGGATTGCGGGATAAGTTAGACTCTGTTCTGCCATTTTTTTGAGTCGGGCGATTGAAGTCCCATAAATGCCAGTCGGGCGAACAATAATACTTTGTTGCGGATAATGTGCTTGCCAAAGTAATTCCATCTCCCGAAGAATACGCCCTTGCTCATCAGCAGGCTGTATCAGCGATTCATCATCAATTCGCTCTCCTGCATTTTCGCCATACACCCGAGTCGAGGACACCACGACAATACGTTGCACGGGATGTACTTTGAGTGCGTTGACAATGGGCAATACACTGTCAAGATAGGTTTGCTGATAGGCTGCTATACCACTCTGTGCAGGGGCCAATACCACATACACCATATCAACAGGTGGCAGTTTACTTAAATCCAGCTGATGAATATCCTGAATATAATGGGTCGCGTAACAATCTGTTTTTTCACTGCGACTAATTGTGCTAATGTGGTGACCTTGCTCAAATAAGTGTTTAGCGACACGCTGAGATGTTTTACCATAACCAATAAATAAAATATGCATACACACCTTTGAGCAGAGATGACATCAGTTCAGCAATTACAAGGCGTTGGTGCTGCCGCAGCGACCCTCTTAGAAAAGCTTCATATTTTTAGCACGGATGATTTGTTATTCCATCTTCCCCGTGACTATGAAGATCGTAGCACTATTATTCCAATGAATCAGCTGATCGTTGGACGAAGTTACTTGCTTGAAGGTGAAGTCCGTTCTGTCGATTTCCCTCCGGGGAAAAAGAAATCGCTCGCAGCTCTGCTACAAGATGATTTTGGCAAGGTAACCTTGCGCTTTTACCATATTTATAAAGGTCTGACTGATCGTATCCAAATGGGGCAACGATTACGGATTTTTGGTGAAGTTCGCGTTGGCGCACGGGGTTTGGAGTTGTATCATCCCGAAATTCAAGTAATCCAGCAACATACTGCTTTACCCAAGACACAACTCACTGCGATTTACCCCAGCACTGAAGGCTTAACTCAACCCAAGCTGCGTGAATACGTCCGCCAAGCCTTGCAGCATCATAGTGATGACTTACCTGAATTACTGCCCAGCAAATACAGCAATGGCTATGAGCTTAAACAAGCGCTCCATTACATCCACGAGCCGCCGCTTAATGCTAATATGCTCCAGCTCAATCAAGGTTCACATCCAGCGCAACAGCGTCTGATTTTTGAAGAGCTGGTTGCCCATCAAATCAGTTTACTCACCCGACGTGCTTATATTCGGCAAATTTCTGCTCCACGCTTTAGTAGCAGTAAAGTGCTGGCGAAGAAACTCTTGGAAGGTTTGCCCTTCCAAATGACCAATGCACAAAAACGGGTATCCAAAGAAATTCTGCAAGATCTTAAACAAGATCAACCAATGCTACGCTTGGTGCAAGGTGATGTAGGCGCAGGTAAAACTTTGGTCGCTGCAGTCGCGGCGTGCCATGCCTTAGAAGCGGATTGGCAAGTGGCCTTAATGGCACCAACTGAAATTTTAGCTGAACAGCATTACTTAAACTTTAAACGCTGGTTTGAGCCTTTGGGCATTCAGGTTGCATGGCTGTCAGGCAAACAAAAAGGCAAAGCCAGAACTCAAGCAGAACAACAAATCAAAGAAGGTCATGCACAATTGATCGTGGGTACACATGCCCTGTTTCAAGACACTGTTGGATTTTCTAAACTGGGATTGGTGATTATTGACGAACAACATCGTTTCGGTGTCGATCAACGTCTTGCCTTAAGAAATAAGGGTGCAGATCAATTTACGCCACACCAATTAGTGATGACGGCAACACCGATTCCCCGTACTTTAGCCATGAGTGCTTATGGGGATTTAGACACCTCGATTATTGATGAACTTCCGCCTGGACGTACCCCGATTCAAACCGTAACCATTCCCCTAGAACGGCGTGAGCAGGTATTGCAACGCATTGCCAGCAATTGTCGTGAAGGTAAACAAGCCTATTGGGTCTGTACCTTAGTGGAACAATCTGAAACGCTGGATGCGCAAGCCGCAGAAGCCACTTATCAAGAAATTAAAGAGCGTTTTCCAGACATCAACATTGGTCTGGTACATGGCAAGATGAAGCCTGATGAAAAGCAAGCGGTGATGCAAGCGTTTAAAGACAATCAATCCCAACTGTTAATTGCCACTACAGTGATTGAAGTCGGGGTCGATGTACCGAATGCCTCGATTATGGTGATTGAAAATGCCGAGCGCTTGGGCCTTTCCCAATTACATCAATTACGTGGACGGGTTGGGCGTGGTGCAACCGCCAGTTTTTGTGCACTACTGTATAAAACCCCATTATCGCAGAATGGGCAGGAACGGCTTTCAATTTTACGTGAAAGCAATGATGGCTTTGTGATCGCAGAAAAGGATTTGGAAATTCGAGGTCCTGGAGAATTACTCGGTACCAAACAAACCGGAGATATGGGCTTTCGCGTGGCACGTTTAGAACGGGATGATCATTTACTCACACAGGCGCATTATGTGGCAGAGCAAATTCTAAAGGACTACCCACAACATGCGGAAGGACTACTCAAGCGCTGGCTGCCTGAGGCTCCAAGATATGCCTATGTTTAAACAACTTGGCATATCAGCACAGCAGGTTTTTGATTATTTTACACCGTGCAGTCTCTGCGACATCGGCATGAAACGCCAATTTGGTGTATGTCAAAGTTGCTGGCAACAACTGCCTTGGTTAAAGCAAAATATCGAGCGTAATCAGCAACAGATCTTGGTTGCTTGCCATTATCACTATCCGATTGATCGGATCATTCAACAGTTTAAATACGAGCAGAAACTGCATCATCAAAGAATATTAGATGGCCTGCTATTACAACTCAGACTTCCTAAAGTACATGCGATTGTACCAATGCCTATTTCGATTGATCGCCTAACAGAACGTGGTTTTAATCAGGCCCTGCTATTGGCCAAAACACTAAGCGCTCACCTGAATGTTCCTGTGTGGCAGCCAGTACAACGCTTGGCTCAACACTCACAAAAAGGCTTATCACGCTTAGAACGTATGGAAGATATTGAGCAACAATTTGTGGCAGCACCGCCTAACTCAATTCGTTATCGCAAAGTCCTTATTCTCGATGATGTCCTGACCACAGGCAGTTCGATTCGTGCTTTATCTAAGGTACTGACCCAACTCGGCTGCCAACAAATCTATAGTGCCTGCATAGCAGCCGCACAAGTACAACAAACTAATTCACTTGATTTTGCTGACACCACGGAATCACAATTTCTTTCGTTAAGGGCGCAAGTAAAGTAAATTGATCATCTAAATCAATCCATTTCATTTCTGCGATTTCGGCTGCAATTTG
The DNA here is from genome assembly GCF_013072675.1 of Acinetobacter sp. Ac_3412. Lineage (NCBI taxonomy): Bacteria > Pseudomonadati > Pseudomonadota > Gammaproteobacteria > Moraxellales > Moraxellaceae > Acinetobacter > Acinetobacter sp. Ac_3412. Next base: position 407,577 of record NZ_LXUJ01000011.1, on the reverse strand, counting down.
CGGTGGCTGCTTTAATTCAACGGCATACACATAACTTACCAAAACATGATCGGGTTCATTGGCTGCAGCTGTTTCGAAACGACCAATGAATTGTTTCAGCTCACATTCACAACCAATTTCCTCCAAAATCTCACGTTGCATCGTGATTTCAGGTACTTCATCCATTTCCAATTTGCCGCCCACTTGCATAAATGCATGTGTGTTTTGCTTGCGTACTAATAACAATTGATTTTGTTCATTCAAAATCACGGCAGCCGCGACGGTGATAATTTTCACTCATTGATCCTCAAGCCTGAATTTCAGCAGTCGACATCCATTTCGGTGTCGCTGGCTGATAATTTGAAAATGCCGTAAGAATATCCTCAATTTGTTCCGCCACAATCAACTTATCGACAAAACGTTCCTGACTAAAGCCGCGCTCAACAGAGCCCTGAATCATCTGGATCAAGCCATCATAGAAGCCATCCACATTTAAAAATGCGCATGGTTTCTGATGAATCCCCAATTGGCTCCATGTCCATTGTTCAAAGATTTCTTCCAGTGTTCCAGCACCACCCGGTAAAGCCACAAAGGCATCGGATAGCTCAGCCATTTTAGTTTTACGCTCATGCATATTTTTAACGATATGCAATTCAGTTAAGCCCGTATGTGCTAGTTCTCGATCGACCAAAGCATCAGGAATCACCCCGATAACTCGCCCACCTGCCTGTAATGCACTATTGGCGACCACTCCCATTAGACCAGAACGGCCACCACCGTAAACCAAGGTTTGACCTTGTGCCGCAATTGCCTGACCCGTTGCCTGCGCCATTTGCTGATAAATGGGATCATTACCGAGAGAAGAACCACAGAAAACACATATAGAATTCATACAATTAAAACCGTTTTATATAACTGTCATGCTGATAAAGTAGGCTATGTAACAAGATTTTTGAGAAAATAACGTTTAGGCAAGTGTTTTTCGTTTCATCCTTGTCTAAAATACACCCTGCTTTCGGTAAACGACCGAAAACATTACACCGACTGCGCGAGGAAAAAAGACATGCTTGAAGCCTTTTATGCCACAGAGCGCGGTAGTCTAGAAGATGCAACCATCAACGGAGGTTTCGATCTCCACCCCGAACTGGTCTGGATTGATCTCATCGCCCCTTCCCAAGAAGAACAACAATGGGTTCTGGATGCGTATGACCGAAACTTACCGACCTTAAAATCGCTTGAAGATATTTCCTCATCTGCACGATTTTACCGTGATGATGATGGAATTTTGCATATCAGTACCTATTTTTTAACAAAGAATAAAAACTTTCAAGTCGATGGTGATACAGACGACTCCTTACCCATGTTAGCAATGGTACAAACGGTTGCATTTATTTTGCATAAAGATCGCCTATTTACCATGCGTGGTGAAAAGTTGGTTGCCTTCCGTGCCTTTCGTGCCCGCGCACGTCGTAATGACTATGATATGGATTATAAAGATCCCACATGGATCTTGCTCGGCCTACTTGAAGCGAAACTGGATGAACTTGCGGATATCTTGGAAGATATCCACAAGGACTTGGAACGATATTCCACAGAAGTCCTGAATAACCATCATCGCGAGAAAATACTCGACTTAGATGACATGATTACCCGCTTAGCCCAACAAGAAGATATGCTGGGAAAGGCACAGCTGTGTTTAATTGATTTACGCCGTGTATTGACCTTTTTAGCACGCCCGCGTGCATTAGGCAGTCACATTTATGATGCTGACATTCGCGAGTTAAGTGAAGATGTTCGCTCTCTAGTCGAACATGATGCCTTCTTATTCCAAAAAGTGCGATTCTTACTGGATACCACTTCTGGATTCATTAATACTGAGCAGAACGACACGATTCGTCGATTCTCGATTTTACCCAGTATGCTTGCGCCCCCAATGCTGATCGCGAGTATTTATGGGATGAACACCGATGTGCTACCTTTTGCTCATGGCAGCCTCAGTTTTTGGATTGTGATTGGTATTCTGATGGCCTTCCTCGTCTTGCCAATGTTTTACTTCCGTTGGAAGAAATGGATCTAAACAGGAAAGGATTATTTCTATTTTTGAGTATAATCCTTTCAATCTCAACAGCTTTTGCATGTGCACCACACTCCCCCAAAGATGTGTTTATTGCACGTGTTCAATCTATACAAAAGCAGTCTTCTCACACCCAAAATCAATTTAAATTTCAGCATGTTCGCTTTGTATTCCAGCATTTTCTCACTAGCTTATTTACACCCAAACCCACCCGATGGCACAGTGATTTTCCAGCCAAAACGATAAAAACAAATGATTTAGTGATTGGTCTTGCCTATCCCGCAGATTCTGCTGCTCCCAATCATTATCGGATCAGCACTATGGCATTATTAGGTTGTGAGAAAAATATCATATCGATCAATCAGCCAATTGCGCCCTTTACGGCCTGGGATAGACAAGTTAAAAGCTGCAATAAAACCCCATCCAGCATCAAATTATTGGATGGTTTTTTAGAATATGATCAAAGTTATTATTTAGAAAAGTTACATCAAAAATATCCAAGCTGTGAGGCGCTATTTTCTGGTTTCCCCAAAAGCGAAGCATAAAAAAGAGAGCTAAAAATAGCTCTCTTTTTCCACTTTGCCAGATCAATCAAATCAATTTCAAATCGTCTTGCAAATGGCAAGCTTGGATGATTTTCAACATCTTCTCAGACACATTTTTAAAGTGCAGACCTTTATTTTCAGGTGTTTGGCGCAACCATTGCACCAACACTGCCAAAGATAAAGTATTGCCTTGTTCAAGCTGGGCCAAATCAACAACCAAAGGAAAATTCTGATGTTGCTGAATATGCTTTAAACCAGCCTGATAGATCTGTTCTGCATTTTCAAAATTAATTGTCTTCGACACAATTAATTGCTGATCAATATATTGAATCACCCGTCACCTACTTATTTTTTGCTAACAGCAGCATCTGCATCTGGTTTAAATGTTGCAATCGCTTTATTGATGTCACCACCATTACGTTGAACCGTTGCCGCAAACTGATTACGGAATTGCAAACCAAGGTCAATACCAGACACATTGATATTACGTACCTTCCATTGATCACCTTTGTCGGTTAACTGGAACGATACTGGAATTTTTTCACCATTGTGCAAGAAGTCTAAAGTAACCACAGGGTTTTTACTGTTGGTCGATTTAAACGGACGCATCGTGTAGCTTTCGTTGGTATATTTAGCGAAAGCACCACCATAGTTCTCAATAATGACCGCACGGAAGTTTTGTTCAAACTGAGCACGTTGAGCAGCATTGGTGTATTGGTTATTCGCATACGTCCCTAACACAATACGGGTAAATGCTTGTGAGTCCACATACGGGTCAAGATTCTGACGAATAATCGTTCTGACCAGAGCTGGATTATTCTGTAATTTTGCATTATCTGCTTTTAAACGAGTAATCAAGCCATCAGCTACGCGCTTAACAAAATCAGGTGGGGTCTCTGTTGGTGCCGCAAATGCTGCACTTGCAAGCATTGTTGATAATACGCTTGCTGTTAGAGTTTGTTTCAATAATGTGTTCACTTCAATCTCCTAACCTGAATTACTCAACAAAAGAGGGTTCTGCTTCAGTCGCCGCTGGCTTTGAAGCTGGACTTTCTGTCGCTGTTGAGCTCGATGTGGCTTTACCAGCACCACCAGTAATAAACTTACTGATTAAATCTTCTAAATCCATTGTACCTTGAGTATTTGAAACTACATCACCACGTTTTAAGTAGTTCACACCACCACCTGGGACAACTTTCAAATATTTCTCACCCAATAGACCATTGGTTGCAACCATAATATAAGCATCTTCATCAAGGCTGGTGATGGAGGTCATGTTAGCAATAAGTTGCTGTTCCATTTCTTTTTGTTTCGCAGCATCAGCTTGTTGATAATCAGCGCTATAGTGCAATTCTTCAAGTGCATTCTTTTGCACTTCTTTCAGTTGCTCTGGGCTAAAGCTGGTCAACTTACCGTCTAGATCAAATTTTACAGTTGCCAAACGTGTCACTGGATCAAGTGTAATCGATTCAACACGGCCAATCGTCACACCACTCATGGTGACTTTCGCACGTGCTTTTAAACCGTTTACGTTATCAAACTGCGCTGTCATGCTGTAGCTATCACGTAAATTAGTACCGACTAAACCACTGACTTTCATCGCAAGAAAAAATAGAGCGATACCGAAGATAATGACAAAAATACCTACGGCCAGCTCACTAGTACGTGATTTCATTAAATCCCTCCGAACATGACCGCAGTCAACACGAAATCAAAACCTAATACACAAAGTGAAGAATATACGACCGTTCTGGTCATTGCAGTCGCGATACCTTCTGGCGTCGGATCACAAGCATAACCTTGATATACCGCTACCCATGTACAAATTAAAGCAAATACAATGCTTTTGATGATAGTGCCGTTAAAAACGTCATGCCAGAATTGTACGCTACTTTGCATACCGCCCCAGAATGAGCCTTCATCCGCACCCAAGAAATCAACACCCACCATCTTGCCACCAATAATACCAATGGTTGCAAAGATTACGGTCAGCATCGGAAGACTGACAATTCCGGCCCATAAACGTGGCGACACGATTTGTCTGAGCGGATCAACTCCGATCATTTCCATGCTGGCAAGTTGTTCACTTTGTTTCATGGAACCAATTTCAGCAGTTAATGCAGAACCGGCACGACCTGCGAAGAGCAATGCAGCAACCACGGAAGCCAATTCACGCAATAGTGTCAATGAAATCGCAGTACCTAGCATTGCCTCACTACCAAAGGTGACCAGAATGCTATACATCTGTAAACCAAGAACAGCACCAATAAACAAACCCGACACAGCGATAATCAGCAGGGACATCACCCCGACACGATACATTTGGTAAATAAAGCGCTGAAACCCACCTTTCGATGGCATGGAAAATAAAACTTGCAAAAGCATCAGTGCCGCAGCACCAATCCCCTTTATCCGCTCAATAACGAGTCTACCTAACCAGGCAATCGCATTCATGGACGAACCTCGTTATCTAAATATGCTTGGTGAGTAAATTGATATTCGACAGGTCCCTCAATCGAACCTGTTAAAAACTGGCGTACAAATGGCGATGCATGATTTTTTAATTGTTCAGGTGAACCTTCACCCTGAATTTTGCCTTCAGCAACCACATAAATATAATCAGCAATCGATAAGGTCTCTGCAACATCATGCGAGACGATAATCGTGGTTAAATCTAAAGCATCACGCAAAGAACGGATTAAGCGGGTTAAAACACCCATCACGATCGGATCTTGGCCTGCAAATGGCTCATCGTACATAATCAATTCAGGGTCTAACGCAATCGCACGTGCCAAAGCAACACGACGGTTCATCCCGCCGGAAAGCTCTGATGGCATCAACTGCTCAGCTCCACGCAAGCCCACTGATTCAAGTTTTAACGCAACTAACTCTGCAATAATATGTTCGGGTAATTTGGTATGTGCGCGGATGGGAAAAGCGACATTTTCATAGGTCGACATATCGGTAAATAATGCACCACTCTGGAATAGCATTCCCATACGTGCACGTGCAGCGAATAATTCTTGACGCGACATTGTCGCAATATCTTTACCGTCGAGCAGCACTTCACCATGATCAGGAAGCAATTGGCCACCAATCAAACGTAATAAAGTCGTCTTACCCGTACCAGACGGTCCCATAATTGCAGTAATTTGACCACGTCGAATTTTAAGACTGATATCGTCATAAATGACGCGTTCTCCTCGATTAAAGCTCAAGTTTTTAACTTCAATTAAGGCTTCGGTATCGAGAGGAGATTTGTTATTCATAATGGCATTCATTCCTGCACTTTTTATGCACGCATACTATACACTGAAACATTAAACGCTTGTTTTTATTTTGATAACCGATGGTACGAAGATTATTTAATTTATGTAGTTATTCTTCGAATCAGTTTGGCTGGTGGTATGTTGAGAATTGACATTAAAAGCATCAGAGTGACTGGTATCAAAAAGTGCATAGGCAAAGAACAAGCCATTACAAAGCATCAGAATGACAAATAGACACGGCAGTCCTTCACTACACATGAAAGACCACATTTGACTCAAAAGACTTTTATTTTGCTTAACCCTATTCATTTCTTATATAAAATTTGAATTAGTACACATTTTTAAGATTTTACATGACTAACACAAAATAAAAAAGCCAGTTTTTCAACTGGCTTCTTGTTTTCATCGGTTTTAAACGATTAAAAATCGTTTTTGCGACGACGGTCACCACCGAAAGTTTCTTCACGTGTACCGCGTGCTGGGCTATCTTCACCAAACTTACGTTTTGGACGATCTTCACCGCCGAAGCTGCGTTTTGGACGATCTTCACCACCGAAGCTACGCTTTGGACGGTCATCACCACCGAAGCTACGCTTACGGTCGCCAAAACCACCTTCACGTTGAGCAGGACGATCACCAAAATCACGTTTTGGACGGTCGCCGAAGCTACCTTCACGACGTGGTTTGTAATCTACACGGTTGCCACGGTTGTCATCATTCGAATCAAAACGCGGTTTATCATTGAAACCACCTTCACGACGTGGGCGATCAGAGTTGAACTCGCGACGTGGACGATCTTCACCACCAAAACTACGCTTTGGACGGTCTTCGAAACCACCTTCACGACGTGGACGATCAGAGTTGAACTCGCGACGTGGACGGTCTTCAAAACCACCTTCACGGCGTGGACGATCTGAATTGAATTCACGACGTGGACGGTCTTCAAAACCACCTTCACGGCGTGGACGATCTGAATTGAATTCGCGACGTGGACGATCTTCACCACCAAATGATGGACGTTCGCCACGAGGCTTGTCATCGAAGCTACGACGTGGACGGTCATCACCACCTTCACGGCGTTTGAAATTGCTTTCGCCTTCAAAACGACGACCACCGCCGAAACCGCCACGACCGCCATCACGGCCGCCACGACCACGACCACTGCCATCACGGCCACGACCACCACCATCACGACCTGAACGCGCAGGAGGTGGAGATGGCTCAAGACCTTCAATTTCAGATACATTTAAACGTGCATCTAAGTAATCTTCTAACGCACGGATTTTACCACGCTCGCGGTAAGTCGCTAAAGTAACGGCTTGACCTGTACGACCAGCACGACCTGTACGACCGATACGGTGCACATAGTCTTCGTTTTTCATCGGTAAACCGAAGTTAATTACGTGTGAAATTGTTGGTACGTCTAAACCACGCGCTGCAACATCAGTCGCAACTAAGATTTTTGCACGACCTTCACGAATGCTACGTAAACGACGGTTACGAACGGTTTGTGGCATTGCACCGTGCAACGCAACAACTGAGTGACCAGCTTCAGCTAATTCTTCAGCAAGCATATCTGTATCTTCTTGCGTGCTTGCGAATACAACAGCTTGATCTACTGATTCGTCAGATAACCAATGCGTAAGTAATTTTTTCTTGTGTTCGAAACCATCAGTCCAATGCAATGTTTGCGTTACATCAGTATTGGTACTGTGACCAGTTTCAATTGCAATACGTTGTGGATCATTCATCATGCGTTCAGCAAGACGGATAATACGATCCGCAAATGTTGCAGAGAACATTAATGTTTGTTTACGGTTTGCTGCTAATTCACCAATTGCCTCTAGATCTTCAGAGAAACCTAGATCAAGCATACGGTCAGCTTCATCAACAATTAATGATTCAACTTTATCAAGTTTAATTTGACGACGGTTTACAAGATCAAGTAAACGACCTGGAGTCGCAACAACAACTTGTGCACCTTTAAGCTGTTGAATTTGCTTACCAAAAGGCATACCACCCATGATTGCAGCAATACGAACACCTTTCATGTGACGTACAAATGCAATTGCGTCTTGGCTCACTTGTTGAGCCAATTCACGTGTAGGAGAAATAACTAAAATTGTAGGCTGAGTGACTGCTTTCATACGGTCTTTAAAAGAAACAAATGCTTCTTCGCCCGCTAACGCATTTAACGTAGGTAATAAAAATGCGGCAGTTTTACCTGAACCAGTTTGGCTCGAAACTAATAAATCTTTCCCTTCTAATGCAGCGGGAATCGCTTGTTCTTGCACAGGAGTTGGTGTAGTAAAACCTAAACCTTCAAGCGCTTGTTGTAAGGTTTCGTGTAAAGAAAATTCGGCAAAAGTTTTGCTCATAGAGAGTTTCACCCTAATGGGTGCTCCATTTTAATAAATGCTAAAAAATAGACATCGGCAACAAGCGGCAAAGCGACTCAAGCTGAAAAATAGATGAAGTTCAGCGGCGATCCGAATAACGACGATGTGGACTTAACGCACGCTTGATTACTGCTTCAACCTGAAGAATCGCTAAGCGATTTGGGCGCAAGATGTGGTCCTCTCTACGGACAGCGTGCGCTAATAATGAATAGAACTGAATGTTCAGGTAATGAACTGGAATTTAAGTGCGTGGGCGGATTATAGCAGAATAATTTTAAAAGTCACCCTTTTTAATAGGTTTTTTCAATTTCATCACACTTTATATTTGTATCCAAGCCATAGTAAAAACAAAAGATTAAGAATAATTAGGTACTTGAGTAAAAATTCTTCCTATATCTAAAGATTCATCATTTAATATATTTTCAATCGTGCTTACTAAACACTCTATAGTCATTTCTTTAAGAACCAGCATATCAGCACTCCAAAAATAGGGACCGAAAGCAGACTCACCAGCTCTATTATCTTTAATCATTAAATATTGAATATTTGCTAGCGTAAAAGCACTTCCAGAAAATGTCTTACCATTAACAGTTAATAACCAAAAATCAATATTTTGCTCTTCAATATTATCTATCTGTATTTCATGATGTGTCTCTATATAAAATCGCTCGTCCTCATAAATAATCTTCATAACTGCCCCACTAAGCTGAAAATAAAAAGCCCTCAAACATTGAGGGCTTTTTTAGAATTCGGCAAATTATTTTGCAGCATCGCCCCAAGCAGGAACTACGGTTTGCATCAATGGTTTTAACATCTTGAGTGAACAAGCAATCACTTGACCATTATCCAATGAATCATTGCCACCACGAGCATCAACAATAACGCCGCCCGCTTCTTTCACAATCAACTCACCTGCAGCGATATCCCATGGTTTTAAACCAAGTTCAAAGAAACCATCAAAACGGCCTGCAGCAACATAAGCCAAATCAAGTGCAGCTGAACCACCACGACGGATTTGCGCACCAGATTTAGTCACTGCCAATAATGAAGCAAAATGCTGTTCTGCATAAGAAACAATTTCGCCATTACGTTTTGCACGGTATGGATGACCAACCGCAAGGAAAGTGTTTTCTAAGCTTTCTTTTACATTGACACGGATACGGCGTTGGTTCATCACTGCACCACGACCGCGGCTTGCAGAGAATAATTCATCACGCACAGGATCATAGATCACACCGTGTTGAGTAACACCTTTGTGCTGTACAGCAATAGAAATACAAAAATGCGGGAAACCATTAATAAAGTTTTGTGTGCCATCTAAAGGATCAATCACCCAGCACCAATCTGCATCGTGACCTTTACCTTCTTGCATACCAAACTCTTCGCCAAGGAAGCTGTGGTTTTTATAACTTTTACGGAGGGTATCAATTGTAAGTTGTTCCAAGTAACGATCGACGCGCGTTACTGGACCATCGATGCCTTTTTCTTCAACTTGCAAATCGAGTTTATGACGATTTTGATGTGCCTTTAAAAGCTCTTGACCAACTGTTTGAGCCGCACGCGCAGCCATAACCACCATAGGTTCCATTGAACACCCACTACAAATTTGAAGATTTTGACAAAGAATAATGCATAAAAGCGCGTATATTCTAGCAAATATAAGCGCTTTTAGGGGAAAAATGTTGCGAAAAATTATTTTCGCTTTTACATGAGCTTATAGATTAAAACCAAGCCTGCTCAATTGAAGTTAAAATTCCCTGACTGTCTAAACCACAATCTTGCAACATTTGCTGATGTGTTGCCTGATGTAAGAAGCTATCTGGCAAACCAATATTCAAAATCGGCTTAAGAATCTTCGCACGTGCTAAGAACTCATTCACAGCACTCCCCGCACCAGCCATCACGGCATGTTCTTCTACCGTTACAAAGAGCTGGGTCTTTGGAGCCAAATCACGAAGCATTTGCTCATCTAAAGGCTTCACAAAGCGCATATTCACCACACGCACACCCATCGAGTGTTTGTTCGCAAATTGCTGAGCGGCTTCTACCGATGCTGCAACACGACTACCAAAAGCAAGGACACTGATCTGCTGTTCAGCATCCATATTAAATTCAGCAACGATTTCAGCTTTACCAATTTCCATCGCTGTCATTTGCTGTTGAATCTCAACGCCTGTACCCACCCCACGTGGATAGCGCACTGCCGTTGGCCCGTTGTAGAGATAAGCGGTATGCAGCATTTGGCGGCATTCGTTTTCGTCTTTCGGTGCCATGATCACCATGTTAGGTACGGTACGCATATAGGCGTAATCATAAGCACCAGCATGGGTTGGGCCATCTTCACCCACTAAACCAGCTCGATCAATACCAAAGGTGACATCCAGATTTTGCAAGGCAACATCATGAATCAATTGATCATAACCACGTTGTAAGAAGGTTGAATAAATCGCAACAACGGGTTTAAGCCCTTCACATGCCATACCTGCAGCCAAAGTCACTGCGTGCTGCTCTGCAATAGCAACATCAAAGAAACGCTCAGGATATTGCTGCGCAAATTGCACCATGCCAGAGCCTTCACACATCGCTGGGGTAATCGCGAGTAAGCGTTCATCTTGCGCTGCTTCATCACATAACCATTGCCCAAATACATCTGAATATTTTGGAGGTGATTTTTTTGCAGGTGTAGTTGCTGCTGGTGCAATTTTGGTAATCGCATGATAGGTAATCGGATCTGCTTCCGCTGGTGCGAAACCTTTCCCTTTTTTCGTATAAATATGAACCAGACGTGGACCTTTACGCTTTTTAAGCGCATGGAAAACTTGCGCCAACTGATCCACATCATGACCATCAAATGGCCCAAAATAATCAAAACCAATCGCTTTAAATAAGTTATCCGCGGCATCTGTCGCAGATTGGTGTAAACGAGAGTTATATGTCCACTTCGGGTGCGGTTGAACATAGGCTTCGCCTTGTTCATTTACATTGACCAGTTGACCTGTTTCCCAAATCGCAGCCAAGTGTTTCGCAAAACCACCGGTACTGCAAGAGATCGACATATCATTGTCATTTAAGACGACGATCAAGTCTGCATCATGCGCAACCGCATCATTCATGGCTTCAAAAGCCATGCCCGCTGTCATTGCACCATCACCGACGATTGCCACAACATCGCACGGATCGTTCTGATAACGACGCGCCAAGGCCATACCCAGACCTGCCGAAATTGCAGTAGATGAATGTCCAACACCAAAGGTATCGAACTCAGATTCATCACGCGCTGGAAATGCAGCTAAACCATCTTTACTACGAATCGTGGTAATTCGATCACGACGACCTGTCAGCACTTTATGAGGATAAGCTTGATGGCCCACATCCCACACTAAACGGTCATCAGGTGTGTTAAAACAATAATGCAGCGCAACAGTCAGTTCGACTACACCTAAATTTGCACCAAAGTGACCGCCACTTTGCCCTGCTGCATACAAAATATATTGACGTAACTCATCTGCAACTTGTACAAGTTGGCTTTGCTCGAGCTGACGTAATTGTTGCGGATGATCAATTCCATCTAACAATGGCGTAACAGGGCGTTGAGTTGGAATTTCGGTATACAACATAATGTGGCAAAGCCTTTTTAAGCCTGGCAAGTCCGAAGCTGGGTTTTAAATGGGGGCAATCATACAATTAAATACGATCTACCTTCAATCAGCCACACGTGCGAATGATGTAGTGCTGAACATTCTCATGCAAATTTTAAAGAATGACCCTTAGATTATCCTGAATTATGTCACTGTTTATCAACCATTATTGTGTGCTTTGTATGAAAAAGAAAAAGTTATGTGAAAAATCAGAAATTCCAGTTCACGCAATCTTCAAACATTAGGCTATACTCGAACTGTTTTTATTATCATAGTGAGCTCTCTGTGCCGATTGAATTTATTGCAACATCAAAGCTTCCCACCGCTTTTGGTGACTTCAATATTTCCGTGTTTCAAGACCCTGCAACTGGCGAAGAACATGTGGCGCTATCTAAAGGTTTAGAAACGGCTCCAGATCAGCCTGTACTCGTGCGCATCCATTCAGAATGCTTAACAGGCGATGCTTTCGCTTCGCTCAAATGTGATTGTGGACCGCAACTACAAGCCACACAAAGCTTGATTAATGAAGCTGGTCAAGGCGTGATTCTTTATCTTCGTCAAGAAGGCCGTGGTATCGGTTTAACCAATAAGATTCGTGCTTATGCCTTGCAAGATCAAGGTCATGATACGGTTGATGCGAACCTGTTATTGAACTTGCCTGCTGATGCGCGTCGTTATGATATGTGCAGCATTATGTTGGATCACCTTCAGATTAAAGAAGTGAAACTACTGACCAATAATCCACTTAAACTAAAAGCCTTGACTGATCTCGGCATCAATGTGGTTGAGCGTGTTCCATTAACGGTAGGTCGCAATCCTTTCAATGAACAATATTTAAAAACCAAACGTGAACGTATGGATCATCTGTATAAAAAAGATGACTTTTAATTCATTTTCCAAAACGTTTAAAAATAAATCAGTTAAAGGGTTTTTATTGTAAAAAATAAAAAACCCTTACTTTTTTTATGGGTTTTATGTTTTGATATAAGCAATCCCTAGATCACTTTCAGAGGATCATCATGCAACATCCAACTTCAGTTGATATTCAACGTGTTCGTGAGTTTTTACTCGATCTACAGGCACGGATTTGTGCAGGACTAGAGCAACAGGAACGTGCAGGCGGTGGTACCGCGGAATTTATCATTGATGATTGGCAACGAACCGAAGGTGGCGGTGGTCGCTCTCGTGTTTTGCAAAATGGTGAAGTGATTGAAAAAGGTGGGGTCATGTTCTCCCACATCAATATTAGTAAGCTTCCTGCATCTGCTACTGAACGGCATCCACAAATTGCTGGGGCGAAAGCGCAAGCCTTGGGTGTATCACTGGTGATTCACCCGAAAAACCCCAATATTCCAACCTCTCATGCCAATGTTCGCCTATTTGTGGCGGAGCCTGAAGGCCAAGATCCTGTGTGGTGGTTTGGTGGTGGCTTTGACCTAACCCCATTTTATCCAGATGAGCAAGATGTTCAAAACTGGCATCAAACCGCGTATGACCTGTGTCAGCCTTTTGGCGACACGGTTTACGCCGAGCACAAACAATGGTGTGATGATTATTTCTATCTAAAGCATCGTGATGAACAGCGTGGTGTCGGTGGTTTGTTCTTTGATGACTTAAATCAATGGGATTTTGAAACCTGCTTTAAATATATCCAAGCCGTGGGTAATGGCTATTTAGCCGCGATCTTGCCGATTTTTGAAAAGCACCGTGAGCAGCCATATACCGAAGCTCAGCGTGAATTCCAACTGTATCGTCGTGGTCGTTATGTCGAATATAACTTGGTTTATGACCGCGGTACCTTGTTTGGCTTACAAACTGGTGGTCGTATCGAATCAATCTTGGTGAGTTTGCCAAATCTTGCAGGTTGGTCGTATCGCCCTGAGTGGGATGAGGACTCAGCAGAGAAACGTCTCACTGATTATTATCTAAAACCTAGAGATTGGTTAGGTTTGAATGCCTAACTATCTAAAAGCCAAAGCAACCATCTGCTTTGGCTTTTTTCTTAATCTAAATGCATCCGATACTCAATAATCCCTGGCCTTTCTGCAATCCAGTCATAGAGTTTCTGTGCCGTATGATTCGTTTCCTGTGTATGCCAGTATAAGCGATCACACTGATGTTCCCTCGCTTGTTGCTGCACATATTCGATTAATTGCTTTCCGATCAACTGCCCCCTTTGTGCTGGTGAAACAAATAAATCTTCTAAATAACAATAGTTATTTTTCGCCCAAGTTGAACGATGAATAACGTAATGTACAAAACCTAAAAGCTGATCTCCTTGTTTTGCAACTGCACAATAGACAGGCTCAGTTTGGTCAAAAAAACGTTGCCATGTGGTTTGTGTGATAGTGCTAGACAGTTCCACCTTGTAAAAATTCTGATAGGCCAGCCAAAAGGGTATCCACTGTTGATAGTCATCTTGTTGCACAGGAATCACTTGGATGTCTTGATGATGCATGAAGTTTTCCTCAAATTTTATAGTCTTGGAAATGAGAGTTCGTAGTGTAGTTTTGATTGTGGATGGTTTATAAGATACAGTTTTGATCTATTTGACAGTACCAGTTTACTCGAAATGAAAAGTTCATCTGTTGCTCATTTTCCCCATCTCGTCTTAGCACAAGGCAACATTAAAGACGCCTTATATACGGCCTTACATACGGCCATTCTAGATGGCAGGCTCCATGCTGGAGCAAAGCTTCCTTCAAGTCGTGCTTTAGCAGAAATGATGTCTATCTCTCGTAACTCGGTTTTAGCAGCATTAGAGCGCTTATTGGATGAAGGTTATCTCATCACTAAACCAAGTTCTGGAACCTACGTCAGCGCGGTTATCCCTGACCAATTCATTCAAGTACAAGCTCAACCCACCATTCATTCTTCAATAACAGCTCAAAACTTAGATATTAATCAAAATCTGGCCCAACATCTTAAAACTTGGCAATTACAACAAGCATCACAAGAGAAAAGAGTGTTTCATGTAGGAGTCGGATGTGTTGATCTTTTCCCACACCCACTTTGGGGGAAATTGCTTGGTCAAGCTTGGCGGCAGTCATACCACCGACTGGGGCAAGCGCATGACCCTCGTGGTTACCTGGCTCTACGACAAGCAATTTGCAACTATGTTCGTTCAACACGCGGCTTGAATTGCACAACACAACAAATTTTGATTGTGAACGGCACCCAACAAGCCATCCATTTAACCGCTTTCGCCTTATTGCAGAAGCAGGATCAGGTCTGCATGGATGAACCTGGTTATGATGCAGCTTTAGCAGTTTTTCAGAGTTTTGGGGCAAAAACACAACCTATTTTAAGTGATGATGAAGGGATGAATATTCCAGACATCATTCAAAATCATGCACAAAGTAAATTGATTTATACAACACCCTCACACCATTTTCCATTAGGCGGTACATTAAGTTTAAAGCGCCGTTTAATGCTGTTGGAGTGGGCTGCGCAACAGCAAAAGTGGATTTTTGAAGATGACTATAATAGTGAGTTTCGTTACGGCTCTCGTGCTATTCAAGCCTTACAAGGGTTAGATCAGCAACAACGTGTGATTTACTCGGGAACCTTTTCCAAAATGATGTTTCCTGAGTTTCGTTTAGGGTTTATGGTCATTCCTGATTCATTGATGGATCTTTTTTGTCTTGCTAAAAAACAGATCGACAGCCAATGTTCCTATTTAGAACAAGTTGCTTTAAGCCTCTTTATCCAAGAGGGTCACTATGCGAGGCATGTCAGAAAAGTTCGTAAAACCTGTTTTGAGCGCCAACAGGTCTTGATTCGCGCGATCCAAACCTATCTCGCAGATATTTTAACAATTCAAATAACTGACTCAGGAATACATTTACTCTGTTGGTTAAATCCAGATTGGACGGAACAAGAGTTTATTGCTTACTGCTTAAAGGTTGATTTGGCGGTTCAACCCCTTTCTCGATATTGCCAAACCGACGCTTCCCAAAGTGCAGTCTTATTTGGTTATGCCGCACATCAACCTGATGAAATTTGGCGCAATATCCAAAAGCTGGCTGAAGCCATCAAAGCATCCATGATCTGATTGCGATTAGATCAATAACTTTATACACTTCAGCTATTTTCTTCAGTTGATCGTCGTACAATGACCAAACAATTTGCTGTAATTGGAAATCCGATTGAACAATCCCGCTCACCTGAGCTTCACCATGCGTTTGCAGCAAAAACTGGGGTCGATCTACACTATAAAAAAATCCTTGCACCCTTAGATGGCTTTGAAAGCACTGCAAAAGCTTTTTTTGCTCAGAATGGTATTGGTATGAATGTGACTGTACCATTTAAAGAACAAGCCTTTGCCCTTTGCGACCAATTGACTGAACGCGCCAAGATCGCCAAAGCTGTCAATACGTTGTGGATGCAGGACGGCAAACTGTATGGCGATAATACCGATGGTCAGGGCTTAGTTGCAGCAATTCAGGCATTGGGTTGGGAACTAAAAGAGAGTCGTATTTTAATTTTAGGGGCTGGCGGTGCAACCCGCGGTGTCATCTACCCTTTGGTACAGGCAGGCGCAAAACAGATTGTGATCGCTAATCGTACCCTTACCCGAGCTGAGCAACTCGTTGACGATTTAAAAGATGCTGTGCCGCACGCAGAACTTAAAGTAACAGGCTTAGATCAACTCGTAGGTGAGTTTGATGTTGTGATTAATGCGACATCTGCGAGCTTAACAGGTGATGTCCTACAACTGCCTGAAAGTTTAGTGTTCCATCACGCTTATGAAATGGCTTATGGCAAACCATCTAGCTTTCTAGATCAGGCCAAACAACGCCAAATTCCATCTACTGATGGTTTCGGTATGCTGGTCGGTCAAGCGATTGAAGCATTCTCGATCTGGAATGGGGTAAAACCAGAACTAAAAGACTTTTTATAATCGCCAAAGCACAAAATAAAAAACCTGCACTTTGCAGGTTTTTTATTGGGA
This sequence comes from Acinetobacter sp. Ac_3412, assembly GCF_013072675.1. Taxonomy (NCBI): domain Bacteria; kingdom Pseudomonadati; phylum Pseudomonadota; class Gammaproteobacteria; order Moraxellales; family Moraxellaceae; genus Acinetobacter; species Acinetobacter sp. Ac_3412. Next base: position 390,719 of record NZ_LXUJ01000011.1, on the reverse strand, counting down.
TAAAGAAATTATTTAACTGTCAGCATCTTCTGATACACCTCTTTGAAAATTTCATAATCAATAAATTCGTTATGCTCGATTTTTAAAGACTGAATCGATTTTTCAGACAATTTATTCTTACGGGCATCCATATACACTTGCCCTAAGATATTTGCGGTTTGTCCAAGTAAAACTTTTTCCTCACTTGAAGCGCCATTCTCTTGTTCGAACTGGATTTGATATTGTTTGGCAAATAACTGCTGTGGCTGCTTATACTGCGCTTGTAGCTTTTTCCACGCTTGGCGATCTGTATCGCCACGCATAGCATCCAATACAATACGATTCACTGCTTGCCCCAATTTGTCATCAAACTGATCTTCATTTTCAAGATGATGTTTCTTCTGTAAAGCTTCAATGCTTTGCAGGGCTTTCCCTTGTGGATTATAAACCTCTTCATTGGCATACCAGTATGCATATACAGTGGCAATTTCTTGCAGCTCCTGGCTTGAAGAACGCTGTACAACCTGTGGTGTGCTTTCGGTCAATTTCGCAATGAATACTGCTTTATAGGTTTGATCGTAGGCATGCGTAGCATCATAGCGTTGTTCCGCAATGACTTTGAGTTGATCTTCCAAAGTCATGGTATATGGTTCTGCTGAACGTTCTTGAACCCCTGCTTGACCTAATTTCTCAGAGAAGCTATTCACTGCTTGTTCCAACATCGAGCCTTTGCTTGCTTCTGACCAACTCTTCGCACGTTTCAATTGTGCCTGATCAATTGGGGTGGCTTTACCATAATTTGAAATCAACATATCGGCTTTGACACTAAAACGTGACTTCAATTCAGATAAGCCATAGTTCAAATCATAATCGAGTTTAACCGCACGACCTTGGGCATCCAAGCCGACATCCATAACAAATGGATTTCGTTTTTCAACTGGTGGTAAAGCTTTTGCAATATCCGCTTGGTGCTTGATCCAAAGTGCCTTAAATGCCTGATCATCAATAAATTGATTTTGATCATATGTAGCAAACTGTTTTTCGACCGCTTGTAATTTAGTGATATAACTCAAGAAACCAGATTCTGCTTTCTGCTCACCAAAGACATCAATGTCATACATACTTTGGCAATACTGTGCATCGCCATATGTGGTTTTTGGCGTATTTTGCAGGGCTGTACATTGCTCCTCGGTTAAACCTGCCTGCTCGTCTTCAGCGACTGTGGCCTCGACCGTACTATCCGCAGCAGCCTCGGCATAGGCCTTCTGCGCTGCTTGTGTTACATCTTCCGCCGCATCTGCGCTCTCATCGGCATAATCTTCTTCGGCATCCTCCACACCAAAATGTTTATTCACCAACCGATACAGTTCTTGGCTAACCACACTGGCATCATCAGCCGAATCTTTTTTATCCAACAATGAAGCGGTTTTTCCTGATTTAGATGAACTTGCAGCATCAACTTCATTGGCAATCAGTTTCTCAAGATTCTCTTCTTTAATATTGAGAACACTTTGCATGAAGTATTTTTCATTGACTTTGCTATACAAATTGGCTTGTAAAATCAGCTCTTCAATCGAGCTTTTTAAACGAATCTTCTCGACCACACCGGCTGCTTGATCAGCAGAAGAAACCGGTAAGGCTTGAATGTTATTTTGATCTGCAAGACGATAATAGACGGCGCCAGAAGCTTTCACATATTCAGCAAATTTCTTGTAATCGACTTGCTTGAACATGTCCTGATACTTGGAAAAATCTAAATACGCCAGATTATTTTGACTATCTTTATTGACCAAATACGGCATCAAAGCAAAGTAATTGATATAAAACTTATAGTTATTTAAATCTAATACCATCGGCACTTTAGCTTGAACCAATAAAGTTGGTTTTTCATAACGGGCGGTTAAATTAAACGAACCCATTTTCTGACGATAATGCACTGAACCATCATATTCAAACTGCATGTCATTCAGAACATTGGCCACGATTTGGGTGAACTTATCGACTTTAGATTGGCCATAGATTTTTTGTTCTTGTGCAAGCGCAACATACAGCGCCTGTTTCTGTTTACTGTTTAAATTGACCTTTTGATCTCGTAAATATTGATCAACCTTTTGCTTGAGCGCTGCATCTAAAGATGCATTGTCTGCTTTGGTATTTGTATTATTTTGCTGTGGTTCAACATGAATATTAAATTTGCCACGGTAATCATAGCTTGGATATTCATACATCGCATTAATACTATTGATTGCCTTCTGTTCCAGATTGGTCGAAGCTGTATTGGTTTTAATGACATGTTGTGAACATGCAGAAAGACTTAGACCCATTAAGCATAAAGTTAAATATTTTATACGCATAGCTTTACCAAACACCTTTATATCATTATATTTTCAAGTATAAAATTGAGTACTTTTCACGTTTAAAATCAGTTTTGAGACCAATAGAAAAGTGATTTTTTTACAAATCTCCCTTTTAGGAAATTCGCTTTTCTGACATTCTTTTCCCTAGTGGTTATCAATGTATTTTTATCACCATTGTGAATAATCAAAGTATCGAAACAGATAATCCAAAATGATTCAAATACAGGATTAAGATTATGCCAGCTTATAAAGCCCCGCTCCGTGACATTCGTTTCTTAATGAACGAAATGTTAGATTATCCAGCACATTACCAAACTTTGACAAGTGGTCAAAATGCGGATGCTGAAACGGTTGATATGATTCTTGAAGGTGCAGCAGATTATTGCGAAAACGTACTTTCTCCGCTCAATCAATCAGGTGATGAAGAAGGTTGTACCTTTAACAACGGCGAAGTGACAACACCAAAAGGTTTTAAAGAAGCTTATGACCAATTCGTCATGGGTGGTTGGCAAGGTCTTTCTTATCCAGAAGAGTTTGGTGGTCAAGGCTTACCAATGTCTTTAAACCTGATCAAATCTGAAATGATGGGAACGGCGAACTGGTCATTCACCATGTATCCAGGTTTAAGTACTGGCTGTATGAACACGATCATGCAGTTTGGTACAGATGAGCAAAAAAATACCTATATGCCTAAATTGGTTGAAGGGACTTGGTCAGGCACGATGTGCTTAACTGAACCGCAATGTGGTACAGACTTAGGTCAAGTTAAAACTAAAGCAGAACCTGCTGCTGATGGTACATACAAAATTTCTGGTACTAAAATCTTCATCTCTGCAGGTGAGCACGATTTAACAGATAACATTATTCACATCGTACTTGCGCGTCTTCCAGATGCACCAGCAGGTACTCGTGGTATCTCTTTATTCATCGTACCTAAATTCATTCCAACTGCGGATGGTGGTGTAGGTGAACGTAATACTGTTTCTTGTGGTTCAATCGAACACAAGATGGGGATCAAAGCTTCTGCAACTGCAGTGCTTAACTTTGACAATGCAACAGGTTATCTGATCGGTGAAATCAACAAGGGTTTACATGCAATGTTTACCTTTATGAACACTGCGCGTATCGGTACAGCAGTTCAAGGTATTGCACATGCTGAACTTTCTTTCCAAGGTGCTTTACCTTATGCGAAAGATCGTATGTCTATGCGTGCCCTTTCTGGTAAAAAAGAACCTGAGCGTGTAGGTGATGCGATTATTCACCACGCTGACGTTCGTCGTATGTTGTTAACGCAAAAAGCAATTGCTGAAGGCGGTCGTTCAATGATCTATCATGCTGCAAAACTTGCAGACAAAATGACAGATGCATTGGTAAGTGGCGATCAAGCAGCGTATGAAGCTTATGATGACAAACTTGGTTTCTATACACCGATTCTTAAAGGCTTCTTAACTGAACTTGGCTTAGAAGCTGCAAACCACGGTATGCAAGTATACGGCGGTCATGGCTATATCCGTGAATGGGGTATGGAACAAATCGCACGTGATGCGCGTATCTCAACCTTGTACGAAGGTACCACAGGTATTCAAGCACTTGACTTGATTGGCCGTAAAGTACTTTTAAGCTCAAAAGGTAAAGTCGTTCGTGACTATACTGCTGAAATCTTGAAGTTCTGTGCTGCACATGCACGTAACAAGTACCTTCGTCGTTTTGCTTGGGACTTAACTAAGCTTTGCGCACAATGGAATACCCTAACTGTCCGTATCATGCTTGCTGCACGTAAAGACCGTGACATCGTTTCTTCAGCGTCGGTTGATTTCTTGATGTTCTCTGGCTATGTGATGATGGCTTATTTCTGGGCGCAACAAGCAGTGGTTGCTTCTGAGAAATTAGAAGCGGGTGACGGAATCGAAACACCTGAATTCTATAAAGCAAAAATCAAAGTTGCAGATTTCTACTTCGACCGTCTATTGCCACGTGCACAAGGCCATGCAGAATCTATGGTATCAACCTCTCGCACTTTGACTTCACTTGCACCTGAACACTTCAGCTTCGACTACTAATCGGAACTGCAATAAAAAAGAGCGCTAAATGCGCTCTTTTTTTATTTTGAATACAGATTATTTAATCAACTTTCTTAAATACATAGGCTTGTTCTGGGAATGGATACTCTTTAAAGAACTTACGATTCCGCCCATTATCGCCATTCCAGATCTTATCCAGATCCATCACCAAGTCTTGATTCGGACTCACTTGATAATACAAGTTAACATCCGCAGCATCACAGCGAATCATAATTTCATTTAGTTCTTTATGCACATGCCACTGTACTTGCTTACAGGTCTGCTCAATCTTGGCAATATTACGTGACGGATCTGAGCCAAGGCGGCTAAAACTGGTATTGGTCCAGAACACAGAACCGTCATCCATTAAATTCAGGATATATTCTGCTTCTTTCTCATTATTGACACAGCCTGCAAAGGCATCACTACAAGGGATACGTGCATGATAACGACCCGCATACACCAAATCGGCTTCTGAAGGTTTACTCAAATTATTTTTACGATCCGCAGAATACGGCAATGTTGCTTGGCCTGCCACTTGGGTCAGCGATAGCCCTTGCGCGTCAGATGCAAGCTGTTCTTCTTGTTCATCTGCAAGCACTTCACTCGTTTCACCACTCGGTTGCGTCTGGGGTTGTTGCTTTACTGGTTCTGGATGATGGCTATCACAAGCACTCAAACCCAAAATCAATAGAAGTCCTACACTAACATGCTGTAAGAATAACCTGAACTGCATATCCTAAATCTCTAACATCAACATCATTATCGCGTGCTTTTCATGAACTCGTCCTAAACTTCGGAAAATATAGGGATCATTTAAATGTTCGTCTATTCCCCAAAAGGGTAATAGCCAATGCGATAGGACTGAAATAGTAAATTGACAAAGCAGGATGCTTTAATTCGGTGCATTTTAGGCGATGCTGTCGGTTTTTCCATCAATGATTTACACAACTTAACTAATCTCCCATCTGTTTAAACTTTAAAAAGAGCAGTTCGCCCCTATTTCTTAATTAACAGCAGCTCAAACTAACACTATTTATTATTTTCACTGTTGTTTCATTAATTTAAGGAGAAAAACTCGATGGCCAACTCTGGTTTATATCGCTCAAACCAACAAAGCATGATCGCTGGTGTAATGGGCGGTATTGCGGAACGATTTGGTTGGAACGCAAATTTATTACGTCTGATCTTTGTTGTGATCTCACTCATGAGTGCAGCCTTCCCGGGTATTTTGGTGTATCTGATTTTATGGCTGGTCATTCCGAAACAGCAGCAAGCGCGTATTGATCACGTACAAGGCTATTCACAACCTGTAAAAACAGTGTATGAAGACCAAGGCATAAAACGTTAATTTTCGGTTACCTTTTTGGTCGCTACGGTTGAAATTACCCCTAATCCAACCGTAGCTTTTTTTTATCTAAATTCAGACCTGTCGATTCAACTGCTGTTGCAAGGCCGCAATCATATCGGCACGACTGATAATCCCGATTAAACGATGTTCCTCAACTACAGGAATATAGTTAAATGATTTCTCGACAAAATACGGCACCAAATCCTGAATCGGTTGTAACGGACTTACTGTCACAACTTTATGGCTCATAATCTGTCTGACATAGTGCTGCCAAGAGTTTCGTGGATCTGTTGCACCTTTAAACCACTCCACCACTTCATATAAGGCCAAAGTCCCGACCAAATGCTCATCGGCATTGACGACTGGTAAACTCATTAAATTCACGGCTTTAAACTTATCTAAGGCCTGATGAATATCATCATGCTCATGCAGTTTAATCACATCTCGGCTCATAATATCTTGGCAAACGAATGAGTTAATCAAGCGCTCGTTGGCATGCGATTGTGCTTCTAAAATGATTTTTTCTAAATCGTACTGACTAATATCCAATAGCTCAGTGTGATGCTCAAGCGCATATTCAATATCTTTTGGTTGAATTGAGACTTTCTGGGTGGGTGTCGGGTCTTTAGATCGCTCATTTACATGTGCTGTGATTGGATAATGGCGGCCAATCAAACGATTAAAAAACACTGCAAACACAAGCAATAAAATCGAATTAAGCAGAACTGGATACAAGATAAAATGAAAACCTAAGCGGTGTACAGCTTCGCCTCCTAAGACAGCAGTAATCGCAACTGCGCCACTTGGTGGATGCAAGGAGTCTGTGGTCATCATCACAAAAATTGCCAATCCAACAGCAACACTAAAAGCACTGGTCAGATCAGGCAGATATTGCGTACAGGCAACACCAATGAATCCTGCCAGTGTATTCCCCACAATAACATTCCAAGGCTGCGCCAACGGACTGTTGGGGACTGCAAATAGCAGCACAGAAGATGCACCCATCGGGGCGATATACCACGCATTCATGCCACCTAGGACATACCAGCTAATCAAGGAGGAAATCGCCAAACCACATAAAGCCCCGAGACCAGAGAGCATCCTCTCTTTTAAAGGCAGGACTTTATAATTCGGTTTTAGAAAATTTAGCCAGTCTGATTGGGTCAAGCTCACAATGCACCTTGCTGGATTTGCGTGGTTCTACTCGATGCAGCAGTATACGCCTACTCAGGCTTAAGGTGTATTTAAATTACAGTTTTAAATCATGATAAAAGCTGCTCAAGCTCAATTTAAATATTCTTTTAGCTGCTCCAATCGCTCTGCATATTTTTGCATCGGGCAGAACTCATACATCGGTGAGCCGATATAAGCACCTGCATTACGGCACTCTTGATCCACAAAATTTTTCCAGAGTTGCTGCGATTTCATAATGTCGTTATATCGTTCAGGCTGCTTATATTGCATGCTCTGAATTTTAATTTGATCCAGCAATTGTACGATCTGTTTGGTATAGAGTGTTTTAGCCCTTGTACTACAGATTTCCACCACTGCATTATTGATGTTACCCAACTTTAATTCTTGAATGGTTTCGTCAACACATTGGCTATAGGGATCAGTGGTTTTATCCTGTACTTTGGCAAAAGCATGAGCGCTCAAACACGTCATTGCAAACACTACAACGGTGAACATTAATTTAGTCATGGATCTGCTCTTTTGTTGTTCTCATATTTTTTATCATAATCAAAAAATCACGCCCATACTGATTTTTTATTCTCCTATCTTCTACGAATATTGGTCACCATGACATCCATTTTTCAAACAACAGACATCCCCTCAAATGAATTTTTCATTCAGATAACGCCAATAACGTTTCGGCAAATATTGCACATGTAATTTGATATTTTGGCGTGCTTTAATATTGATACTATTAAAATAATCTTTCCAAAGCTGATCGTATAAAACTTCCTGCTCATCAAGCTGCAACTGGAAGTTTTGGCTACCGCCATTTTGAATATTGCGATCGATCTCATTTGCATCCATATAGACTTCATGGACATCGAGCAGATCATAATAGAGTCCATATTTACGTTGCTCATCATAAATCAGCCAACGTTGATCCTGATAACGACGCCTAAAATGCGGCTGAATCAAAGGCAATACATTAAAATCGGGACGAACTAAACTTAAAAATATCCCATCTGTGGTTTTCTTAAACCGTACAAAAGCCTCCATCCGATGCTTTTCACGTCCTACTTTTTTGGTCCATTGAGAAATGGCCAACACACTCGGATGTAAATAGTCTTTTTCTATAGAATGCTGCTGTTGAAAGACATAAATACAGTAATTAAATACATGCTGGTAGGCATCAAGTGACTCAGATAGAAAAGCAAAATAAATCTGCTTTAATGCAGCTTTAGACAGTTTTCGTTGTAAAGCAGACCAAACCCGTTGTGCATATTGCTCATGACTCGGAACCTCAATGACTTCAGAAAACAAGCCATGTTGTGCGCCATCCAATAAACTGAGCTGCACCTGAAACTCTTTAAACTGAAAGGCACGAAATACGCAGCTCAGCAAGCCTGCCATTGAACCATCAAAATAATAGCTCAGTTGCTTATTCAACATTGTTAAAACCCTAAACTCAACTGAGGTGAAAGCGGCTTGATATATTTAGATGAGCCTTGGGTCAAAATCTGCTGACGAATAAAGCCAGCTGAAAGTTCTTTCTGAAAGCGAGGACTGTCTTCACAACGAATAAAATATTGTGCACGAGAATAAGCGACACCTAACTGTTTTAACAGGTCGATGTGGATTTTGCCAAAACGACGCGCCTGTACAATTTTCTTGGCTGATTTCACCCCGATACCCGGCACACGCAAAATCATGGCGTAATCAGCACGATTTAAATCCACAGGAAAATGCTCTGGATGCCGCAATGCCCAACTGAGTTTCGGGTCGACATCCAAATCCAAATGTGGGAATCGCTCATTCACAATTTCATTGACCTGAAAACCATAAAAACGCATCAACCAATCACTTTGATAAAGCCGATTTTCTCGTAGCAACGGTGGTGCAGAGCCAACCGCAGGCAAATAATTATTCTCGGTATTAATCGGAATATAGCCTGAGAAATAGACCCGTTTTAATTTAAATTCTTTGTAATGTCGATCTGCCATAAACAGCACATCTTGATCCGTTTCCTGATGCGCTCCCACCACCATCTGCGTAGTCTGCCCTGCGGGGACATATTTCGGCACATGCTTGATAATCTGACGTTCATCTTTAAGCTGAATCAAGCGATCTCGAACCAGCCCCAAATCTTTTTGTACTTCTTGATGCGACTTTTCAGGCGCAAAGGCTTTTAAACCGACCTCGGTTGGCATTTCCAGATTGATGCTCATTCGGTCGGCATACAGACCCGCTTCATGAATCAATTCAGGTGAAGCTCCCGGAATGGTTTTAAGATGAATATAACCATTAAAATTTTCTTCTAAGCGTAGTTTCTTCACCACCTGCAGCATGCGCTCCATGGTGTGGTCGGCTGACTTGAAAATACCTGAGCTGAGAAACAGCCCTTCAATATAATTACGTCGATAGAAATTAATGGTCAGGTCAACCACTTCCTGTACCGTAAATGCAGCTCTTTTCACATCATTGGAACGGCGTGACACACAATAGGCGCAATCAAAAATACAGACATTACTGAACAGGATTTTCAGCAGAGAAACACAGCGTCCATCTTCGGTATAGCTATGGCAAATCCCTGCCCGACTCGCGTCGCCTAGACCTTTGTCTTTATTTTTACGGTCACTACCACTGGAGGAACAGGACACATCATATTTGGCAGCGTCCGCTAAAATTTGCAGCTTTTCACGAATGCGATCAGACATTTCAAACGGCCTGAGGAGAACAAAAGATATCGTTTAAAAATTAGCATTTCAAAGTTGTGAAATTAAGAGCATATGAGATGCAATACGTCATGAGGTGACGTATAGTTATGGATCGAGGATTTGTGATGATCAAAATTCAGATAATTCAATGTAATAGCTTGATTAACTCCACACCAAAATATAAACAATTGAAATAAATAAAGATTTAAAACAGCATGAACCCCATACTTCAAAAACTTGCGCAACCATTCATTCAAAAACTTATTGTCAGCAAAGCACAAATTTGGCGCTGTTTGATCCAAACACCCTTCTATGCAGGTATTCCCATCTATTTTATATTGGTCGCTTTTTTTGCACCTGATCATTACTTTTCCATAGAAATATTCAAAGTATTCTATGAGATGCTCTTGGCTGTCCTGTACATTGCATTGATCTATTTCGTTCTTGTTTTTCTTCCAACCTATTTTGTGCAGCTGTTGCTACGAAAATACCAAGTGCTGCATTTCTTTTCCATTATGGCTTATGCCCTTTTATTTACTGTTATTGTCCCTAGCCTAATCATCATTTTCAATACCGCTCAAATCAATATTGTCCCATTCAGATTCTTTGTTCTTCTCTGTTTTTTCTCTCTTACATTTGCCGTGACGAATTGGATTCTATTAGTCAGAACAGCAAATAAATCTAAAAGCTGTTCAAAGCTGAAATTCCCCAACTAGCCTTTGCCACTCACCACCAAAATCCTTATACTTAACCACAATTTTTGTTTGATTCCAGTGGATGCACCATGAGTCGTGCTATATCGCATATTGATACATTTCAGGGCTTAATTCTTGCCCTACAAAACTATTGGGCGGAGCAAGGCTGCGTCGTATTACAACCATATGATATGGAAATGGGTGCAGGTACTTTCCACACTGCGACCTTCTTACGTGCATTGGGGCCAGAAACTTGGAACGCGGCTTATGTTCAACCATCACGTCGTCCGAAAGACGGTCGTTATGGCGAGAACCCTAACCGTTTACAACACTACTATCAGTTCCAAGTGGTACTTAAACCAAACCCAGACAATATCCAACAGCTTTATCTTGATTCATTAAAAGCAATTGGCATTGATACCCTCACTCACGACATTCGTTTCGTAGAAGACAACTGGGAATCTCCAACGCTTGGTGCATGGGGCTTAGGTTGGGAAGTTTGGTTAAATGGTATGGAAGTGACTCAGTTCACTTACTTCCAGCAAGTCGGTGGTATTGAATGTTACCCAGTGACAGGTGAAATCACTTATGGCTTAGAACGTCTGGCCATGTACCTTCAAGGGGTAGACTCAGTTTACGATCTGGTTTGGACCAAAGGCCAATTCGGTACCGTAACTTATGGTGATGTATTCCATCAAAACGAAGTTGAGCAATCAACCTATAACTTCGAATACGCACCAGTCGACAAGATGTTTGAATTGTTTGACTTCTATGAAGCAGAAGCCTCTCGTTTAATCGAAGCTGAATTGCCACTTCCTGCTTACGAGCAAGTGATCAAAGCATCGCATTGCTTTAACTTGCTGGATGCGCGTGGTGCGATTTCGGTAACTGAACGTCAACGTTATATTTTACGTGTTCGTACTTTGGCGCGTTCAATTGCACAAAGTTACGTGGCTGCCCGCGCGAAACTTGGTTTCCCAATGGCAGAACCACATTTGCGTGATGAAGTATTGGCTCAACTTAAAGCACAAGTTGAAGCAGAAGCAGCCCAAGCTGAAAAAGCGAAGGAGAATAAATAATGACTAAGCATACAGTTTTATTCGAACTTGGCTGTGAAGAACTTCCACCAAAAAGCTTAAAAACTTTGCGTGATGCACTTAAAGCAGAAACGGAAAAAGGCCTAAAAGATGCAGGTTTAAACTTCGCTGCGATCGAAGCATATGCTGCACCACGTCGTTTAGCCTTGAAAATTGTTGATATCGATGCGGCTCAAGCAGACACGCAAAAACGTTTTGATGGCCCTGCTGTACAAGCGGCTTATGATGCTGAAGGCAAACCGACCAAAGCACTTGAAGGCTTTATGCGCGGTCAAGGTATCACGGTTGACCAACTTTCAACTTTCCAAGCAGGTAAAGTTGAAAAAGTTTGCTTCTTGAAAGATGTCAAAGGTCAAAGTCTTGATGCTTTGCTTCCACAAATTTTACAGACCGCATTGGATAACTTGCCAATCGCAAAACGTATGCGTTCAGCGGCAAGCCGTACTGAATTCGTACGCCCAGTAAAATGGGTGGTATTGCTGAAAGATGATCAAGTGGTTGAAGCAACCATTCAAGATCATAAAGCAGGTAATGTGACTTATGGCCATCGTTTCCATGCACCTGAAGCCGTGACTTTGGCGCATGCAAATGACTACTTGGCGACTTTAGAACAAGCCTATGTGGTTGCGAATTTCGAAAAGCGTCAAGCGACCATTCAAGCACAAGTCAAAACGTTGGCAGATGAAGTCAATGCGACTGCAATTGTGCCAGCAGACTTGCTTGATGAAGTAACAAGTCTGGTTGAATGGCCTGTTGCTTTACGTGCAACTTTTGAAGAGCGTTATTTGGCTGTTCCTCAAGAAGCTTTGATTACCACCATGCAGGATAACCAGAAGTATTTCTGCTTAATCAATGCCGAAGGTAAATTACAGCCTTACTTCATTACTATTTCAAATATTGAGTCGAAAGATCCGATTCAAATTATTGAAGGGAATGAGAAAGTTGTACGTCCTCGTTTGTCTGATGCTGAATTCTTCTTCTTACAAGACCAAAAGCAACCGCTTGCGTCGCGTAAAGAAAAATTAGCCAATATGGTATTCCAAGCACAATTGGGCACACTTTGGGATAAATCAGAACGTATTGCTAAATTAGCGGTGGCATTGTCTCCAATTACGGGTGCAAATGTGGCTGATGCTGAGAAAGCTGCGTTACTTGCGAAATGTGACTTAACCTCTGAACTTGTGGGTGAATTCCCAGAACTTCAAGGGATTGCAGGCACTTATTATGCGCGCCTTGAAGGTGAAAATAATGAAGTTGCCGAAGCTTTAGGTGAGCAGTATTTACCTAAATTTGCTGGTGATGTATTACCGCAAACCAAGACAGGTACAACCATTGCCCTTGCGGATCGTTTAGACACATTGGTCGGTATTTTCGGTATTGGTCAAGCACCAACAGGTTCTAAAGATCCATTTGCATTACGTCGTTCTGCAATCGGTATCTTACGTTTAATCATCGAAAATGAACTTGATGTGACCATTGAAGAATTGGTTAACTTTGCATTGCAAGGCTATGGCGACATCATTAAAGATCACGATAAAACCCGTACGGATGCAGTTGCATTCCTTGAAGGTCGTTACCGTGCCAAATATGAAGACCAAGGCGTTGCCGTTGATGTGATTCAAGCGGTTCAAGCACTTGCACCAAAATCTCCTCTTGATTTTGACAAGCGTGTGACTGCGGTCAATCATTTCCGTACATTGCCAGAAGCGGCTGCATTGGCTGCGGCAAATAAACGTGTTGCCAATATTCTTGCTAAAGAAGCGACACCTGAAGGTGCTGTGGTTGAAGCCAATCTGGTTGAAGCTGCTGAAAAAGCGCTTTATGCAGAATTGTCTGCCCTCTCTCCAGTAGTTCAGCCTTTACTTGCTGCGCGTAATTATACCGAAGCATTGTCTAAGCTTGCTGCGCTTCGTGCACCAATCGATGCCTTCTTTGAAGGTGTAATGGTCATGGCAGATGATGCAGAATTAAAAGCCAACCGTTTACGTTTACTCGCTCAGTTGCGTGATTTGTTCACGGCAATTGCAGATGTAAGTGTATTGCAGGGTTAAGCTCTCAGCTCATCTTCAATAAAGGGATCTTTTATAGATCCCTTTATTCTTTCTCACTAGAAATTCATCCTTTATACATAACTGTATCAATTTCATCTCATCCCCACTCTTTTCTTCAATCCAACGATAAGATATAAAATCTCGATTGCGACACTATCGTGGAAAGGACAGACAAGATGATGAATAAAGTACAACTATTATGTGTTACGACTGCACTGATTGCATCGTCTTCGCTCTGGGCAGCGGACACAACTAGCACCACAAGCAATGCTTCTAATGCTGTGCCTGAAAAAGCCATGCCCTATGGTGACAATCCAAGCCTAGGTCGTATCTTGTTATATAAAACAGGTAAAGGCATGCAGAATTTGGGCGACTCAATCCAAGGCGCATCTGATAACACCTCACAAAAGATCAGTGAAAGATGGCAAGACACCAAGAAATATACGGAAGAACAATCTGAAGTTGTTCAAGCACAAACTGAAAAAGCCAAACAATACACAGCCAAGAAATGGCAAGACACCAAAGATGCGGTGGTGGGCACCAATGAAGGCAATGTCCCGATCGAGCGTGCTGAACTGAGTCAGTCTTCAAAAAATTAAACCCAAAAACCTCTACACCGTAGAGGTTTTTTATTTCTTCAAATACATCTAGCCTGATCATCTGAAATATCATTTTCTAAAGACTGCGCTGTTATAGTGATTTGAAAAATAGGCTTTAAATTTACAGTGTACGCTCAAAACATTCATTGAACTTCACGGGTTTTGCCGACACACTAAACCGCATAAATTCATCGGACTGGAATTTTGCACATGACGCAACGCACTTTCAAAATAATTCTTCTTTCCTGCATCAGTGCAATCAGTTTTACTGCTTGCTCAGCACTTTCGACACAGAACAATGGCGTACAAACATTACAGCAAGTGAAGAATATTGGTGCCACACCATCCACTGAAGGTAATATTGCAAAATTGATCAAACAAGACCAACACTGCAACATCGAATTCACGGGATATTTTGATGGTGGTCAGGCGGTTGAGCATTGGAGCTTTAACCAAAATGGTTTAATTTCAGCAAGCTCTACCACTCAACACTATAAAGATAAAACGCTTGCTCAACCAACAACCGCGACCGCCTTTGATGTGCAAGATGCCACTGTTCAAGCCAATTTTCAAAAACTACAAAGTAACTTTAGTGCAGATAAGCTAGCACAATGTCATTAAGCACATAAAAAGACTCGTTGCATCTATCTCTAGCTGCAACGAGTCATGGCTTTTTAAACTATTTTTGGATCGATCTTTAAACTATAAAATCATCTTAATTTGAACTGAGTCCGCTGGTTGCAGACAGTAAATCAATACGTGGGAACACCAAACCAGTTCGCGTATCTGTAATTGGCTTACCTGTTACTTTCAAACGATTTACGGTTTGATCGATAGTCTCTGATGGTGTCACGCCATTAGCACGTAATAATGCGATTGCCCCTGCAACATGAGGCGCTGCCTGTGAAGTTCCACCTTGAGTTTCCCCACCCGCAGTAATCATTGCGCCTGGTGCCAATAAAGTCACCAATGAGCCACCATTACTAAAGCATGTGATTTTATCTGCTGCTGTGGTTGGATCAGAGCATTTCAAAGGATTGCCCCAAGACACACCACCAATATTACTGTCATACACCGCGCCTACGCGTACTGCACCTTTCACACAGGCAGGCGAAGAAATCCCATCAGCGAAGGCATCATTACCCGAAGCGACTACAGGTACAACACCTGCTGCACGCGCATTGGCAAAAGCCGTACTATAGCTGCTATTGCTACATTCAGAGGTATATTTGACCCCAGGTACACCCAAGCTTAAATTAATCGCTTTAATGTTATAGGTTTGTGCATTATTTACCGCCCAGTTAATGCCTGCCAGAATATCACTGTCATAAGCGGTACTTGCCCATTGCCCTTGTGATCGAACTTTTCTAAACACATCAATCCCAATAATTTTGGTTTTAGATGCAACTTTGGCAACAATCCCAGAAACGTTACTGCCATGTCCATCATCATCCAAGCTATTGTCATCAGGTGCGCTATCAAAGGCATAGACCACACGACATGTTGAAGCTGGGGTATTGACTGCGGTACAGCCAAAGTCAGCATGTTTATAATTCACCCCAGTATCAATCACCACCACACTCGAACCCTCCCCTGTAAAGCCATTTGTGACCGCTTGAGGTTGGTTAATTAAAGGTAGACTTTCCATTGTGGTCGGGACATTTTTACGGTTTGGATAAACACCCTTTACCGTCGGATCATTTAACACCTGCGCTAAGGTTTCACGATTTTGAATACGATATAAGCCCAAAGGCAAACCATTAAACTCACGCAAGGTCTGAAAACCTGCTGCGTTGCTAAATTTATTTTTAAACTGACTTTTACCATCCGCGATCAGGCTACGTTTTTCTCGCCCTAAAGTAGTGCTCGTTGCACTGCTATCGTATTCAATCAGTAGATCATTTGAGTCATTGTCGACTAAGGCATCAATATTAATTTTGCCATTCGACACTTTATTTAATGCTGCGGTGCTGAGTCGTTGTTTGAGTTGGACAGCATCGAGTGCTGCGGCAGAGGCTGTAGTGGTATAAAAAGCACACAAGCTTAAAAGTAGTAAGGTTTTATTGTTCACTATTGATCTCCATCGTTCTTGGATAAAGAACGGTTCTTAATATCTGTTTTTCTTGGATAAAAGAAGCCCAGACGATTTAAAGTTTTTTAATTTCATTGGCTGGATCAGTGTCAGGATCAATCGGTTGTATCGAAGGATCGCTTTTCGTATCGTAAAATTGGGTATCTTTTTGGGTTGTCTCCAATTTTTTCAACATATGTGATGTGGTATGTTCGGTTGTGTTCACCTCCTGTTTACTTGAAACGGTTGAAATATTCCCTGAATGATCAGGGCTGATCTGATAAATTGCGGTATCATCCGTTGAACTGGTCGGTTCGGCAGGTTCAAAGTAGAAAACCACCACACCCAGTGCAATCAATACAATTAAAAATGCTGCAATCTGTTTCATTGATCTTCTCCAGCGCTTTATTTACTGGCCATTACTTGGTTTTCAATTCTTTTTCTATAAATAATGCGAATACAATTTAAGATTCACTTTAAATTTCATCTATATCTTTAATTAAAATACGATTCGAATCGTAAATTTATCTAAAAACAAAATGACGCTATCGCTTAATCGTGTACTGCAACAAATGCAGTGAATGCAACAAAGAAGCATCTTGTGAGAAAATGAAATCACCCAAAAAAGTGCAATCATTATTTCACATAGTTATACCAAGCAATAAAAATGCCATTTTTTTGATCTTTTTTAAACCTGTTTAAAGCTATTTATTTATTCATAATTTTCATATTCATTTTGTTAAAACATAACTAGAAGAGTAGCTATATTATTACCATTACTTTTCTCAAAATTGATTTACTACAATAATTTATATTAATTAAAAAACTATACTTTTCACGTGCTTATCAGTATAAATAATCTCCACAATTTCTCTCCAGATTGTTTTTAAGCTGTAATCTGGTTGTAACGTTTGATGAAAATCACACATTTCTGTTTTTTTGCTCGCTATGATGCAGTTGCGTTAATGAAGTACCCCAATACGGTACATCGCTTAAGGAAATTGCAATGAAAAAAATGATCAAAACAGCTATCGTGACAACAAGTATCCTCGCTTCTGCTTCAGTTTTTGCACAGAACGTTGGGGCGAATGCCAGCGGCTCAGCTCAAGTCAATGTACAACCGAGCGGCCTGATTAAAGGCGTAACGGGTGCAGTGAAAGGCACAGCACAAGGTGTGGGTCAAGTGGCTCAAGGTGTTGGTCATACTGCACATAATGTCGGTCATGCTGCTGTAAATACAGGTGTTGCAGCTACGCATCAAACAGTTAATGCGGCAACAAATGTTGGCTCTAAAGTCGCGAATAAAACAGGCGAAGTCGTAAAAAATACCAAAGACTATGCTGTAGACAAGGCAGTTGATGGTAAAGAATTCGCTGCAGATACCACAGCAAATGTAAAACAGCGTATTGCGGATAAACAGGCAACTTCAAAATCTAAATCATTGAATTTGGAAGCACAAACCAATGCCAAAGCACAATTGAATGGCAAAACAGCTGGTGTAAATGCTCAAACAGGTTTGAATGCTGATAAAAAGAACCTGCAAACAGGTGCAAATGTGGGTGTTAAAGTGTTAGGCGTAAATGCCAACGTCAATACCAATGCAAAAATTGGTGCGAATTAATAGTCAGTAAGATATAAAAAAAGCCCTTTGAACATTCAAAGGGCTTTTTTATTGTCATCGCAATGTTCAGCAAAGTTGTAGCTTGGTTTGCTCGTCCGCATTATTCTCAACGAATTGAGTAAAGCCAGATGCATCACAACTTAAAGTCAGTTGTTTATAGCTCAAACTATAAAAATCTGCATAGTGTTTAAACACCAACGGCGATTGATCCAGTGCAAAGGGTTCACCCTCTTTGACCAATTTATGAATCCCACGATCATTCATACTCAATAAATAATATTCATCATTCAATCTGAGCTTCACCAAGCTATTGGCAGTCAAATTTAATGGCAATAGATAAGCTGGATTGGCTGCAATAATCTCAGCGCTATAGCACTCTAATTTCAAGCTTGCCAAATTAAAGACCAAAAACTGATTCTGTACATTGACCACATTGCCAGATTCTGTCTCTGCATGTTGTGCAAAATGTAGATGTACGCCCAGCTTATGTAAATTCTGTTCAGTGCCTTGTTTTAGCTTAAACAGCTGCTGTACCAGTTTTTGTTTAAGTACCGCATCAAAATAACGCTCATCTAAGGCAATGTCGTTCTGTTGCAGTATTTTTAATAAAGCTTGATGATGGTGCGGCAACAAAGCATCCAACACATGACGATAATAGAATTTGCTTTGCTTCTTAACTTCTCGAACCCGCTGATAGAAATAAGTGATCTCAAATGGTTTAACCACAAAATCATTCAGCAACTGGGAACTTGCTAAAACAGAAAGTGCTTCATGGCCTGTAAATGGCAAATGAATCACATGCATTTTAGGTAATAAAGGTTGGATCTTTAAGAAATGCTCTTTATCTTCTGCATAGTATGGATCGTAGACAATGATGTACTCACGCGATGAATCGACTTCATCTGCCTGAATTTGCATGTCTTGATGGATAGACGCATCAAAAAACTCAGCATAACGGCGATCCTGTACCACATCAGGGTCAATGGAATACTGTGGCACAAAAGCCACAATCTTTTGCATATTCAATAAATTTGAATACTTGATTGCAGCATAGCCACCCATTGAGCCGCCATAGCCGACAATGCCTTTAAATTGCTGCAAAATCGGTTGAATCTGCTGCTGCATCTGAAGCATGCTACTTTTCGGAAACCATGATTTCTGCTTCGGCATAATGCCGATCACATTGTATTGATATTTTATTAAGGATTTTTCAGCATTAATTGACATGCCTTTAGCGCGACTAATCAAATCGCCAAACGAAATCACTAAAGTGTCACTTGAACCTTTTAAAAAAATAACGCGAATATGCTCATCTTCAAATATTATTTGCTTATCCATGCTCACACTGAAAAGTTGATCCTAGGTCTGTAGCAAAAAGTCACCAAATGATGGCTTTGCCAAACCATAATTGCGGAGTATCTTATTTTATAGAGATAAGACAGATTAAAAAGCGCAAAAAATGACACAATCCTTACATCCTGCTGCTCAAAAAGGCTTTAGTTTAGGGGCTGAACTGTACCAACAGGTTCGCCCCAGTTACCCGCAAGAAATAGCGGTTTGGCTGCAAGATCGGCTCCAAATAGGTGAAAGTTCCACTGTTGTTGACCTCGGTGCTGGGACTGGCAAATTCTTACCCTACTTGATTCAGACCCAGGCAAAAGTGATCGCAGTCGAGCCTGTCACTGAAATGTTACAGCAGCTTCAGCAAGCCTATCCGACAGTCGATTGCCAGCAAGCATTCAGTAGCGAACTACCATTCGCCGATGCGTCAATTGATGCCATTCTCTGTGCGCAATCGTTCCATTGGTTTGCCAATATTGAAACCTTAACAGAAATGCATCGTGTACTCAGCCCATCAGGCCATCTAGGACTGATCTGGAATCAACGCGATACTGCTGTCGATTGGGTCAAAGCCTTGGCTGATGAAATTGCCCCTTTAGAAGGTGATACCCCGCGTTATCATAGTGAATTATGGAAACAGGTCTTCGAAGAACAATCCTTATTTAAACTGGATGGATTAACCACCTTTCAACAGGCGCATCAGGGCACTGTCGAACAAGTGGTGAGTAAACGCTTGCTGTCTACCAGTTTTATCGCCGCGATGCCCTCCACAGAGCAACAACAGTTAAAAGCAAAGTTTGAACAAATTGTATTTGATTTTACGGGCTTAACTGCGCAAGATCAGATTAGTTTCCCCTATACCACTTTTGCCTACCATTTTCAGAAAATATCCAACTAATTCTTGAACGAGCTCTGCTATGCCTAACCTAAAAACCACATTTGCCATCACCTGTGTACTCAGTTCAGCACTGATGCTCAGTGCTTGTAATAAGGACAAGGAGCCAACTGCAAAGCAACAACAGCAAAGCAGCGCAAGCAATGATGCGATTGGTCAACTGAATCAAACCCCGATCAAACAATTTCCTGCCACAGCAGATGATGGACATGATATTGCGGTATTAGATGACTATGATCATCGCTTTACCGACATGAGCGATAGCATGGAAATGGAATTGGCCAAGATGAAAGAAGCCAATAGCCTCACCCCTGAATTCGAGCAGCAACGTCAAAAAGATAATGTGAACTCAGCCTTGAAGATGCTCAAAGAACTGGAACTCAAAACTGAGCAGGGTCGCTATATTCAAGGCTTGCTTTATGATTATTGGGAACATCAAGCCCAAGTCTTGGAACACGCCAATACTGCTCAAACTACAGATGCAAATCAGCAAGTCAATCAGCTGAATGAATATCTACATGCACAAAGCCAGTTGCATCATTGGAGAAATGCGCAAACAGCGGAAAGCAAAATGCAAGCTGAGTAGCGGAAATAAATAAAAAGGGGCTGATGCCCCTTTTTCATTGCAAATTTATTGTTAAATATTCTGTTTCTCAATCCAGTGAATGGAACTCACACGAAATAACTCACAGGCACCATCACCCACTCCACCTGGAGTTAAAGACGATTTCCACACCAAGTCCTTATCTCGGATCTCGACCAACTCACCTTTGAGTTGAACCAAGTCACCACGTTTCACTTGCTTGATTTGTTTGGCAATCTCAGGATTGGCAGGAATAATATGCATATTGGACACCAGTTTGATCGCTTGATCGGGTGGCACAGGCAGTGTATTCATTTTCCAATTCAAATAACGATCATATTGACGCACATCAATCGTTCGGGCGATTGCAGGATCAGTAAATGCTCCCAAACTCACCGCATAGTCGATCGGAGAGAATTTGGCTTGCTCATCGTCATGATAGACTTTTGAACCGAGAATACGGAAATTACCATCAAAAGGTTTTAATACCGAAATCGATTGATATTCCACAACAGGTGCTAAGCCATTGGCAATGTTATATTCTGCCTGACCGGTTGATGCATGTGTTTGCCCAATTGCAGCCACCATGCATAAACTCATCCATAGACGTTTTTTCATGGCTCGATTATCCTCGAAAATATTAGAAAAGCCTTTCTCTTGATAGTATGCTGAGATGGTGAAAAAAAGTGCTTTTTTTGGTAACAGTCAAACTCACTTTAGTCATATTTTTGTGCTGTTAGTAAACTATCCTCTTTATTAAAACCGACGAATGGATCTCTATGATTTACCAATTTTACCAACGTCATATCTTTCCTCATTTACTGAATCAGGTCATGCAAACCGCCAGCTTGATGGACCGACGTCGTGAATTATTGCTTCCACTCGAAGGTGAAGTACTCGAAATTGGTTTTGGTACAGGGCTGAATATTCCCTTTTATGGCAATGTCGATTCACTCTATGCCTTAGAGCCCAATCCTGATATTTATCAATTGGCCGTTGAACGGGTACAGCATGCACCTTTCTTTATTAAGCATGTGCAATCCAGTGCAGAGAAATTGCCTTTCGCTGATGCATCTTTAGATCATATTGTGTCGACATGGACACTGTGTAGCATTGCTGATCTTGAACAGGCCTTAGCCGAAATACATCGGGTACTCAAACCAACAGGAACCTTTCATCTGGTTGAGCATGTCAAACATCCAAACTCGACAAAAATCCAATCTTTGCAAACGCTGCTGACTCCAATTCAAAAACGTATTGCCGATGGTTGTCATCTTAATCGAGACATTGAACGCCAGCTCTTACAAGCCAAATTTAAATTGATCGAAAAACAATATTTTGATGCAGAAGGTATTCCTGCTGTGGCACAAACAATGCTGTTGGCGCGTGTACAAAAATTAGAAACGCCTCATTGATCTTCGAAATCAATTCGCAAGGTTTCAAAACGAATGCGACCTTCTGTGACCGCCTGAGCAATCGCCTGCTGTCCTTTGCTCAAGCGTGCACCACCACTTTTAATATCCAATAGAATCACCTCAATATCGTCGGCTGTACCATCGCCATCGCGAAAGTCGGTATAACCATCAAAAACCACATAATCGACAGGATCACCTAAAAACTTGGCATCACTGGGTAAATAACGAAACTCTGGTAAGATCGGTGCAAACTGCTCCGCCATTTTGCCTTTCAATACCGCACGGCTGGTATTGACACTGCGCTTCTGCGCATCAAGCAAAGCCTGCTTATGTTCTAACTCTAGTTCGGCGATATATTTTTCATACTCAGCCTGAATCCGACCATTACGGGTGCTGGATAAAATAATCGTGGTGATCACGACACCAATACAACCACCAATCAGCATCGCCAACCAAACCGACATAGCAACTTTCCTTCTCTTGAATGCAGCTATTTAACTGCAACATTAAACTTTTGTCATGTGTAACACACTTGACCGAAAAAGATGCTAAGGTATAAACGAATACGAGAGCCTAGTTAATAAATCTAATTTCATGAAAACCATATTAATCGCAAATCAAAAAGGTGGCTGTGGCAAGACTATGACAGCTATTACATTGGCTGCAGCACTATCTCAAAAAGGATATAAGGTTGCGCTGGCTGACGCTGACAACCAAAAATCGTCTTTGCAATGGCTCAAGCAACGGCCTGAAACGGTCACAGGCATTCAGAGTCTGGATTGGCGACATGAAAAATCCATTGGTGAAGCGCCAAAGAATTTAGATTATTTAATTATTGATGCACCTGGTGCACTTTCAGGTGAACATGCAGAGCAATTGGTCAGCGAAGCGCATGCGATTGTAACGCCATTACAGCCATCGTTCTTTGATATTGACAGTACTCGTCGCTTCTTAAAACATTTACAAGACATTAAACGTATTCGTAAAGGTAAAGTGCAAATCCTGTTGATTGCCAATCGCGTCAAACCGAACAGTGCCAGTTCCAAAGATATTCAGGACTTCTTTAGCAAGATTGAGCAAGATCCTGTGGCATGGATTTCTGAGCGTAGTGCCTACGGTACATTGGCAATGCAAGGGCTGAGTGTGTTTGATAAAACCCAGAAAAATTTTGTCAGTATCCAAAGCCAATGGCAGCCTGTTTTAAACCAGTTGGTCGATGATCCAAGCGAGTGGTTCTAAGGCTTTGCAAAGAAACGTAATCTTTTGATATCAAATCTTAAAACAGGGAAATGAAAATTTCCCTCGCTTACATTTTCAGTTAAGATGGTTTTATTCAATTTATAGCACTTGAGAAATACTATCGTGCAACAATACGCTCCCATATTACAACGCGTTTTGCTGTTTGGACTGTTCTTTGTCCTGCTCTTTTTGGGATTCAGTATTCTCAAATACTTTATTGTCCCTGTCCTTTGGGCCGCAATTATTGCCTATATGACTTGGCCCTTATATCTATGGGTACAGCGTCGTTTCTTTGGTGAAAACCGACCTACGCTGAATGCTACCCTGATGATTAGCTTGGTCATTATTGTGATTGGTGTGCCATTTATTTGTGCGATCTTTATGCTGCAACTTGAAGGTCGTAATTTATATTTTAATTTACAGCGACAACTGTTTTCAGGTCATGTTCAAGTTCCTGAATTTATCAAAAATCTACCGATTATTGGCAAAGACATCAGTCGTACTGTCAATGAACTGAGTAGTGATCCAAACAGTATTACCAAGAATATTGCTGAATGGATTCAAAGCCATCTGAGTTATGGCCGTTTTGTACTCAGTGAGATTAGCCGTAACTTAGTCAAACTCACCTTTGCACTGATGACCTTGTTCTTCTTCTACCGTGATGGGCAAATGATTCTGGCACAAGTGAGTCGTGCCTTGGAAATGGTGATTGGCCCACGTGTGCATCATTATTTAGATACCATTTCGGAAACAACGCGTGCTGTCGTATACGGCGTTGGTTTAACTGCAGTTGCACAAGCCCTATTAGCTGGCCTCAGCTATTTTGTTGCAGGCGTTCCAAATCCAATGCTGTTGACCATGGTCACCTTTATCTTGGCGCTAATTCCTTTTGGAACACCTGTTTCATATCTTGGGGTAGGCCTGTGGTTATTTGCTCAAGGGCAAACCATGGAAGCCATAGGGGTTGTGGTTTGGGGTGTGGTGATTGTGAGTAGCTCAGACAATGTGATTCGCCCATTGGTAATTTCAGGCGCAACCCAGATTCCATTTATCTTGATCATGTTTGGGGTATTAGGCGGTATTGCCAGCTTTGGTCTGGTCGGCCTATTCATTGGCCCAGTGATTTTAGCCATCCTGTTAGCGATTTGGCGTGAATGGTTGCATGAAAATGTCGATGAGCCTGTTGCCGCTTTGGAGGCTCCTCCCGAAACTAAGTAGGTTTGTTTTGTTTAATTTTTTGTCATGAATTGATTAATGTTGCTTGCGAGATATCGCTTACTTTGTTTGAATCGTCAAATAAAGATAATTTATAAGGATATCTTCGCAATGACTTCAATGCTTCACAAAATTTCTCTGCTCGGCTGTCTGAGTTTCAGTCTCGCAGCCTGCTCTTCGGTTTCTCTCGATAACAATGCATCTAAAATCCAGACCAAGACCAGCGCAACGGATCAAAAGCAGTTGATCCAAGTCTATCAAGTCGATGCCAATGGTGTGGGTGCTTCAATCGGAACGGTTGCTTTTCAACAAACGCCTAAAGGTTTATTAATCACCCCTGCGCTTTGGAAACTTTCTCCTGGCGAACATGGTTTCCACATCCATGAGAACCCATCATGTGAAGCGGCATTAAAAGATGGGAAAATGGGCGCAGCCTTGGCAGCAGGCAGTCACTTAAACCCTGAAAAGGTCGCGCATCATGGTACGCCTGAAACGGGCCACTTAGGTGATTTACCGGTATTGGTGGTGAATGACAAAGGTTTTGCAACTACTCCTGTGATTGCACCACGTTTAAAACTGGCTGATATTCAAAATCGTGCGATCATGATCCATGTCGGTGGAGACAATTATTCGGATACACCTAAGCCATTAGGCGGTGGTGGTGACCGTATTGCCTGTGGTGTGATTAAGTAATCTAAATACTGTGGGTATCTTTCGAGTTATCCACAATTGCTCTGCTTTTAGCCATTTTTATGTATTCTTTAATTTCATCATAAAAAATACAACTGAGCATGAATTTTGCATCTTATCTATTATTTGAAAGATCAAGCAAATATTTATGCTAAAAAATAGTGCCGCTTGTTGGCTGACAATGCTTTCCTTTGGGAAATTTATTTGTATGATGAATCCAGAACATATTAAAGAATAAGAATCGTGAAAAATTTATCCCTCCTGTTCAATCGCTTTCGTTCCAACTCGATTCTGCTTTATTGCCTACAAATCCTGATCGTACTGTGCGGGACCACTTTAGGTTTACATCAACTTGGTCTTGGGCAACTGATTGTTCCTGTCACCTTAGGCGCAATTGCGACCGCACTGACCGACTTTGATGATCGTCTCAGTATCCGTTTACGTAATCTGATCTATGTCTGCGTGCTGTTCTTTACGGTCAGTACCATTTTAGAATTTCTCGCCCCCTATAAATTTTGGTTCATTGTCTATCTCAGCCTCTCGAGTGCAGCACTGGTCATGATGGGTGCGCTTGGGCAACGCTATGCCACCATTTCCTTCGGTACGATTTTACTTTCGATCTATACCATGTTTGGTTTAGGAGAATATTCAGATTGGTATCAGCAACCGAGTTATTTTGTATTGGGTGCTTTGTGGTACGGACTGACCTCGATTTTATTTTTTGTTATTCGCCCAACCTTGCCTTTACAAGAAAAGGTCTCAACTATTTTTCAGGATCTTGCTGAATTGCTTCAAGCCAAATCACGTTTATTCGACCCAGATAATATTGATAATGTTGAAACACTGCTATTCGAACTTTCTCATAAAAATAGCCAAGTGGTCAGTAGCCTGAATCAAGCCAAGAACTCCTTACTGACGCGCTTAAAAGCATCTCGCGTTAACAACACCAGTATTTATTGGCTGAACTTATATTATTTTGCCCAAGACATGCATGAACAGGTCACCTCTAGCTATCTGCATTATGAAAAAATTCATCAGAATTTTAGCCGTAGTGATTTAATTTTCCGTATTCAAAAAAATATGCAGCTACAAGCCATGGCATGTCATGATTTAAGCCGAGCGATCTTAGATCATCAAAGCTATCAGCCCCGTGAATCAGCCAGTAAAGCACTAGAAAATCTAGAATCGTCGATGCGAGATTGGGTGCAACAACACCCCAATAATCTTGAAGTTAAAAATCTAGAACTGATCTTAAATAATTTAAAAAGTGTGCATGAGCAATTTACTCAACTGCAACTCAATCAAAATATTGAACAGCTTTCACCGCAGCAACATCAAGATCATTTGAACTTACTCGATGATGATATTCAGGGTGTACAGGATCTTATTTTAAAAATCAAACAACAACTTAGTCCACAATCAGCGCTGTTCCGTCATGCGGTGCGTTTGGCTGTGATCTTTGCAGTGGGTTATGCCATTTCCTTATTGCCTTTTGCCCAAAATGGCTACTGGATTTTACTCACCAGTTTATTTGTTTGCCAGATCACCTACTTTGCCACCAAAAGCCGTCTCAAGCTCAGAACCATCGGTACTTTACTCGGGGTGTTACTAGGTATCCCCATTCTTTATTTTGTGCCCAGTATTGAAGGCCAATTGGTATTAACCGTCATCTGTGGAGTCTCATTTTTCTATTTAAGACAAAAGAAATATGCACTTGCCACGGTCATGGCGACCTTGATGGTGTTATTGATTTTTAATTTAAAAGGTGCAGGTTTTAGTATTATCCTGCCACGCATTATTGACACTTTTATTGGCTGTGCGATTGCATGGCTTGCAGTCAATTTTATTTGGCCTGATTGGAATTTTCGCAATATCTCCAGCAACATTAAGAAAAATAATCAAACCACCTTCGATTATTTTCATGTGGTGGTACAGCAGTATCATCAAGGACGTGAACTCGATCTGGAATACCGAACCACTCGACGTGCCGCACACAATGCCCAGATCGAGCTGTCGAATATGATCTCAAGTCTGAGTACCGAACCTCAGCCTAACCAAGAACTCATTCAGCATGCATTTCGCTATTTGGTCTATAGCCATAGCCAACTCAGTTATGTCTCAGCCTTGGGACATCAACGGGAGAAAATTGAAGATCAGGCGTTGTTAGAACTATTAGATAAAATTGAGAATGTGCTCAAGCAAAGTCTGATCGAACAAGCCGCTATTCCGCAACAGCAAGTAGAGCGCTTGCTCGAAGAGATTGAGATCCTCAATCAACAGCATCAGGTCTCTGCAAAGCACCCGTTGCTGTTAAAACAAATGAGTCTGTTACTCGAGACCTTACCTGAGTTAGTCCTATTAAAAAATAAACTGCTCGCCTTAGAAATTAAGTGAGCAGTCGATGGAAGCAAAATTAATTCAACCCTTCTTGCTGACGTGCCCGCATATGTTGTTTCAAGGCATGGCGTGGTGAACTAAACCAGAATAAAATCAAGACCAGACTTGCTAAAGCAAAGGCCCAAATATGGAAATGCGTATACAGCACACGAACCAATTCAATCACGACAAAATAACTGATCATCATCAACATCGAGACTACCGCTGCGACTGTTCCTTTTGAGACTTCCGAAGACATCAGTGCAAAACGGTACATCACCGAGAAG
The DNA here is from genome assembly GCF_013072675.1 of Acinetobacter sp. Ac_3412. NCBI lineage: Bacteria > Pseudomonadati > Pseudomonadota > Gammaproteobacteria > Moraxellales > Moraxellaceae > Acinetobacter > Acinetobacter sp. Ac_3412. Next base: position 362,907 of record NZ_LXUJ01000011.1, on the reverse strand, counting down.
CTAATCCCCTCACCCAAACTGATTAAGGTCATACCAATCAATAAACAAGGCACCAAATAGCTTTGCCAAATGACACCGAGCAGCAAGAATGCAGTACCCAATAACATGATCGGCAAACCAAATAGAATGGTTTTACCTAGCGGGAAACGATCAATAATCTTGATCAGAATGATATTGCCTGCAATTAAGCCAAAGAATACAGGAAACTGTGCCAAGCCATATTGCACACTGCTTAATTTCAGCTCATCCACCAAAATGATTGGCGATAAAGCAATCCATAACATCAACGGCATCCCCACCATCGGTAAGGCAATGCTTAGACCCAAGAAACGACGGTTACTCAATACCTTTTTAAAGTCATCAAAGATATAGCTAAAAGGCTGCTTCGGCTGTTTACGGCTTTCCTGTGTAGCTGGCATAAATTTTTTTAAGCCAAACCAACTGATAAAGGACACCGCAGCAATGGCAACGAAACCCCAATGCCATGACACATAATCAATCAGGAATGCACCCAATACAGGGCCAAGTAAAGGTGCCAATAGGGAAATATTCGCCATTAGTGCCATAACTTTGATCGCATCACGCTCTTCAAAAGTTTCTTGAATGGCTGCATAACCGACCGCAGAAATGACGCTCAGCCCCATTCCCTGCAAGAAACGTAGCGTTAGGAATTGTTCAATATTGTGCGTCAATAAAATCAGCAAACAACACAGCGTAAAAAATGCCACACCGGCCAAGAGCACTTTTTTACGCCCGAGACGATCCGAAAGCGGTCCCAACAGCCATGCGACACTGGCACCACCCAACAAATAAAATGACATTGACGACGGTGCCCACGTTGCACTGACTGCAAATTGTTCTGTAATCGACAACATCGCAGGTTGAATCAAGTCATTACCGATATAAACTGAAAATTCGAATAGCACTAAAGCTAAAGGAAACATGAGCGTTATACGGTTTAACGTCATGTTCTGATTATTCGTCATCATGTTTTATTCACAAAAATAACCAACTCGTGTTCGTCCCATTTTTCAAAACGAAAAAGGGATCATCACCACAAGATTTTATGGCTTAGATTTAAATTAAATTTTGATTTCATGCTGTGAGAAAGCATGTGATAAATGTGAAAACACCGTATTCACTAGGTGTATATAAGAAAAACAATTTATTTACGTGAGATTGGTAAATGTTTTACCGTTTGGCCAAATTGCCACGCGCAACTGTAGCACTTTTTCAAAATGACCGCAATTTAAACAGCCGATAACGCTCATATTGAGATGTGCATAACCAAAAAGTTATCCACATCTTTGCCGATATTTTATTCACTGTTTGATGGTGCATCGAATTATGGGCATAACTCGAATTGGAAAGTTTCGGTATTCTCTCCTCGGGCACATTGGTAGCTTTGCTTTTTATTCACGACTTTCCAAACATCTTGATTCCGTTTTAATTGATATTCTGTCCGCACCGCAATCACCGAATCATCTAATTGAGCTTGTTCAATTGTGACTTGTGCATCGGTTGGATTCTCGGCACTATTGAATTGCTGATCTATTTTTAAATTGCTGTCTGCATGAAATAGATCGGGCTGATCCGATAAGATTGCATGCATCACCGTACTCTTTTGCACGGCTGCTTGTTGCTGCGATGGTGCTGTTGGTTGATTACACGCCGTGAGGAATAAAGCAGAACCTAACATCAGTGCAATTTTATGCATTTTGTACCCATCCAATCCATTTAGCTCATTTATGCTACTATGCAAAACTAAATTACCACGCAACAAAATGTATGTGGCGTGCATTAAATTTGTTGTCATCATTCAAGATGATGATCATAACAAATGATTAAAAAAACACAGTTTATAACATCAAAATCACCATACTTTGGACATGCCGATATGTCAGATTTAGCAAAGAAATTAACGATTATTTTAATCTTGGGTAGCACTTTGGCTGCCTGTTCCAAACACCCAGAAGGTGCAGCAAGCGATGCTGCAGTTGCAACTGAAAGTGCTGCAATGGACAGCACTGCTGTTCAAGAAAATGCCGTTCAAAATCCAGAACAACTGGTTAGCAATCAACAAAGTGCTTTGGAACAAAACCGTCAATTGGTCAAAAGCGCACAATTGCAATTTGAAGTAAAAGACGTGTTAAAAACCACATCAGCACTAGAACAGCAGTTATTGCAATACAATGGTTATATCGAAGAAAAACAGATTAATTATCAAGTCAGTGACCGATCTGAGCGTGATCGTATTGATGGCAGTGTCGATATTTATGAAAAGATCACCCCCACCGCCCAGCTCACAGTACGTATTCCCAATGCGCAGGTGACCAGCTTCTTAAATAATTTATTGCCACTCATGCTGAACTTTAATACCCAGAGTTATGAAGCCAAGCGTTATGAATTAAAATTGCTCGAAGAAAAACTGAATACCGCCAATCAAAGTAACAGTGGATCAAATGCCGTTAACAATCAGCTGCAGCAACTGACCAATTTAGAAGTCAAAGACCGCTTGGCTTATAGCACCATTCGACTAGAATTCTTCCAACAATCACAAGTGCGTAAAACGCATGATCTCAATATCAATCGTATTGCCACCTTAGACAGTGATCCGTTATTCAGTCGGATTTGGGAAGCGATTAAAGTGGGCTTGTACGGCTTTAGAGAAACCATCATTTGGCTGGTGATGCTGTGGCCGTTATATGTAGCGATTGCGATTTTATGGGGCATCCGTCGTTGGTATAAAGCGAAAAAATCCAAAGCTGAATAGTTCAATTATTGATTTTTAATCAATAGTATTTTGCTCATTTATGCATTTTTACTCATGAATAGATTTTCTAAAATACTTTCCAGTTTTTAGAGATTTATTTTTGAGTAATCGCATGAGCAATATTTTAATTATTAATGGCGCCAAACAATTTGAGCATTCGAATGGTGAGTTGAACGATACCCTGACCGAGTTTTCTCAAGCACATCTAAGCACCTTAGGTCATCAGGTACAAGTTACCCGTACCGACAGTGACTATGACATTCAAGCCGAAATTGCCAAATACCTATGGGCAGATGTGGTGATTTACCAAATGCCAGGTTGGTGGATGGGTGCACCGTGGACTATGAAAAAATACATCGATGATATCTTCACCATCGGACATGGTTCACTTTATGCCAGTGATGGCCGTAGTCGTTCAGACGCTTCTAAAAAATATGGTTCAGGTGGTTTAATCCAAGGTAAAAAATATATGTTGTCTTTGACATGGAATGCACCGATGGAAGCCTTTACTGATCCAGATCAGTTCTTCCACGGTGTTGGTGTGGATGGCGTTTACCTGCCTTTCCATAAAGCCAATCAATTCTTGGGTATGGACTCACTACCAACATTTATCGTGAATGATGTGATCAAGGCACCAAATGTGCCAAGTTATATCGAAGCGTATAAAGCGCATTTAGACCAGCTTTTTGCAGCAAGCCATTAAGTGAGAAAATAAGATGCTAACCATTATTGCTGAAATTTATACGCATGTAGGTGCTGAACATCGCCAAGCCGTTTTAGATGCCTTTGAAAAAATTATTCCAACCGTTCTTGCAGAAGACGGCTGTCATGGCTATGAGCCATTGATTGATCATCTTCCTGCAATTGAGATGCAGGCCACTGATGAGAATACGATTGTCATGTTAGAGAAATGGCAGAGTACTGCTCATTTAGCAGCCCATATGCAAACTGCCCATATGCAGCAACATTTTGAAGCGACCAAAGACCATGTTGCTGATGTAAAAATCCGTATTCTAAACAGTGGGATTTAACAGATAACACCCTAAATCTGAGTCCGACAAAATATGAAATCATTGAATATTTAAGTCGAACTCAGTTGATGAGTAAATGCATGGTTTTACTGATAATAATGCTGTTTTAAATGACGGCTATAATCTGTTAAATAGGCTTCCAAACTGGCACGACGATCCGCCTTCGGCATCGACTTTGCTGCCAGTTGCTCAATCTTGCTTTGCAACAGTTGAAGAATCGCAGCTTGTTCCGCTTGGGGTAGCTGTGCTTTTTCTTGCTGCTGCTTTTTAATCTCCAGATAATCTTCCGCCCAATGCCGTAATGGGTCATTTGCATCCACTTGAGCAAACAGATCGGTAATCAGTAATTCAGGCATCTGCTCCTGGGTTGCTAGCTCTGCTGACATCAATCCGCGAATCGAATAAAACACTTTTTTATAAGTAAAGTTATCTGCGGTTTGCATCACTTTCATGCCACCTTTTGCCAATGATAAATAGTGGTGATACAGCGCGCTATAGTCGATTCGCTCCAGCAATCCATCACGGAAGATCTGCCATTCTGGAAAGGCATTAAAATACACAATATGTGCTCTGACCCACTCTAAAACAGTGGGATTACTTTTTGCCAATAACCCAAACATTTTATCGAGGTCATAAGAGACAAAGTCAAAGTCCCCATCCATGATCTCGATCAAGTCACGATGCTTTTTATAATCAAAATATTGGTCTTTACTCGGTAGATGAAAACCGCGTACATCATAGTCACTGTCAGGACTGGCCATGCCCCATAAACGGCTGCCACTTTCAATATAAAATAATGGGATATCTTGGCGTTGTTGAAATAGTTTTTCGATTTCATGATGGATATTCATTGCGATGACTTCATTATTTAAAAATTTATACTTGTGAGAGACAATACTATTTTTTACCGTACTCATTAATTTGATTTTAAAAAAATTATCGTTTGATAAAATCAATCTCTATTCAATATAACAAATAGGATCATGCATGCAACTGACTTATGCGGGACAGGTTTTCTTGGTGGTGGTTGCGATCTTGTGTGTCTGGTCTTTTGTGCTGACAAAGTTTTGGCTAAAACGTTTAGCTAAGAATCGTGACAGCAGTAAGTTTGAATTTGCTTATTTATTTGTGGTGGTGTTTAGCATCAGCTCCCTATTTTTCCCTTTTACTTATTGGGTGTCGCAAGCTGTATATGGCTTAGCAACCAAACCGAGCTATGATGCAACCATCGTGAGCTATAGCTCTGAATGGGTCGATACCGAACGTACAGATTCCAACGGGCGTAAATACAAAACCAAAACTTTAATGCATACGGCTCAAGTTCAATTCAAAGATGCTCAAAACAGAACATTGGTCTTGGATAATTCAGTCCGTTCAGGTGATGTGCCTGTAGTCGGAGATCATATTCAAGTCGTTTATGAGGCAGGTGATCATTCCGCACAAGAAAAGAGCTGGCGCACGGGTTTACTGTTTGCCGCTACCCTATTTATGCTGTTTATTATGGGCTATATCTTGGTCATGATTATTGCTTATGCTTTGAATCAGAATATGGCACCTTACAAAGCATTTGCTAATGTCTTAATTTTTAGAGTTAGCCTTCCACTCGGCACTATGGCGATGTTTGGGATGCTGTCTTATTCAGTTTTTGCTTATTTCTTTTTAGGCAATCCACAGAATATACCGGTCTGGGCAGTTGCAATTTGTGGCTTCTTTGCACTCTGCCTTTTACCGTTGATTTATCATATTTTGACGGGTTGGAAAGCGTATAAGAAATAAAAAAAAGCGAAGATCGTCCAAATAAAGGAATGAAAAAGGAAATAGATCACTCCCAACCTAAACATAGGTGGGTTATGAGCTAGGGGATATAAATGGCTAATTTAAAACAACTCTCTTACTTTTTATATTATAGATAAAAGTAGTGGTAAATTTATTGGAGTCTATACCTATTCCTATATCGCTATTATCTTTAATAAAAAAACTAGATATATCTGAATAAGCAACCCTTTTTTTATTCTCAATTAGGCTTTGTAGTGTCATATCAGCACAGTAATCAGGTAGAGCTTTTTTTACGGAAAGGCAAGGTGAAATAAAACTATTTATACTATTCAATACATCATACTTAGAAATTTTTTTATCTTTAAGATATTCTGAAAGACTTAGCTCCTTTTTATTGGAGAGACTCAGTGTGTAATATTTATTAAAGTATCTTTCTGTTGAGTTGCTGATGTTATAATCAATTGAAAAACTTAATATATCCTCATTCTGAAATAGTTTTTCAAAACTAATTTCTGTAGGGTACTGCTCATCTTCTCTATCAAAATTAATTGCAATAAATTTAGAAATAGAATTATTAATCTCTTTAAATTGTTTTCCTTTTATTGATGGATATGAACCACTTAATTGAAGATTATGGTTTGGCATAATATGGTTGCTAATTAACTCATTATTTGTTTTTGTATACCCTATAGTTATGCATGAAAAAAACATAAATATTAAACTGAATACTTTAAACTTCATGCTGCTTTCCAAAAAATAGTATGGCCTGCTGTTACTTTGGCAGTTAGTGATTTGCTAACGTTGCTACCCGTGTTGTATTCAAAATTACCAGTCGTCCAGTTTGTATTATCTTTAAAAACTTTTGCAGGAATTTCATAGAAAATACCACTATATTTAACTCGTCCTTTAGGATATTCCTTCAATGAGCCGACTAGGAATTCATCATATATCGCTTTAGAGATTGTGATTTTCTTATATTCTCTAAACTTAGCATGTGGCTTATTTGTATTATCTTTATATTTATACGGACTTTCTAACCCCCATGCTAAGAAATCTGTTCCATCCCAATGTGTTGCACCATCTGTAGGATCTTCCTCTCCTAGACAAACTTTTAAAACCCCCTTACGAGCAAGTCCATACTTGGGATCTTCTACTTTCCCATTGTTGGGTTTATCTGGTAAAGGGGTCTTTGTTCCAGCCGGCATCGTAGAATAACCTGACATTAATAATGAATGTAAATCCTTTTTTACTTGTTTTGCGTAATTGTTAGCAGTGAAAGCAATAAATATACATTCTAAGGTCGCTGTTCCAGATTCATGTGAAACAACCCTTGAGCATTCTTGGAATTTTTTATGAGTAATATTTGCATATTGAGGGGAGATAAAATCGCTATCTGATTTCTTTCCATTACAGGCATATACATTTTCAAGATTACCTTTTCCATTGGAAATTTTTCCTTCATATAACCCAGTATTTATATTGTAGTAATAACCATTCAAAAGCTCATTTTTGCTATCAGTTAAATTGTTATTGAAACTTTGTTGAGAGCTAGTAGGTTGAAAAAGAGGGGAAGCTGAACCTAAACTAGAACTGCCACTTTCTCCCACAACATGAGATTGTTTCGGTAAAATTTTAGCACCACAAGTAAGCTGATCACCGACATAAGCAACAGCTTTGCCATCAAGAATAATATGATCATGACTTTTAATAATCTTTGACCAACATTTACATTTAGGGCAAAAATGGCCATCACCTGCTACCAAAAATAAGTTACCCATTTGAGAGGTTCTCATTTGGGTTGCAGGAATGATACCACCATGATTTGTCATCGAGTTATGAATTGCAAAGCCTACAGCCATGATTGTCTCCTAAGAAATTTAGTCATGACTGAGAAAACCTTGAGGAATTTCTTGATCAGCATACAAACGATACTCAAATACAGATTGTAGGCTTTCGATGATTTCATCACCATTTTCTAAACGGCTACCAACAAGTGCAATGTCATATCCTTCAATTGACCCTGCCTCGCCAGCACCCGAAATAATTTTAGAAGTTGTTCCATCCTCATAAATAGCTTCATCACCAACAACAGCAATAAGATGACCTTGTACTTTAATTTTTTGATTAATCATCGCTCTGATTAATCCACCATTTTTTGTTTTAGAACCATGTGTCGCTGCAAAGAACTTTTTATGCTTCTGTTTATTCATAAACTCTTGTTCAGCAGCAATACGTTCATGAATTTCCTCTATAGATAAATTGGATACTTCATCTTGAGATAAATGTTTTTTAGGATTCACTTATATATCCTCATTCTTATTTAATTGAACAATTAATATTAAATACATTATTTTTCTTTATTTATTCAATAAAAACCATATACAACACTTATAATTGGCATGTAATGTCAACAAATAATGATAATTAAGTTTATATATTTACATTTTGTATTATAAGAAAAAGTACAGCATTAACTTTTGATTTACAGAAAATAAAAAAGCGCATCTTTCGATACGCTTTTAGCAAAACTTCTTTTATCTAATCAAGCATTAAAGATCAAATAATTTGCCTGGGTTCATAATCCCATTCGGGTCAAACGCCAACTTCAATGCTTTCATATATTCAATTTCTTCAGGCGAACGTGAATACTCTAAATATGGCTTCTTAGTCATACCGACACCATGCTCGGCAGAGATCGAACCATCATATTTTTTCACGGTATCAAACACGTATTTATTCACCACCTGACACTTGGCAAAGAATTCATCTTTGGTCAGGTTTTCAGGTTTTAAAATATTGAGGTGCAAGTTACCGTCCCCAATATGACCAAACCAACAGATTTCAAAGTCAGGATAATTATCTGCAACAATCGCATCAATTTCCGCAATAAATGCAGGTACATGTGTAATTAATACAGAGATGTCGTTTTTGTATGGAATAAACGGCGCAATCGACTCTGAGATATCTTCACGCAAACGCCATAAGCTTTGAGCTTGTTCTAGACTTTGGCTCATCACGCCATCAATTACCCAGCCTTGTTCCATACAATGCTCAAAAATCTGCATTGCCTTGTCCATGATTGGTTCATATGGTGCTTCAAATTCCAATAACACATAGAACGGACATTGCGTTTCAAATGGACGCTGTACATGACCGCGATCCAACACTTTCTGCATTGCCAATTCACCAAAGAATTCAAAAGCAGTCAGGTCAATTGCGTTTTGGAAGGCATGTAATACAGGCATCACTGCTTCAAAGTCAGGCGCACCCAATATCATCACTTGTAAGTTTTGTGGCTGACGCTCAAGCTTGATTTCAGCTTCTGTCACTAAACCAAGCGTACCTTCACCGCCAATAAACAAGTGTTGCAGCGAATAACCTGTCGCATTCTTAATCATGCCTTTGTTTAAACGCAGCACATCACCTTTACCTGTCACCACGGTTAAACCGAGTACCCAGTTACGAGTCATGCCGTACTTGATGACTTTAATACCGCCCGCATTGGTGCCGATGTTACCGCCAATCTGACTTGAACCTGCTGAAGCAAAATCGACTGGATAATACATACCTTGTTCTTCGGCATAATTCTGTAATTGCTCAGTCACCACGCCTGCTTGCACACGGACCATACGATCTGCTGGGAAGAACTCAAGAATCTGGTTCATCTTGTCAAAGCTAATTACGATCTCGCCATTGGTTGCCACCGCACCCGCAGAAAGGCCAGTACGACCACCCGATGGTGTAATCGCGACATTAAATTGATTGGCAAGTTTAACAATGGCCTGAACTTGTTCAGTGCTTGAAGGGAAAACGATGACTGATGGGTTCGGATCAAAATGTTTGGTATGATCTCGTCCCCAATTTTCCAAACTGTCGGCATCGGTTTTAATTCGGTTTTCACCCACAATTACCGTTAATTGGGTCAATAACTCAGGTGTTAAAGCGACTGAAGCATTCATCGTTTACAGGCCTAGCAAGAAGTAAAGATAGAGCATTTGAATAACAACACAATATTTTTCAATATCTTAAAATGCTGTATTCAACATATAGAAACTCGGCAGAACAGCGCAAACCTGATGTTTTCAGATTTGACTATCAGATCTTGCATTTTACATAGAAGCAGGCATGGGATAAAGCTTAGGATAAAGATACTGTAATAACAAAATGTGTATAACCAATAAAATTCAGCTTCAACTGAAAAATTATCAATAATTCTGCTGCGCTAATTTTAAACCAAATATTTATATCTCAAAGCTCTATGCTATAGTACTGCAACTAAATTTTGGCCTTTGTAGCGGAGCCGTAATGAGCCAACATCTATCACTACCTAAAGACAAAATCCGTTTCCTTCTGTTAGAAGGTGTGCATCAAAATGCCATCGATACTTTAAATGCAGCGGGTTATACCAACATCGATTATCACAAAACTGCGCTTGAAGGCGATGCTTTAAAAGAAGCCGTTAAAGATGCTCACTTCATTGGTATTCGTTCCCGTACGCAATTAACTGAAGAAATCTTTGAAGCTGCGAACAAACTGATCGCAGTCGGTTGCTTCTGTATTGGTACCAACCAAGTCGATTTAAAAGCGGCGATGTCTCGTGGTATCCCTGTATTCAACGCACCGTATTCAAATACACGTTCGGTTGCAGAATTAGTTCTTGCTGAAACAATTCTGTTGCTTCGTCGTGTACCTGAAAAATCGAAAGATACACATGCGGGCGGTTGGAATAAAGCTGCGGTGGGTTCATTTGAAACTCGTGGTAAGACTCTAGGTATTGTCGGTTACGGCTCGATCGGTTCACAACTTTCTGTTTTGGCAGAAAGCTTAGGTATGAAAGTGATCTATTTTGATGCTGTGACTAAATTACCATTAGGTAATGCACGTCAAGTTGGCTCTTTAGATGAACTTTTGGAAACTGCGGATGTGGTAACGCTACACGTTCCAGATGTTCCGTCTACACGTAACTTCTTCAAGAAAGAACAATTCGCGAAAATGAAAAAAGGCTCAATCTTCTTGAACGCAGCACGTGGTACATGTGTGGTGATCGAAGATTTAGCAGATGCAATTAAATCAGGTCACATCGCGGGTGCAGCTGTTGACGTATTCCCGAAAGAACCAAAAGCCAATGGTGAAGAGTTCCTCTCTCCACTTCGCGGTTTAGACAACGTGATCTTAACCCCGCACGTGGGTGGTTCGACCATGGAAGCGCAAGCAAACATCGGTTTAGAAGTGGCTGAAAAATTCGTTGCTTATTCAGACAAAGGTATGACGCTTTCTGCGGTGAACTTCCCAGAAATCGCATTACCACTTTCTGATGGTCAGCACCGTTTGCTTCACATCCACAAAAACGTTCCGGGTGTGTTATCGAAGATCAACACATTGTTTGCTGAACAAGGCATCAACATCTCTGGTCAGTCGTTAATGACGAAAGGTGATATCGGTTATTTGGTGATGGATGTTGACGCATCTGCATCTCAAGAAGCACTGGACACATTGAACCACGTTGAAGGCACCATCCGCGTTCGCGTATTGTTCTAAGCAATATTTAGAATAATGTCAAAAAAGCCACAGTTGATGCTGTGGCTTTTTTATGGGCGTTTGACTTATTATGTGAATATTATACCAACTGTTAAATAATAAAATGTCGACCCCAATGCTGAAAACACCACTACATGCTTTATTGCTGTTGATGATTGCCATGTTGTGTGTGCAAGGCAGTGGTTCCTTGGCCAAAATTCTATTTCAAAGCTTTCCTGTATTAACCGTTTCCGCTATGCGCCTATTTTTTGGTGCGATCATATTGGCGGTGATTTTTAAAATCTGGACCATCAATTTTAAAGTAGTGCGCTGGAAAGCCATTCTCACTTATGGAGTGGCACTTGCAGGCATGAATGCGCTGTTCTATTTATCACTAGAACGCTTACCGCTAGGTCTTGCCGTTGCCTTTGAATTTATTGGGCCTTTAAGTGTCGCGCTGTATCATGCTCGGCAGAAATATGACTTCATCTGGGTTGGCTGTGCCATTCTAGGTTTAATGTTGCTCTTTCCTTTGCAACAGGCACAACAAGGTCTCGACATGCTTGGCGTATTCTTTGCTGTCAGTGCGGGTGCGTGTTGGGCGCTGTATATTATTGCAGGACAAAAACCGTCAGGCATCTCGGGTAATCACACCGTCTGTTTAGGCATGTCGATTGGTATGCTCTGCTTATTGCCCTTTGCACTCTTTTCAGGCGCCATCGATCGGGTATTTGAACTGCCAAACTTATACTATTTTATTGGTCTTGCGATCTTAGCCAGTGCCTTGCCCTTTACCCTAGAAATGATTGCGTTGCGTAGTTTAACCCCGCTCAGCTTTGGTACCTTGATGAGCTTGGAACCCGCAGTGGCTGCCCTTTCAGGCTTTATTTTCCTTGGTGAAATGTTGCTTTGGAATCAATGGCTAGCGTTGGGTACCATTATTATTGCCTCGATTGGCTGTACCTTTACCACGCAACAAGCTCGGCAGCAGAAAGAGGCCAAATAAATGATCTTGCCTCAACATCAGAAAAACACTCTCGCTTATCTTGGAGATCTTAAATGAAAAATCTCCAATTAGTTGCCGTGCTGTACATGGTTTTGTCCATGCTGTCCTACCAAATCAGCGCATCCTTTGCCAAGCAATTAATCGCTACGCTTGATCCACTGACAGTAACAATTTTAAGACTGTGCTTTGCGACCATTCTAGTCGCGATCATGTTCCGTTCATGGAAAATCATTTCCAAATTGAAGGAGCTAAAATGGCGAGATTTACTCTGTTATAGCGCAGCCTTGGGTTGTATGAATATTCTGTTCTATACCTCTTTGGGTAAGTTACCTCAAGGGATTGCTGTGGGCTTAGAGTTTATTGGCCCTTTGGGTTTGGCGTTACTCTCGATTAAACAGCGTAGTGATTATATTTGGGTGGCATTTGCGATTTTAGGCATTGCCTTAATGGTGCCTTGGCATAGTGCCAATGCGCAGCATTTTTCCTATATCGGTGCAGCCTGTGCGTTGGGTGCAGGATTCTTTTGGGCCTTGTATATTTATTATGGGCATCGCGTGGTGCAGCAGAATATCGGTATGCATGCCTTGACCATTGCCATTGGCCTATCTGCACTCGCCATGCTACCTTTCGGTCTTTGGAATAACGCACCGGTGCTACTAGATACTCAATATTGGGGTAAAGCACTGGTCATTGCCCTACTCGCAACTGCGATTCCTTATGCTTTGGATTTAATGGCGCTCAAACGCCTAACCAAGCTCAGTTATGGGACGCTTTCCAGCCTTGCGCCTGCATTAGCAGCCTTAGCAGGTCTGGTACTGCTACATGAGCGAATTAGCTTAATTCAGTGGGTGGCTTTGGCCTGTATTATGGTGGCTTCGATTGGTGTTACCTTACGTGGAGGGAAAGCATAATTTTTTAAGGAAAGTCGTTAGTAATGGGAGATTGATATGGAAATTGATGAAGAACTCACCCTTAAGAAAATACAAATCTTTCTGGCTTTTATGCGCTGTGGAAATCTTTCCAAAACAGCAACTGAAATGCAGCTCAGCAATGTCAGTGTTCATAAAGCCTTACACTCCTTGGAAAGTGCCTTACGTTGCCCTCTTTTTAAGAATGAAGGTCGTAATTTAATTCCGTTAAAAAGCGCTTATGTATTCGAAGAACGTGCGCAAAAAATCGTACAGGACATTTTTATTACGGTGAATAAAACCAGAGAAGCTGCGGGCTTTGCAGCAAAAGTTCTACATTTAGGCTCTCTTTACTCTTTAACTGTAAAAACGATTCCCAATGTGATTAGCGGACTCAAATTAAGACGTAGTGAACTCGATATTCAATTACTTCTTAGCTCCAATCAGGATCTGGTTAAAAAGCTTAAAACGACGGAACTTGATGCAATTATTGTGGCACTTAATGAAACAACACAAGATGATGACTTTGAAATTTTGCCCATGTTCTGTGATGATATTTTTTTAGCGGTAAATAAAGACTCTAAATATGTTAATTTTGAGGAGATTGATCTTAGTCTACTCAAAGAAGAGACCTTTTTGACTTTAACTCAGGGCTTTGCCACCCATAATGACAGTGATTTCATTTTTAAAAAAGCTGGTTTTTCACCTAAAGTCGCCTTACAGCTCAATGATATTTTTACTTTAATCAGTATGGTTAGCTCAGGTGTTGGTTTTGCACTTTTGCCCGGTCGTATTTCTGCGGTATATGAAAGCTCAGTTAAGCTCATTCCTTTAAAACAGCAATACCATCTGCAACAGGACATTGGGTTGGTATTTCTAAAAAGTAAGGAACGTGACCCCAATTTACTGGCATTAATTGCAGAGTGCCGTATGTTTGCTTCTCATGTGCAGAAATGAATGATAAGCAACTTATAACAAATGAATAAGTTGCAAATATTCATGCTTGATTAGTTATCCGAAAATTGCATTTACCGTGAGAAAAAAGACAGACGGGCCAAGTAAACAGCCTAGACCTGTATAAAAGGTTGCCACCAATGCACCATAAGGAACTAATCGGACATCTGTACCTGCCAATCCTGCGGCTGTGCCACTGGTTGTACCAGCCAACCCACCAAAGACCATGGCTGAACGTGGACTTTTTAGATACATGAATTTTGCAAGCAGTGGTGTGCCGACCATAAAGAATACCGATTTGATCAGTCCAATTGCAATCGAAAGCGCGATCACATCGGAACTTGCACCAATGGCTGTTCCTGTAATTGGGCCCACAATATAAGTCATAGCACCCGCTCCAATCGTGGTCATGGAAATCGGATCTCGATATCCCATAACCCATGCAACCATTGCACCAATGACAAAAGGAACAATACAGCCAAGAGTGAGTGCAATCAGGCCAATTTTTCCTGCTTTTTTGACTTCTTTGACATCCACTTCAAATGCAGTAGATGCAATTGCCAGATCACGGATCATTGCACCACCCAATAGCGCAAAGCCAGAGAAAATAGCAATATCAGAAATCCCTTTTGTGCCTTGTGTATAGACGCCTGCAAAATACGCCACCACAAGCCCTAAAGTAATTGCAATTGCCGAGCTTTGCAGTTTTCCCTTGGTTAAATATTTTGACAGCAGATGCGATACAAACATCATCAAACCTGTGACCGCAAGTGCAGTCACCAAAGCATTTTTTGTAAATACCGTAATTAACTCGTCCATTATTTAAGTCCTTTTGTTATTCATTATCGTGAGGATTATTTATGCTGCCTTTTCAGTGCCTTCTATTGTCCATTCATAGGTTTCATAATCACCACTTAATCGATTTAAATGGCGAATAACCAGTACCGTCCCAATCAACGAAGTAATAGAAACGATCAGCCCCAACATGCCGCCAGATAACGCGGCAACCACATTTTGTCCTGCTGACATCGCCACCACAATTGGAATATACATACCAGACCAATATAAGATTCCAAACTGTGTCACCTGTGGTAAATAACCTTTTTTTGCTAATAATTCTTTAGCGAGAATCAAAAGAATCATCGAGATCGCCACACCACCCACATTGGCTTTTACCCCAATAAGGACACCTAAGGTATTGCCAAGATAATCACCGAGTAAATGACAAATCGCTAAAATTGCTGTTCCATATATAATCATTGTAAATCCCTCGTATCCTTGGATTACTTACGTTTTTTAAATCATATTCCCATAGAAATCTGATTTCCCTGTTGTTTTTGCATTGCCATTTGAATGCTATCGATGCGCGTTCCTTGCAATGACAATACGGTTCCTTCTTTAAAGGTACGACGTGCAAGCGTCGTGAGTACTGTGCCAGGTAAAGCTTCAATCTGTAATCTAACACCTCTTTCCCATGCCACCTGAATAGTGCTTTCCCAATCTACAATGCGACTCATATTAAAAGCCAAGTCATCACCAATCTGTTCTGGCCTGCCAAGCGTACGCGCCGTTGTACCACTTAAATAACGTATTTTAGGCTGCTTTAAAGTCACTCCCTCCATAGACGCTGCAAGCTGCTCAGCTTGCTGACTTAATAATTCACAGTGCGATGGCACCGATACATCTAATTTTTTTGCCACTACGCCTTGTTGCTTCGCCAAAACTGCAACTTGGTTCATGGCTTCAAAGTGACCTGAAATAACGATCTGGTTATGTGCATTAATATTGGCGACAAAAACCTGTGGCGTTATTTCATAAACTTGTTTCACCCACTTCTCAACAGATGTGCGATCTGTACCTATTAATGCGGTCATGCCATATCCTGTTGGATAAGCGTTTTGCATAAGTTCACCGCGATAGGCAACCAAACGAACAGCATCTTCATAGGCTAAAACGCCTGCTGCAACTGCTGCCGACCAAGCACCAATCGATAGACCCGCGACATAATCAGGCTTTAGGTTTTCAGCAGTTAATAGGGCTGAACTCACCACACCTGAAATCAGTAAACATAGCTGTACTGAACGTGTCGATTGCAATGCAGCCGAGCTGTCCAACAACAAGACATCTTCTTTAAGTGCATCCGATGCACGCTCAAGGTATTCTTTAACCAGAGCCGTTTGTGGCAGGTCGTGCAGCATATTGCTTCTTTGCACTCCCTGTCCTGGATACACCCAAATCGAAGCCATGATATCTACTCCCTAATTCCATGGGTTTTCTACTAAAACAGCACCATCAGGACGCTTTAATAAAACTTTTCCACAATTCCCAGCCCACTCTTTTAACGCCAGACCACCTTTTGGTAGTTGAAGCTGTATATCTACATTCAGCCCTGCTTGCTGAAAATCTTCGAGTAGCTCAATCGCCTGCTTTTTGGCAAAAGGCTGTTCGGCTCGAATCAACAAATCTATGTCGCTTTGCTTGGTGACGGTTTCAATGCCTGTTGCCAGTTCAAAACCAAAACTTCCTGTATATCCCCAATACCCTGAAAAACTTTTCATGATGTTGGAAATGCTCTGTAAACGTTCTGCCAAGTGTTTAAAGTGACTGGTATTTACTTGGGTCAGTGCTTCGGGTTTAAGCTGTCTAATAATGGCAGATCGTCGCATTTGCGTTGCATATCGTTGATGACGAAATTGCCCTCTTACACCCACCGCGACCTGATCTACAGAAGTAATTGCCCGTCGAACGACAACAGGATCGCCTCGTAGCAAAACCTCTTTCACCCAAAGCGGAGCATCATCAGCCAAACAACTGACTGTCATGCCCCACAGTAAATCATGGGCTTCCAGCTCAAGTTTCATGACCATTGCTCACGCAATAATTCACGGACCTGTTTAGACATCTGACGATTTTGTCCATGAAGTCTTTGTCCCAGCCCTCTGGACAGCTCAGCATGAATCTCTTTAAATGCTTGTTCTACAGCCAGCTTTGCCAATGAAAGATCATTCACTGTTGGTTGCTCTGGATTCTCAACCGATAAAAGTTCAGACAACAAACCAAGCGTTGCATAACTCTCGATGTCATAAGCCATTGGAGGAATGCTTGATGCTAATTGCTCTAACTCATCAACCGACCGCAAAGTAACGCGTGCAGCAGATTCTTTGCCCATTGCATGCACCATAACACCTGAATCTTTTAAGGCAATAATACGATTGGCTTGGTAACCATGCGCCAAGAAAGCCCCCGACATCGACTTTCCAACCAATAAACTGACAATAGGATGTCCTGCTAATCTGGCTCTGGCATAGCTATCTACTGCACCCGCTAAAGCTTGATGAATGCCTAATAATTCTTCACGACGTCCATAAGCCTGACTAGGCACAGCCACCAGACATAAAATGCCACGTTTCGTTTCAGCATTTGCATCGGCCTGAATCACGTCATCAACAGCTTTTGCCAAACTCCAACCCTCCAGCAATCCAACTTCACCTTGTCTTGCACGCGGGAACAGATTATTACTATCTGGAACAACAGCAATTACCCGTAGTGCTTGTTGACCGATCTGACCATCCGCAACCAAAACAGAAGCAGGAAAGCCTTCAACTACCTTAAAGCCCTGCGTGAAAGCCTTAAACCAATCTGCACCTCGAGTAGATGCTTTTAATGTATCAACGGCGATATTCATGCTTGCTCTCCTTGATACAAAGCCTGAACCTTTGCTGGAGTAATTTGCTCGGCAGTATCGACTTGTTGTAGCTGCGCTAAATAAAATGCGTAATTTGAACTGCGATGTTGATGAGGCAAACCTTGTTGCAAATAATCAATCACTTGTTGACGGATTTTATTGCGGTCATCATCCACATAAACATCGGCTAAACCACTGGCGAAGCGCTGATTACCACCTGTAATACTCCAAATAAATGGACGATCTTTGGCGTTATATTCTTGTATGCCTGCTTCCTGCTCAATCACTTGTGGGCCATTCAGCCCCAATCTGCCTTCTTGCGTCATCACAATATAACTGCATAATCCAGCAGCAATTGACATACCACCAAAGCACCCGACACTCCCAGCAACCACAGCAATCACTGGTTGATACTGACGTAAATTCACAATTGCGGCCTGAATTTCAGCAATTGCAGCCAAACCCAGATTTGCCTCTTGTAAACGAACGCCACCCGTCTCTAACAGTAAAATTGCAGCAGTAGGAATACCCTTAAGATTATCTTCAACCGCAAGCTCTAAAGCGCCCGCAATTTTGGCACCACCAACTTCACCCAAGCTTCCACCTTGGAATAAGCCTTCAATTGAAATTAAAACCACTGGCTGTTCTTGAATAGAACCTTTTGCAATCACCACGCCATCATCGGCTTGCGGGACAATATTCTGCCGAATCAACCAAGGTGACATGACGCGTGCAAATGGATCAAGCAACTCTCGGAATGTGCCCTCATCTAACAATGCTTTGGCACGTTCCCTTGCGCTGAGTTCAATAAAATCCTGTTTATTTAACAAGCTCTCGATATCAGTCATGCATAATCTCCTCTAATGCTTGTTCCAGACGTAAGCGAACGACGCCGGGGGTTGCACCAAAGTCATGAATATCAATTTTGACCGCTGGCGGTGTCTGTGCAGTAAAAATTCGTTCAAATAGATTGTGCCAACGTGCCGCACTACCATCTACCGAAGTGACGACATGAATAGAAGCTTTCCCTTTCTCGCCAGGTTCCATCAAAATTTCTAAATCACCCGAGCCCACACATCCTACTAACGCTTTTTTTACAGGTGGCTCTGTCGCCACAAACTCAAAATGAAGAGCTTCCATCATCAAAATCCCTCTTTATTTTTTAAAGTTGACTGCTCAACATGATCTATAAACAAGGTTGCTGCCAACAAATCTGCGGCACCGCCGGCAGAAGCTTTCATACGAAGCAGATCAATCTCTAAAAGATGCAAAGCACGTCGGCCTTCCAAGCTTGAGCTTCCGCCCAAATCCAGTACTTGCTGTGCCCCTTGTTGCATACGCTTTAAACCCGATATTCCCGAGCGATAAAGCACGCAGGTATCGGTCAGGTCAGTCATCATGGCAAGCAAGGCATCTAGACGAGCGAACGCTTCTTTCATAGGTTTACTGCGACTTTGATAAAGCTGCTTTAAACCAAAATTCACAATCGTTGGAAAACCTTGTTGTGCCTGTTCTTTGGCACCTAAGATGCCTAATTTCTTCTGAACCTGCTGACCATGACTTAAAGCCTGCTCAGGAATAAAACGATCTTCAAGCTGGGCAAGCTGACCTGCTAACTGACATAGCTCAACAGCCGATACATATTGTTGATTGGTACGTGCCAATGCTGCCGCCGTCACCATTAAACCCAAGGCCCAAATTGCACCGCGATGTGTATTGACGCCACCTGTTGCCAACATCATGACTTTTTCACCTTGGCGACCAATTTCACCAATGTCTTCACGCAGAGCTAAACAAACTTTTCCGTGATGCGCTGCGGCTTGGGCCATTGCCTCGAACATGGGCTGTAAGCTTTTTGCAGAGCGCTCCATTAATTCCAAAGTCAGGTCATCATGTGCACCACTACCACGGCGATCAACCAAGGCGGGTTTAGGGGTCAGATTAACTTCATCAATCAGAGCATCTACCGCCATATCTGCCAGAAGCTGACT
Organism: Acinetobacter sp. Ac_3412; assembly: GCF_013072675.1. Lineage (NCBI taxonomy): Bacteria > Pseudomonadati > Pseudomonadota > Gammaproteobacteria > Moraxellales > Moraxellaceae > Acinetobacter > Acinetobacter sp. Ac_3412. The sequence continues at coordinate 343,266 of NZ_LXUJ01000011.1, read as the reverse complement.
ATCGCTTAGTGTTTGATATTGAACTTGTGCCATCATTACCAACTCCTGAATTTTGCAGGGGGTTGATATAAGCCATCGGACCATGTCACCAAGTCGGCAATATTTTTCGCAGCTAACAGCTCACGTGTTGCATCGGTGCGGCGAATACCTAAATCTTCTGGGAATACCACTAGACCTTCGCTTCTTAAACGTGCTGTTGTTTTAGGGTCCTGAGTTAAACCAATACTGGTCACGCCTGCAACCGCAGCAATCATGGCTTGGCGCTCTTCTTGGCTGCTTGCTTTATATAGATAAGCAATGCCTTCTTCGGTCAGAAAATGCGTGACGTCATCGCCATAAATCATGATCGGTGCTAAAGGTAGACCTGCTGTTTTAGCCACATCAATCGCATCAAGGCGTTCCACAAAAGTTGGTTTTCCACCTTCTTGGAAGGTTTCGACCATTTGTACAACCAGTTTTTTTCCACGTGTCAAATAGGTTTCTGTTTCATTGGCACCTTGCAATCGCATATCTAACCATGCAGGGGTATCGTGGCGACGGCCGCGAGGATCATGGCCCATGTTTGGTGCACCACCGAAGCCAGCCAAACGCCCCTTAGTGACAGTCGAAGAATGTCCCATACCATCGACTTGCAATGTTGCACCAATAAATAAATCAACTGCGTATTGACCTGCCAGCTGACACATCATGCGGTTGGAGCGTAACGCCCCATCACGGCCTGTAAAGAAAATGTCTGGCCGAGCAGCGACATATTTTTCCATACCAAGTTCAGTACCAAAGCAATGTACGCTTTCAACCCAACCTGTCTCAATCGCTGGAATTAAAGTTGGATGAGGGTTCAGTGTCCAGTTTCGGCAAATTTTTCCTTTTAAACCTAAAGACTCACCATAGGTCGGCAAAATCAGTTCAATTGCCGCTGTATTAAAACCAATACCATGATTGAGAGACTGTACATTATGCTTTTCATAAATCCCACGAATCGCCATCATCGCCATGAGCACATGAACGGGTTTGATATGTTTTGGATCACGGGTAAAGAGTGGTTCGATATAAAAAGGCTGATCTGCCACAACAACGTAATCAACCCAAGAAGCAGGAATATCGACACGTGGTAACTCTGATACATCATCGACCAGCTCATTCACCTGAACAATCACAATCCCATCGCTAAAAGCTGCAGGTTCAATAAGTGCTGGGGAATCTTCCGTACTTGGGCCTGTGTAAATATTGCCTTGACGGTCTGCCATAAAGCCTGCCGAGAGCACCACATTTGGAATAAGATCGACCACCAGACGTGAATACAATTCGATATAGGTATGAATCGCACCAACTTCCAATAAGCCATCTTCGATGAGTTGGCTAATACGCAAACTCTGAGGGCCAGCAAAAGAAAAATCCAGTTTTCGCGCAATGCCTTTCTCAAATAGGTCAAGATGTTCTGAACGACCTACGCTCGGCATGATCATATGCAGATCATGTAAAACATCTGGATTGGTTTGCGCTAAGGAGCGCGATAGGAAATCTGCCTGTTTTTGATTATTGCCTTCGAGGACAACTTTATCGCCCGGTGTAATCAATGTTTCCAAGACTTTAATAATGTCTTGAGTTGGAATGACCACACCATCGGTATATTGGTTTGCCATGTCCAGCTTTAGCTGTTTAGTATGACGCCGTTTGGTCCATAACCGTTCTTTATTCTGAACTGAGCCTTCCATGTGTGCTTACCTATAGATCATAGTGTTATTCTGAATCTATAAAAACGCTTTATGGAATTTTGATCAATCAACCTACAGCATCGATTATTAACTTGAAGTTAATGATTATTCAGTAATAGCTGTAATCGCAGGACTTAAATCTTTATTTATTAAAATATTTACGATGTTCCAATCAAAATCTGATAGCCCAAGCGACAGATTAAAATACTCACCAATATCAAGAATAAAATACGGATAAAGCCACTGCCGTATTTTAGAGCCAAACGTACACCCAATAACGAGCCTGCAATATTGGCAACCGCCATCATCATTCCCAAGGCAAAAAGCACATGCCCTGTCGGAATAAAGAAACTGAGTGCTGCCAGATTGGTCATGAAGTTGCCAATCTTTGACAATGCTGAAGCATGTAAAAAATCGACCTGTAAAAAGCGAATGAAAAAGAAAATAAAGAAACTACCAGTCCCTGGACCAAAAATACCGTCATAAAAACCAATCGCTAGACTACCCATCGCAGCCAACACCAGTAATTTGGGCGTAATTTTTTGATCGACGTGCACTTGCCCGAATTGCTTCTTCATAAAGGTGTAAATCGCAATCACGATCAGCATGATCAAGACAATCGGTCTTAAGATATGGGTTGGCACCAATGATACGCAGGCCGCGCCAATGAATGAGCTAATAAAGGCGAATAATGCAATCACACCGAGTAGTGACCATTGCAATTTGACCCGACGCACAAATGAAAAAGCCGCCGAACCTGTACCACAAATCGAGGCCAGTTTATTGGTGCCAAACAAGGTCGCAGGTGCGGTTTGTGGTAAAGCCCCCATCAGGGCAGGAATCTGAATCAAACCGCCGCCACCGACGGCAGCATCAATGGTTCCTGCACAAAAAGCAAAGAACACTAAGGTTAGAATCAGTTCCCATTCCATTGACGATACTCTTATAAATTTAACAAGCGTTTTGGTACTAGACGTTTTTTATCGGTGATTTCAGCCAAACCTAGGCAACGTCCACCATCAAAAACCAACACTTCAGCTGCAGCTTCATGATCAATATTGCTTTCCTGACCGTTACCAAAATACTTTCCACGGCCTTCAGGCAATTGCACACGAGGAAAATGCTCAACAGGTGCATAGACTGGCAGTAATAAGGCATCGCGTTGTTCTTGGGTAAGGCTTTCGAGATATTCAATGGTATAACTTGGATTAATCTCAAAATGGCCTGTCTGGGTACGATGCAATTTAGTTAAATGGCCACCACAGCCCAAAGCCTCGCCGATATCTTCACCTAATACACGGATATAAGTGCCTTTTGAACAAGTCACATCCAATGTCAAACTATCTTCAGTAAAGCCAAGCAAGCTTAAGTTATAAATGGTGACTGGGCGTGCCTCACGCTCAATTTCGATCCCTTTACGTGCCAGCTCATAGAGTGGACGACCATCACGTTTCAAGGCCGAATACATCGGTGGCACTTGCTGAATATCACCACGGAATTGCTCAAGTATTTGTTCAATTCGTTCTTCGCTCAATGCCGGCACTTCTCTCTGCTGAAGGATTTCGCCTTCAACATCACCTGTCGCTGTGGTTTGCCCTAATTTGACCGTAGTTTGATAACGTTTGGTTGAGTCCAGTAAGTAATGTGAAAACTTGGTCGCTTCGCCTAAACAGATCGGCAATAAACCTGTCGCCAATGGATCGAGCGCACCTGTATGCCCTGCTTTTTGTGCATTGAACAGACGGCGCACTTTTTGTAATGCAGAATTAGAACTTAAACCTAAAGGTTTATTTAATAGGAAAACACCGCTCAAATGACGATAAGAACTTTTTTTCATAAAAGAAAAATCAAAGCATAAAGACCTATTTTAGCAAAACTCGGTCTAGGATTTAAAAAAGGATTGGCTTTTAGCCACAAACAGACATAAAAAAATGCGCCAAAGGCGCATTTTCTTGCTTTACAACAAAGTTAAAATTAACCTTGTTTACGAGCTGGTAACTTTTCACGAATACGTGCAGCTTTACCAGACAACTCGCGTAGGTAGTAAAGTTTAGCACGACGAACGTCACCACGACGTTTCACTTCGATTTTAGCAACGATTGGAGAGTGAGTTTGGAAAACACGCTCAACACCAACACCGCTAGAGATTTTACGAACTGTGAAAGCAGAGTTTAAACCACGGTTTTTCTTCGCGATTACAACACCTTCAAATGCTTGAAGACGCTCACGGTCACCCTCTTTTACTTTAACTTGAACGATAACTGTATCGCCCGGTGCAAAAGCAGGGATGTCTGATTTTAACTGTGCATTTTCAACAGCTTGAACTAAAGGATGTTTACCACTCATGTGGAATCTCCAATATGTGCGGGAGAGAAGAGGTCTCTGACACCGCTGGGAATAGAGGCTAAAGCGCATATCTCCCGTTTAACTTTCCCTTTAGAGCAAAATTGCCTTAAAGAGCCTATTTTTAACTTAAACTAAGTTTAAGTAAAACTCGAAGCAACGCTTCTCGTTGGGTGCGAAGACAAACTGATACCAGTTTAACCTTTCGAATTTTTTAGCCATTTAATTTGCTGTTTGCTCAACTCTACTTTTTCCACCAATTCTGGTCGACGGTCTAAAGTACGTTGATAACGCTGCAAAAAACGCCATTTCTCAATATTGGCATGATGTCCTGATTTAAGTACCTCAGGCACTTCCAACCCTTCGAAACAGTCAGGCTTGGTATATTGTGGACAATCCAGTAAACCATCCACAAAAGAATCTTGTATCGCAGATTGCTCGTCAGACATGACATTTGGCAATCGACGAATAATACTGTCGAGCAATACCATGGCAGGAAGTTCACCACCCGATAATACGTAATCTCCAATTGACCATTCTTGATCAACATAATGCTGGATTAAACGCTCATCGACCCCTTCATAACGCCCACACAATACAATCAAACCATCATAATCAACGAATTGTTGTACTGCCTGTTCATTTAAGGTTTTGCCTTGCGGTGACATATACACCACTGGCGCATGGACACAGCCTGCTTGCATTGCAAGTTGTTTAGCATGGGTAATTGCTTGTGCCAAAGGCTCAGCCATCATCACCATACCCGGACCACCACCGAACGGACGTTCATCCACTCGTTTATAGTTGCCCTCAGCAAAATCTCGTGGGTTAATGCAAGTCACTTGCACGATGTCACGCTTTGCTGCACGCCCGCTAATCCCGTGCGCTGTAATCGCTTCAAACATTTCAGGAAACAACGTGATGACTGCAAAAAACACCGCAGACTCCTCTATTTTCCTGCTGCGCTACCTTCCCCGAAAGGATTAGTAGTCTACGCCCCAATTGACGTAAATACGACCAGCTTCAAGATCAACGCGTTGTACCACATCTTTATGCCAAGGAATCATTCGCTCTTCAGCATCAATGCTATCAGGCGTCGCTTTGACAACCATGACATCATTGGCACCAGTTTCAAACAGTTCGTAGATTTGACCGAGATTGACTTCTTGTTCTTCATCATCAAGACCTAACACCGTTAGACCTTTAAGATCAGACCAGTAGTACTCGTCTACATCTGCTTTTGGAAGCTGAGATTTGGCAATCCAGATATTTGCGCCAACCAGATTTTCTGCACCAGTACGATCATTCACGTCCTTTAATGCAACAACCAAGCCTTTGCCATGTGGTTTCCAACGTTTTACATCAATAGTTTGCCAACCTGCCTTGGTTTCAATGTACCAAGGAAGGTAGTCAAACATATTGCTCATAGGTTCTGTATTAGAGTAAACCCAGAGCCACCCATTCAATCCATAAGCTGAACGTAACTGTCCAATCTGAATACGATCTTCTGGCACATTCTGTGTCGATGTCATGGGCTACCTACTACAATTATGCAGTAGTTGCAGCTTTTTTAGCTTGAGCAGCTAAAGAAGCAACGCGATCTGAAGGTTGAGCACCTTGCGCAACCCAGTGAGCAAAACGGTCAGCATCTAAACGAACTTTTTCAGCTTTACCTTGTGCAGTTGGGTTAAAGAAACCAATACGCTCGATGAAACGACCATCACGTGCATTGCGGCTATCAGTTACAATGATTTGATAGAATGGACGTTTTTTTGCACCACCGCGCGCTAAACGAATAACAACCATGAGAACAACCTTATAATTTTTACGGATTATCCCTGCGCCGACCATCGGCAACACTTCAAACCCCTTTCATAGAGGGCGATATTCTACGTTATATTTGCTTTGAAAGAAAGATTAAATTTTGGGTTATCCACAGCTATGAATTTAATTTATAAAATCTGCTGAGTTACCAGTCTTCAGTCTCATTGCCACAGCTTGATGTCGTGATATTTGCAGCCGTTTTGGTCTTACACTTAAGGCCTGTGCTTGTTAATAACAAGGAATAATTCCTCGGACTTTGGCTCACGGCTTTTAATGACCACGCCTGAGTATTGACCGTTAATGTTAACGTGAATTTTTGGTTAGCACTCGTTGCTGTCAAAGGTAGAAGCAAGCTGGTGTTGGTTGCACTCGGTACGGAATAGTAAGCACCTTGATTCGTCGCGGTTCCTTTCAGCACAAAACCATCATAACTAAAATTGCGTGCCCGATGTTTTTCCAAAAGCTCTGCAACTTTAAGCATTTCTTGTTGTGCTGTAGATAAGTCTACACGGCGGATATAAGTGTCATAACTTGGAACCGCAATCGCAGCAATAATTGCCACGATTGCAACCGTAATCATCAGCTCAATTAGAGTAAAGCCTGTGCAACGTTTCCTCGCTACACAAGAACGTTTAGTAGACTGAAAGTGGTAAGAAACACGAGGTCTTACCACTTCCGAAGCCACACATCGACATAACAGCATTTTATTCATTACGTTCATACCAAGTGAGTGGCACTAATTGACGACGCATAGTATTCATTGGAAGTTTACTATTCCCAATTTTATCTTTTGCATTTGGATTCAGTAACTGACGTGTCAGACCATTTTTGTCACTTAAACCAATTCCAGCACCCACCATCGAATCCACAATCCCATGCCCTGCGCCAAAGCTCATAGTGATGTCTTTGACGTCTTGTTCACAGACACCAAATGGTAAGCAGAAACGTTGAACTGTGGTTGCACCATTGGCCTGAATTTTACAACCATTGCCTATAGTCGTATTCGGATTATAAACACTGGCATAAAGGCTCTTATTCATCACCACCATTTCGCTTAAGACCTTACTCCCCGTTTGATTGGTAAGACTCACTTCATTACCTTGTGCATCAAGCTCTTTTCCAACCACGGTATTGGCCTGTGCATACCAACCATTTGGCAGCATCGCTTTGACTTGTACTAGATTCTTCCCTTTCAAATCATTCTCAGTCAGCATTGCTTTAAGATCAGTTGGCAAAAGTTTAGGTGTGCTATTCCCCGTAGCGGTGAAATTTTTACGCACGACATCCTGATCAAAGAGATTATAAATCGTACTACTTGAAGTCTTATCACTATAAGGAAGGCTACGATTTCCCGATGCAATACTCACCACTGCAAGTGGTTGTTCATAGCCATAGACGCTAAAATTTGGTGCTTCATAGAAGCGGCTTGTACTATCTTTAAACAGCACACTATAAGCACCACAACTACCAGCTTTTGTACCAAATTCTTTGCTTAGATCAATCCGCCATACTTGGCCACCAAGGTCACCAAAATATAGATGGTCTGCCATACCATCGCCATCGCGATCAACTGCATTGATACGGCTAACAACGCTATATAGATCTTTCATTTTCAATCCATAGTTCGCATCATCTGGATTACATGATGTGGCTTGGCTATCTCCTCCTGCATACCAAATTAAATCGCCATTATCGGCATCAAACATATACACCATACGCCCTTTGGTCGCACCCGTAATCGTAGGTGCTGCCTTTTCATACTCCATGTCATAGCCGCCACCCACCAACATCACACGTTTTGCTGCACCTTTATACATAATGGTGGTGATCGTCGGTTTAGACCAACTTTGCCCCATGGAGGCTAATGCGGCATGAGTTGTAGTTTTATAGGTCCCATTCGATTGCAAACTAATAATACGGTTATTATCTGGGTCGATATGGAATTTGAGTTTTGGCTGGGTGATATCATTTAGATCCAAGGCATAATAACTACGCCCTCCCATACGTAAACCGCCATAGGCTATTTGCTTTCCTTTCGCGAGAACCTTACTGTCTTTTTTAATTTCACCAACCGTTGCAATGACCTCACTACTGGTACTACCGCTACTTACAGCTTTCATGCCATAGACATATTCACTATACAGCGTCCACGCACCATCAACCCCATAGGCCATATTGGCTTTTATGCCCGATGGTTTTTCCAAAAATGCTTTACTTTGTTGTGTGTTTTCCAGCATTTCATTCGGAACAAAGGCAAAGCTTTCCTCACCCGTTTTAGCATCAACCACATGTAAAAGACCTTGAGTGGTGCCAAACAACATATAGTCTTTGCGTTCTTTCACACTATTGTCTGTATTAAAAACGGCTTCCTGAGTCAATTTAATCGGCGTCGAGTGCAGATTCATTCCCACCTGCCAATTAGTACGATTTGCTTCAGTCAGATCAGCAGTTGTTGCGGCATTGCCTACGTTATAGCCCAACAAATTCATCAACAAATAGCCTTTCGTATCTGTCTGTGCTGTTGTTCCAGAACCACATTGAATATCTAGATATTTCTTATCAATCGTTTTCAGACCTCCCACTTCAGTGAATTGATACGTTGTCGTATTTTCGATTTGCTGGCAATCACGATTAATTAGTATTTTACGTTCTGTAATAATGGGTTTAGTTGGATCTGAATTATCCGTCTTATTTTTTAAATTTTTAAGTTTGGCCAGTACCCCTCCCTTATTCCAGTCTTGTACATCGTAGCTTGTTGAGCTGGTATCCCATGCGTCTTTGAGCTTATTAATCGAATTATCAGTTTCTACATAATACTTTTTAAAGTTCCCAAACCAACTGGCTTTTTCCGTTGGCTCAAACATACTTTTATAGACTTCATTACTCATCCGATACGGTGTAAGCGGATCTTCAGGTAGTGTTTGTAAACCAATTGGGTCGCCATCTGTTACCCCTAAATCATCATGAAAATCCTTGATACTTTGCGCGATATTTTGGCTATTCGCAGCGTTATACCAACCACCACCGCCGATCACGCCCCAACGTGCCATATTTTTAATATCTTCTGGATTTCTTGGTAATAAACGGTCTAACAGACTGGTAATCCCTGTGGTTAAACCACTGCCGATCAAACTATTCGGCAATAAACCATCTAAAAGTGCTCCCGTGGCGCCCAGTAAATCACGCACTGCTTTCGGTACAATACCTGTTAACAGTTGATCCTGTGCCACATTGGTACTTGAGATTTGGGTTAAGCCTTTGGTATCCGTGCTATTTTCCTGTCCTGCAATATAACTTGGCAATTGTAAAAATGAGCGATCCAAACCAATCACGGCGGTTTTAATTGGATTAGTTTTTAATGCCCGAATATCCCGAGCATAGGCACCAATACACTGCCACGTTGCAAAATCAGTATTATCATTTGAGTTTTTATTATTTCCTAAAGTCGTGGCTTTTAGCTCTGTTGAATTACATCTAAATCCCCAATTATCATTCAAACGTCCATCTTTATATTGCACACTTAAAGCCTGACTATTATCCAAGGAACGCGCCATCAAGCGCTCCATCGCAACTTTAGTCGCATCAGATTGACTACCTTGAGGTTGCAATAAAGAGTCTGTTAAAGTCGGGGCAATGGTTGGTACTCCACCTGCAATCACCATTAATCCATTGGCATCACATTGCGGCGCGGTTGATGGTGCTTGATAAAAATTACCATTACTTTTAATCAGTGGATTAATACTACTATTATTATTTTGGCTGTCACTAAAACCACTATATTTGGCATCTACATCAGCACGATATTCATAGAAAATTTCTTGCTTACCCACTTGCAAAACACCTAACAAGTTTAATAAATTCCCATCAACTTTTTTATAGCCATTGGTATTTAGCAGACCAGCATATTTCCAATCAGCACAAGTCATACCATCGGCTTTCCAAGTCTTACATTCATAATCAGTCCATAATAATGGTGCGCCAAATAACCCTAATAAAGCATTACGTTTAGCATATTGTCTTGCACCTGTCCCCTTGGTGGTATTCCCCAACAAGTAGGCGCCTGTTTCAGCATAGGTACTTGCCATTGGATTATTACCACCAAGTCCCAACATGGTCAGTACATCATTTAAGGCATTATTGGTATTTTCCAAATTCAATAATTCACTCACCGCATCAAGTGGGTTACTTAAAATTTTCCCTAGGGTGGCAACCACATCATTCAACAAACCAGTGACTAGCTTCGGTGCAATCGAGAGTAAGCTTTGCAAATTGAACTCACCTTTTGAATCCATATTTGAGCTAGCGATATAGTCAATCATATGCTGGCGATGCGTTTTCGTTTTCCCGTTATACAAATAAGTATCACTAAGTAATTTGGGTTCAAATACAATTGCACCAGCACGATCATTCACGGTTTGGTTATAAGGTGAAATAGATAACCCGACCATGGTGCTATCAGGAATTTGATCAATATCAGGCAGACCAGCCTCCCCCTTTTTACCTTTCAAGACATCGGTGAGCGCCATACGGACACGTGAATTTTTATCATAGCAGCGATAAATTCCTACCGTAGATGAATTGGTAATCGATTTAAGCAAACTAATATCAATCAGCGGATCACAAGTTTCACGGATATATTGTTCAGCAGATAACCCAGTTTTCACCCCCAATAAACCATTGAGTAAGTTATCCAGTAACTTAACCGTTGCATCCGTAGTAACTACCGTACACGACTGACGTGGGAATGGATAAGCCGTACTCGGCTGCTCTGTTTTAATCTCTGCAATGGAATCTAGTATTCCTTGGCCTTGTCCATTACCAAGTAACCCTTTCAAGATCAACTGATTCACTAAATCAGTTGCCTCTTTAGTTACATTGATCAGATCGGTTTGACCTGCGACTTTAATCCCCAAATTCAAACCATTTTTGCCTAGTACATCGGTAACCCCTTGATCGATACATAAGGGATAATCTTTCACCAAGTCCAAAAGACCTGCACCGCCCATACTGCGAGACTGATCAACCATCAACATGAGACGTTTTTTATTGCCTGCTGCTGGTTGGTAAATCTCAATATCACTGGCAGTTGCGACAGATGAAAAAATCAAAAAGCTAGATGCGATCGTACAACTCAACAATAATGCTTTGGTTCTGTGTTCTTGTGGATGCTCATGTTTAAACTGTTTTTTTATCTTATTATTATTCATGACCTTTCTCCCTTATGAACTCGAAGGTTCAAAGTCAGACAAGAAACGATATTCTGCGACTTGTATGTTATATATCGGTTTTTCTGTATTTTGTTTTAAGCAAGTAGCAACATCATTTGCGCCGTTGTTATCAATACTTTTGGTTAAACAGCCCTTTTTAATATCGTTATCTGCAGTAAACAGAGCATCAGAGGTGAGTAAGCCCTGCATGACAGATACAACATAGACACGTAAGCGAATATTACTTTCAGTTTTTGCACCCAACACCTCTGTCCCACGGGACAAATCTGCAAAAGGGACTGTAGATCCGATTTCTCTTTTAATATAAACCTGTGTAACCACTTGTTTACGACCACTCGACTGAGATGCTGTATCATTCGTGGCATTGTTAGGATCAACTTTACAAGCACCGCTATTGGTTGCTATCGGCTCAAAAGTCGTACTATTTAATCGGTAAGCCGCTTTACTTAATGCAAATGGTTCTGAACCTGAAAAACAAAACACCAGTTCCGCATTTTTGTTATTTTCATTTTTAAAGAACCCGACAACGCCATTGGCCGAAGCCAAATTCTGCTGCGTATTTGGATCTTGAAAATACATCAGTGCAGCATCTGCATTTTGCGCCAATAGCGTTTGTATTTGATGATTACTCACCAACTTGAGTGAACTGATACTTTGACGGATCGCCAATGTCCCCACAATCGTGATCATGAGTACGATCATCAATACAACGATCAATGTTGAACCGCGTTGAGCATATCTCATGTGCCAGCCCCCCCATTTGTACAGCTTGTGCTTTTAGTACTGTCACAGCCTTCTGAAACCCACCCCATCGCATTTCTTAAAGCAATCGTTTGATCAACGACCTGTCGTAAATAGTTATCCTGAGAAGCTGGCGTGAGATTGACTTTTGTTCCAAGAATCTGGAATGGCTCTTTATTTCTTTGTTTAATGACTGACTGATTGCCGGTTTTATCATCAGAGCGAACTAAAACGCCAATTTGAATCGCATGGACATAAGGACGAACCGTCTGTGTTACTCCATCTACATTCTTTTTGGCGGCCGTCAAGGCCATATAGTTTTTAACATCCGTATAGGCCAACATGCTGTTCGCACTGTTGAGATCTCCATCCATATATCCCAAACGAATTTGGAAAAGATCCACATTCGGCAAAATTACCTGACTTGTACTCCAAGCGAGCTTCAAACGGTCTGTTGTGGTTTTGCTATCAAGTACTGCTTGCGTATATTGTGCAGCCTGACAACGTAAAGATTGACGTGTATCCGTTGAGGTCGAACCCACATAATAACGCTGTACCACAAAAGTTCCGCTTGCAACATCCTGTCCCGAGCAATCAATCCCACCTTGAGGTGCCTGATAACGAATCAGCAATTGATCATTGGTTAGTCCAGTCACATTGGCATTACCAAAACTAGCAATCTGATTATTCGAGAAACAATCCGTACAATTCAGGTCAATTTTTTCACCCACATTATTTGAACTGAGCAAAATTCCTGCATAACTGGTTTGATCATTAATCGCAGGTATGGGTGAACTGAGATTGGCCTTACGAATATCATCCACAATGAAATTTAAACCCAGACTGGCGTTGTCTTGGATATGTGCCATCGCTTTTTGTAGCTTATAACTGGTGATCCCTGTAATAAAAAGCTGAATCGCAGCAGCGACAATCAGCAAACCCAATGTCAGTGAAATCATCAGCTCGATCAGGGTAAATCCTGCCTGACCCTTGCTATGTTTTAGATTTAAGAGGCCTATTTCCATTTCAATATGCCTCCAAGAATAGACAATGTGATCCAGAAACATAAGCACCATCTTTAATACATGCTGCGATGCCTTGATCACCTGCTAAATTAGTCTCATCCCACGCGACATAAATACATTGTCGATTATTTCCAGTCGGGCACTGATCGACGGCAAGGTTCATCCCATTATTTTTTGCTTCTAGTGCCGCATTTTGTAAATCTTGTAGGGCAATTTTTTCAGGTTTATCTGCTACAGTTGAAACATCAGTTTTAGGAGCTTCCACCGCTTTCACCTTATATTTTCCAGCACGAGTTGCTTGTGGATTCGCTCTCATACGTTCTGCAAGATCCCGCGCGATGGTGGTTGCCAAGACCTGCTTATTCGCCTCAAAACTGGAGTCAATTGCTCTTAACTGCAAAGCGGCAAAACCCAATACACTGATTGCCAATAAAATCAGAGCAACCAATACTTCCACCAGCCCGACACCTTTCTGTTTTTGAATATTCATGTGCAAGCTCCCTCTTTGATTGTGGTATCGCCAATCACCCCGACCTGAATACAGTAAGAAAGATTTTTCCGTTCTAAAATAAAATTCTTTTGTGCTGCAAGGCTACCATTTCGTCTAAAGCTAAGATTGGTCGAGGAACTATTGGCACTGGTCACACCATGATCTAAACGTACAATAAAGATTCGTTGTGTTTCTGCTTTTGGAATGGCGATGGCTGTAGCACAATCGTCATCGGATAAAGAGGCTAAACAGACTCCCGTACTTTGTCGTAACAAAACAGCTTGACTACGAGCTTCTGAAATTTTCATCACTAGTTCACGTGCTGAAGACTCAAGCTTTTGTCGGCTATACATGGTTGCAAATGAAGGAGCTGCCATTAAAACAATGATGGCTAAAACAGCGATCGTGATAATGAGCTCAACCAACGTAAATCCTGATATAGGAAACAGTCGAGTATTACTCGATCCTATCGCAAGACGAGAAGCTAGGCTTCGAGTACGAAGATGAACAAAGCTATGCTTTGTCTGAGCGCAAGATGGAGAGCTACGCTCGAAGTTGAGCGGATGAAGTTGGACAACACTCGGCTCTATCATAAGACAAGAAGCTGTAGCGCGAGACTGTAAGTCATCATGTGCTTGTTGCATACAGTCCTCCATATGCACAAATCTTTTTGTTTTAACGAACATTTTGATTAATTTTTTATTAAGCATTGATTTTACAAATTATTTTTATAAAACCCTTACAGGTATTTAATTTTAAATCAGTAAAATCAAATCGTTATATTAATAAAATGAACGTTATTTTCGTGATTGTTTTCATGTTTAATACCAATTTCCGTCTAAAATGCACTTAAATCCACCTTTAAGAGATAAAAGGTAGGTAAGGACAGATAAATGATAAATGAGTCACATTCATTAATTATTGTTGTTAAAAATATTAAATAGTTCACAAAAGGAAATACATAAAAAAAGCAAACACTGAGGTTTGCTTTTTTTATAATAATCAGGAAAAGAAATTAGCGACCATCCCAGTTAGTTGTTGCTGATGGAGTACATGCAGAACCACCATTCTTATCACTACCTTTGGTCCAGCACCGATGTCCTTGATTGTTTAAAACCACATGGCCATCTCCAGTTTGCCCATTTGCAGGCGTAGCTGTAAGCGTCCAACTTCCAGCTGTAACATTCGATAATGCTAAATTGTATAAAGTTGGCCCCGATTGTGGGCTTAAACCATTGTGATGTATGGTACTCAGTGTAATTGCCGCATTAGTTGGCGTCATAAAAGTAGAGTTTATTGCTTTATATCGCTGCAAACTAGCAGCGATCTCTAACATTTCACTTTCTACTGCTACGCGTTTCGTTTTAGAGATATATTGTTGATATGATGGATAAGCAATCGCAACTAAAATGCCAATTACAACAACCACAATCATCATTTCAGCAAGTGTAAATCCAATTTCTTTACCATGTTTCACTGTTTACTCCACAAGGATTTGTTGACGCCAATTTTGTGCTGGTTAGAACTTCTGCCTCAATTAATTTATCTTTTGTCTTACAGCGAATACCTCCGCTTGTTAACAGATAATTATAATTTTGATCCTGCAAACCATTACATGTTGTACAACCTGATCCATAATTTATTGCAGAATTAGCCTCTGCTAACATTACCCATCCCTGCCCTAAAGCACTTGTGTCATTTAATGCAACACTAGGTACAATCGAGTCTCTTACATAAATCGTATAGTTCTTACGTGGCCCTGTGGTGTTGACAGGCACTGCAATTGACGTTGTTGCAAAACCTCTATAATTTAAATTCCGTGCTTTGTGCTGCTCTAACAACGTTGCTAAACGCTGTATCTCATGTTCTGCTTGAGATGCAGCACCACGTCTAGCAAATTGCTGATAGCCCGGTATGACCATAGCAGCAAATATAGCAATAATGACCAATACCACTAACAATTCAATCAAGGTAAAACCCTTATTTTTCATAAAAGCCACCTTTATTAACGCTCGTACCAGCGCTGAGAAACAAATTTCGTCTTCCCTGTATACTTTCTTGGAGTTTTGTCTGGTGTTAAGTTAAGAACCATCGAACGATCCCGATTTATTCCCCCAAAACTAATACCAACATTCCCTTTACCCAAGAAATTCTCATCAGCACCACCGCCAGGGCCTGAACCTGAACCGTTATCAGCCGGTTTACAATCACCATCACCATAAGGTAAACAGAATTGTTTAGAATTACTTTCACCCCGTACCCCACCTTTACAATCTGTTGCTGTAATATCTACCGCAGAGTCAAAAATACTGACATATAAATCACCATCAATTGCAACTGACTCATTTAAAATACGCTTTTTAGTTCCAACGGGATAATACCAGCCACCATTGCTCGACTCTGTTTTTGTAGTTCCATTTGTATTTTTAACCAAATTATTTCCAGTAGTTGCTCCTGGTTTAACATCTTGAGTATATAGTTCAGTGGTTTGCAATACAGATAGATTACGGCGAGTTACATCCTTATCAAATATTGTATAAACACCATCATCATTATTTGTATCAGCAGACATTGGGAAGCTTAAATTTCCTGATGAGATGCTCACCGCAGCAAACAAACCATTAACAGAGCGATGAATTGTAAATGTTGGTGCATTATAAAAACGAGGTACTTTTGTTGCTCCTGACATATCTAATATGCGGACAGCGCGAGTTGCAAAATTTTCACCACTATCACCAGTAGCCACACCAGCTTTCGCAGATGCATTTAAATCAATACGCCAGACTTGCCCACCTAAATCACCAAAATACAAATGATCAACAAGACCATCGCTGTTACGATCAACTGTTTTAATATTACTTACCACGCTACGCTTCATATCTGCCGCATAGGTTTTTTTAGTATCTGTATTTGTTGAACCAGCATTCGCACTTGCCCACCATAACAAGCTACCATCATTCGCATCAAACATATAAACCCCAGCGCCTTGATCGATATAGCTTGATGAAGGTGTATAGTCAGCTGAGCTCTCATAAATTGAGTCATAACCACCACCAACAAACATCACTAATTTACGCTTACCTTGCCAATTTACCCATGCAATACTTGGTTTAGACCAGCTTTGTCCCATACAACCTAGACCGTTAGTGACACCACATGTGCCAGTAGGATTTATACGAAATTTAAGCTTAGGAGTTCCACTCGTTGATGTTACATCTGAAAGATCTAAAGAATAATAACTCTTACCTCCCATACGCAAACCACCATACAGCCATTGTTTACCACCATTCGCACTAGCAACACTGACAACTGGCTCATTGGTTTTTTCACCCGATTTTGTGGCATATTCTGTATAGGCGGTCCATTGCCCATCTATTCCATAATGTAGCGTTGCACTTGGGTCATCTTGTTGACCAATAAAACTCTCTGCTTGTCTATCTATCATTTCACTTGGTACAAAGCTGAAAATTTCTTTACCAGCATCACTATCCGTTGCACTTTTGCCAGCACGAACAACATGCAATACACCTTGAGTTGTACCAAACGCAATTAAATCATCACGATCATCATAGCTAATCGTATCTGTATCTTCATCGTATTTGGTTGTTCCTTTTTGTGTAATGAGGATCGGTTTAGAGTGCATCACTGCACCCATTTGACGAAGTGTCGCATTAGTATTATTTAGAAAATTGTTAAATGCCGTATTTACTTCATCCGTAATCGATGCAGCAACATCGCTACCTACATCATAACCAAATAACGCAGCAACATAACCACGCTTACTGTCCACATTAAAGTTATTATCGGGATTATTGGTTTTTAAATCTGCAGTTTTGATCTGTATTAGATTACCATCCGTGATTGGTTGTGCGACATATGTAGTATTGTCAACCGCCAAACTCAACTTCCGATCAGTAAAAATTTTTCTTTCAGTCGTTACCGGATCTGTACCTGTCGTTGTAGTTGAACCTAATAATAAACGGCTTAATGCTCCACCAACTCGAACACGTATTATTTCTTCTTCATCGATTCCGTTGACTTGCCTAACTTTAGTAATCTCTCGCATGATATTTTGATCTGCCCAATAATCATTTGGGTTATCCACGCTCTGGCCCTTATCTGTGCCAGAAGTGATCATAACATTTGCACCATCTTGATCTTTTAAAGTATTACTTACAACTTGATATTTCTTTAAGTTTCCAACCCAAGTTGTGACTTTTAGATCTGGACGTGGATCAAATTGTGGGAAATAGCCCCATGGTTGAATATTTTGCGTATCCAAATTATCCACAGGAATAGTTACCGAGCCAGTAGTGACTGGCGGGATATATTTTTGTAACTTTTTCAAGAATCTTTTTACACTATCAACAACATCTGCTGCACTTTGTCCTGAATACCATCCTCCTTTCCCTACTTCTCCCCATTTTTTCGCATTCTCAACATCAGGATTATTTGACACACTTCCACTAAAATCAGAACCAAAACCGACAACGGCAGTTTTAATTGAAACACCAGCAGGATTATTTGCAGGATTTAAGAGTGCTTTTGCATAATTTCCAATACACCCCCATGAGTTAGCCGTTGAAACCAATTGATTGGTACTGCAACTAAAACTTTTAGGAGACAAAGTACTCGACATGAAATTTGTATAGTTACCATTATTATTACCATAATTTGGTTCACCATCCGTTAAGAAATAAATTCCTTGCGTATTACATTGATTAGCACTTGATACTCGACTTGGTGCCAGATAGTTATTTCCATCCTGAATAGCAGATTTATTATTCGAATCCGCAAACCCACTTGATGTGAGGCCTTTTGTTGTTTTCCCCATCAGATAAGCTGCAGCTTCTGCATAAGCATAAGCTGTTGGCGTACTCCCGCCTGTCGATAGTGCATTTACAGCATCGATCATTCTATAACGATGAGTACTGGTTGCTATTCCTGTATAAAGCGTTGTTCTCGTATCAGCACGAAGTGCCGTTGTTGTGTCAGTTCGAGTTTGTCGAGTAATAACATTTGCAGTTTGAGTTTGAGTTTGAGTTGAAGTTTCTGTTTGGGTTTCTGTTTGGGTATTGGTAATAGTATTAGTTCTATTCCTAAATTGAGTTTTTGTTCTTGTCTGTGTCTGAGTTTCAGTTCTATTTGAATTTGTCAAAACTGATTGTGGAACAGGATTTGTATCTGTAACCTCATTATCAGGCGGTGTTAATGTTGTACGACTAACACTTCCTGCCGTACCAAGTGCAACGGTAGCAGAAACATTAAAAGTAGACGCCCCAAAACTAGGGGCCGTGTTAGTACTAGAATTAGACCATGATGGTGCTGGTGGTGTTGCATTTTGAGCTCCACCAGATTGGGTCACTATTCCAGTAATCGCACCATTAGCTATAGTAACAGACGAATTCTCATAGCTAATTTGTGCCAGAGTTTTATTGGTTGCTACCCATGTCGCACAAGCTACATTATTTGTTTGCCATTCTGTACACATTTCAATGACTGAAGAAAGTACTGAAGCCCCGCCATTATTGCCGAAATTGCTGCACCCCCCTCCTCCAGTCCAGTTTCCTGTCGTACTTGAACCAGTATTGTAAGGTGTCCCATAACCAGACCAACTTGACCAATTTAAAAAATTCCCATTGTTCCAATTTGACCAATTTGACCAATTTGACCAATTTGAACTACTAATATCTACCCAAGCTGTCCAAGCTGAGGGTGTCCAACTTCCTGTATCAGTCCAACTTCCCCAGTTGGGGTTCCAGTTATTCCATGGACTATTTGTTGTTGCTCTGGTTCGTCTTCTAGTCCGTTCGTTTGATTTGCTTTGAGACTGTTCTTGAATTTGGGTTTGAGTCTGAGTTTGAGTTCTAGTATTTGTTCTAGATTGCGTTCTTGTTTGTGTTCTTGCCTGTGGGGTGACTGTATCTTGTGTTGCTGTTGTAGAGCAGCTCAAGGGTTGAGACAATCGTTCAACTTGTCTATATATTTGACGTGTTCCAGCCAAATTCACTGGTGTATCTAAAGGTAAGGCTTCCAGTTTGATACGACCACTAACACCACTAAAGTCCGACAAACCTGTTGACAAATTGTCTGGTAATCTGGTTGTGGTTGCATCACCTTTTAATAACTTTAGCATCCCTTCTTTTAGACGATCAATACGCCTCTGAGAAGTTCCATCATAAGAACCACTATCAGCCATACTTCCTGAGACATCCAACATAAAGAGTAATGTTGTTTCACTTTTGGGTGGTGCTTTATATAACTCGGTATCACTGGCCTGAGTAGATACTGCAATACTAGTTGCCATGGTCATTGCAGCTGCTTGACAAGCAACGACTAATTTTTTTAGTTTCATAATTTTCATTGCGTTATCCCCAATTAACTGCTTTTGGTGGCATAGCTCACCACCGCATAATCCATCACTTGTTGACTATAAGGCACACCAATTTTTTCAAAACAATCTGTGACTGTTTCTGAACCAGAATATTCAATCGACTTTTCATTGGTGTAATCTTTAAAACATTTATTAATTTCTGTTGTATTCGAAGACCATGAACTTCCACCCGTTGCCATACCTGGAATAATTGTTGTCACGACTACTCTTACAGGTTGAATATTATCGAGCTGTACTGTTGAAGAATCTGTACCAATTGGATAAAACTTAAATGGAACATCACTGTTGATGCTACTTTTCTTAACTGCAATCTGTGAAATCATGACATCACGACCACTACTAAAATCATTGGTGGTGTACTGACAAAAACCTGTTACACCCAATTCATCATTCTTAATTTGCGTAATTTTTTTTGTATTATCACTCGGATCAGTCACTTCTTCCCATGACACAATACTGGCATTTTTTAAATCAAAGACATTTTTTTGTGTTTTCGGACGATAACAAAAAACTAATTCTTTGGTTAGAAAATTATCAGACTTCACCATCCCCAACATTCCCAAAGAACTTAAGTTTTTTTGCAAAATACTATTATTTTTATTGTCTTGCTCTATCGCAAAAAATACCGCATCAGCTGTTTGCTGCATGAGATTTCTGGCTTGACTATTTGTCGCAATGTTCAAACCGACAATACTTTGTTTAACAGCAAACGTGCCTATAATTGTCATCAGTAATAAGATGAAGAGTACCGTTATAAGCGTTGCGCCTCGTTGGTCAAAAATACGCATTACAGACTCTCCATTAACCCATAACCATTACGTAATGCTACCGTTTGAGTAATCACCTCTCGGATATACCTTTTTGCTTTAGCATCATCTTTTAATGTGACTTTTTGATCTAAAATTTGAAATTTATCGGGAATTTCCTGATTACTAGGCACCGTCTCTACTCCACGCATCAATATACCTAGCTGTACAGACATGATTCTTGGACGAGAAGTTCCATCTTTCACCAAAGTATTACTATCTCCCATATAGTCTTTCACTGACATATATTTGAACGTATCAGTCGTATTATCTTTGACTCCCAATAAAATATGGAAATGATCTACTCGACGCATAATCACCTCACCAGTGCCGCCATAACTGCTTATGGCTGTTGGAAGCTCAGCGGTTTCCAATAAAGTTTTATAGTGACCCGCATCACAGACCAACGCTAAATCATCTCCATCTTGTCTTAAAAAATAGCGTTGGATAATAAAGATACCTTTTTCAATCTCTTCTTGAGAAACTTTACGCCCCTCACAATCCATTGAACCAGGCACAATGGCTTTATATTGAATAACTAACTGATCACTTTTGTATTCTTGAATATTACTTGCACCAGACCAACTTGCTTGACCATCGCCCTGAGTGAGTAACGCAATTTTTGTGGTATTTTCATCAGTTAGGTGAAAAGGTAAATTTGCAGATTGTGTTTTCTGATCATCAGCAGATAATGATGTATAACTTTTTAAACTTGTCAGTACAATTCCACTATATAAGTTACGATCATTAAGAATAGCTAGATTCGCATCTAAATTCGCCATCCGAACGTCTTTAGTAATATAATTTAGTCCGAAGTTGCCATTATCTTGAAGTTCAGATAGCGTTTTCTGCAAATTATAATTAATGGAACCCGAAACAAATAATTGAAATCCCGCTGCAACAATAATTAGCCCAAGAGCCAATGCGACGATCAGTTCGATCAAAGTCATACCTAATTGTTTATTCATTTTAGTAGGCCTCCAATACGATGCATTTTGTATTCGAGCCATAATTACCATTCGTCGTACAATCATTACTACCTGTACCATCTTTTGGATTGGTTTCATCCCAAGCTACATAAATACAGTAACGATTCCTTTGTATCCCAGTACCCGCACATTGATTCACACCAATCTTCATCCCTTTTTGATAAGCGTTATAAAGGGCTTGTTTTGCATCTTCAGCTGCAAATTTTTCACTATCACAAGCAGTAGCATTGGAAAAACATGCTGAATAGCTATAAGAGCTCAAATTTTCTTTACCGCTAAATGCTCTCACATACGCCTTATAAACTTCTTTCTCACCTTGCTCGTCCGTACCTTCAATTTCTTTCGTCAAACCATCTTGGTTCGCCCGAATACGCTCAGCAATATCTTTTGCTAAACTCATCGCCTGAATACGCTTAGATGCTTCGATTGAGGAATCCAATGCTTTGACTTGTAATAAAGCAAAACCTAAAATACCAATAGCCAGCAATAAAAGTGCTACAAGCACCTCAACCAAACCCATTCCTTGTTGATGATGTTCTACTTGCATTTATGAACACTCCTGGCCTTGCTTAGATCCACTTTTTGCAGTCACTTTTCCTAAAGGGGTTATTTCTACATAATTCGTTGTAACCCCATTGGAAACTACAATCTGAATAGCTGAGAGCGTTAAATCTTCTCGTTGATTATGACCATCGTCATCCGTAAAATTACGAGAAAGTTGAGCACTTCCATCTGTTAAAAATACTAATCTATCAATCCCCTCGATTGCCTCTCCATCCCATGCATTACTTTCACAGCTAAACTGTAAGTACGATATTTGCTGATCACCAGGAACAGACCAGTACAAAGTTTGTGGAGTCGAATTTCCAGCTTCACCAAGATTTACAGTTACTCTATGCCGATGTAAAACTGCATCATAACGAGCTTGGATTAATGTTTTTTCAAGGTCTTTTGTTGAATACTCAATTTTTTGTTTTGCTCTTACTTTTTGAAAATTAGGCATAGCAATGGACGCAACAATCGCCAGTACCACCATTGTCACCATCAATTCAATTAAGGTGAACCCCTGACTTTTCCCCATCGCCCCTGCACCTAATTATTAAAATTCACTACTCTATATTAAATTTTATTTTTACAGAACCAATACAAAGCAGATAAGCACCAAAAAAAAACGGATGGAGTGTCATCCATCCGTTTCCATTTCACATTTTTCTAATAAAATTAGGCTTGTATCACTTGGATACGCAACTCTTTTGGTAGACTAAAGGTAATGTTTTCCTCACGTCCTTGTAGTTCTTTTGGTGGCGTCGCACCCCAATCTTGTAAGCGCTGAATCACTTGTTTAATTAAAATTTCTGGGGCTGATGCACCTGCAGTGACACCAATTTTGCTCTCTGCTTTAAACCAGTCTTTTTCAAGTTGATCCGCATTATCGACCAAATAAGCAGACTTACCCATACGCTCAGCCAACTCACGTAACCGATTCGAGTTTGACGAGTTCGGAGAACCAACTACAAGAACCACATCACACTGTTCAGCTAGATCACGCACCGCATCTTGGCGGTTTTGGGTGGCATAGCAAATATCATCTTTACGCGGGCCTTGAATTTTTGGAAATTTACTTCGAAGCGCATCAATCACTTTAGCCGTGTCATCAATTGAAAGCGTGGTTTGCGTGACAAAAGCGACTTTTTCAGGATGTCTTACCATTAAAGCTTCAACATCCTGTTCATCTTCAACCAGATAAATCTCCCCACCTCTAGATTTATCATATTGCCCCATGGTGCCTTCCACTTCTGGGTGACCTTCATGTCCAATCAGGATAGCTTCAGTCCCTTCGCGTGCATATTTGGTCACTTCAATATGAACTTTAGTCACTAATGGGCAGGTCGCATCAAATACTTTTAAACCACGGCGATCGGCTTCTTGCTGTACCGCTTTCGATACACCATGTGCACTAAAAATCACAATGGAATCATCAGGAACCTGATCCAACTCATCCACAAAAACAGCACCACGCTGACGTAAATCATCGACCACAAATTTGTTGTGCACCACTTCATGGCGTACATAAATAGGTGGGTTAAAACATTCCAATGCTCGATTGACGATTGCTATAGCACGGTCAACTCCAGCACAAAAGCCTCGTGGATTGGCCAACACGATTTCCATAACATCCTCTCTCATGATCTGAATTTTTACACCAAACTATTTCGTTTAATGACACGCTACACTACAATAGCCAAGATATTTTATCATATTCAGGAAAAATATCATGTCGGGTCTCTTGTTTGTCGTTTCTGCAGCCTCAGGAACAGGCAAAACATCTTTGGTCAAAGCCCTACTCGATCGAGTCAGCAACTTACACGTTTCTGTCTCACATACTACACGCGGTCAACGCCCTGGTGAACTTGATGGTGTTCACTACCATTTTACCAATAAAGAAAACTTTTTAGCACAAGTTAATGAAGGCGGCTTCATCGAATATGCAGAAGTATTCGGAAATTATTATGGTACGTCTCAAGCCAAGGTCAAAGAACAACTGCTACAAGGTCATGATGTTTTACTCGAAATTGACTGGCAAGGTGCTGAACAGGTTCGTCGACTTTTTCCTGAATCAAAACAAATCTTTATCCTCCCCCCAACACAATACGATTTAAGACAACGTCTTTCAAATCGTGGTACAGATTCTGTTGATGTCATTGAACATCGTTTAAGTTGTGCCGTTGAGGATATGCGTCATTTTGCCAGTTTTGACTATGTCATTATTAATGATGATTTCAATAAAGCGGTACATGATTTAGAAGCAATTATCGCTGCAAATCGTTTGGTTACTTTGCAACAAAGTGTGCGTCATCAACAATTAATCGAAAACTTGCTTACCCTTGATCGTGAATAACTTGAGTCTGGACTAAAAGCCTTTTATACTACTCAGTCTTTTCAAATGTAATGTTCAAACGAGACAACTTATGGCACGTGTAACCGTTGAAGATTGTTTAGACCATGTAGATAACCGCTTCGAGTTAGTACTGGTGGCGAGTAAACGTGCACGTCAATTAGCACGTCAAGGCATGGAACCCACTGTAGAATGGGACAATGATAAGCCAACAGTGGTTGCGCTGCGTGAAATTGCAATTGGTCATGTGACTAAAGAAATTTTAAAACAACGCGATCAAGACTACCAAACATCAAACCTTGATATGGTACTGTCTACAAATTCACTAAACTTAGAAGGTTTCACTTTCTAAATCGAATTTGTTATGCGTAAAGCCCATTGTGAAGACTCTGGGCTTTTTTCTTTCTTGCAAAATTCAATGCATATTGATAAAAGCAATATCCGTCATTGAAAAAAATTACGAGTTTTTATAATGAACAAATTGACAAGTTTCTCAATTTGCTTTTCATTAGAAGATAAGCGTAATGTTTGCGAACACTTGCGATCAGTGTAAGTTTTCAATGGGATCAAATCTGGTTTACGACATTTAATTCGCATTGAATAGGTAAACCATCAACGTAATATATCTTTATATCGTTGAAGTATCAGCAGACATAGCATTTCTGAATTTAGGTTATAAAAGGTGTTATATGCCAGGCGAAGAGGTCAGCCAAGCCAAGCAGCAGCTCAGAGCAATTATTGAGGCCTATCTTAATGATAGTGACGTTCAACGAGTACTTGCAGCCTGCGATTTTGCTGATTTAGCCCATAGTGGTATCACCCGTAAAAGTGGTGAGCCTTATGTGTTGCACCCGATTGCAGTAAGTTGCATTTTGGCGCATATGCGTCTTGATGCCGATACACTGATGGCGGCCTTACTACATGACGTGATTGAAGACACTGAATTTACCAAAGACGAAATTGGACAGAAATATGGCTCAGTGGTCGCAGAATTGGTCGATGGTGTCACCAAACTCAGCCATTCCAGTGATAAAGAATATAACAAAGCCGCATCCTTCCGAAAAATCTTGCAAGCAACGCTACAAGACCCTCGTGTCATTATTATTAAATTAGCCGATCGCTATCACAACATGACCACCTTAGGTGCATTGCGTCCAGATAAGCGTGCTCGTATTGCACAAGAAACACTGGATATTTTTGTACCCATGGCGCGTCTGGTCGGTATGAATGAGATGGCGGATAACCTTGAACATCTATGTTATCAAAATCTTGATTTAGACATGTTTAATGATGTGCAAACTGCACTGCTTGAAACCAAGCCGAAGCGTTGCGAATATCAAGCGGTTTGGGAGCAAAAACTTTCTGAACTGCTAAAAGCCTATGACCTTAAAGGCCGAATTAAAAAGAAAAACAATAATATCGAGTTACTGCGCCATTTTATTAAAAATGAAATCGACTTAAATGAACTCAGTCACAGCCATGCCTTTGAAATTATTTTACAAAGTATCGCCGATTGTGACCGTCTAGTTGATGCACTAAAAGACAATTTCCAAGTTCTACAATATAGCGATCATATTCGCCGTCCTTTACCTGGTGGCAACCAATCACTCATGATCCAGTTGAAAGGTGAAAAGACCACACTTTCATTGACGATCCAAACTGAGCTAATGCGTAAAGCAGCGCGTTTTGGTGTGGTACTGGGTGAAAATGCACCGCAAGCCTGTCGCTCAGCGATTCAAGCATCCATGCAGAACTTGAATACCCTAATTGATAGTGGCTGTGCCAAAACCACTTTTAGTGATCTGCTCGATTATCTCCACCAAGAAAAAATTTGGGTCTATACCCCGCATGGGCAATTACATGAATTACCACAAGGCGCAACCGTGGTTGATTTCGCCTATTCAGCCAGCTTGTTCTTAGGCAACCACGCGGTTGGTGCCAAAGTCGATGGTGAAATTCGCCCGCTATCGACACCATTGCACAGCGGACAAGTGGTTGAGATCATTACCGATGTTTTAGCAACTCCAAATCCAGACTGGCTCAGCTTCATTAACACGCAGAAAGCACGTCGCGCACTGCAAAACATGCTTAGAGAGCAGGATATTGATGAACAGCGCTTAGTTGGTCAGCAAGCGCTAAACCGTGCATTAAAACTATTCCAGCGTTCAATTGATGATCTATCGCCAACTGATTGGACAAATGTGCTGGAGTGGCGTCATTTAAGTAGTAAAGATACCCTGTTCGAACAGATTGCGGTGGGTGATCTATTACCACAACTGGTCGCAAATCATTTATTTGCTCAGGATTATCATTCACAGCATCATGATGCTTCCGATCGTTTAATCGTCGGTACAGAAGGCGTCGATGTAAAATATGCACATTGCTGTAATCCTGTACTGGGTGATCCAATCCAAGGACACCTCTCCAGACGCGGTTTGATCGTGCATCGCTCACGATGTCGTAATTTATTACATGAACAGCACCTTCACCCAGAAAATATCATGCCATTGCATTGGCAATCCGAAGAAATTGATGATGTCCGTTTCAGTGCTTATCTATGTATTCACATGGCAATGAATGATGAGCAGATCTCTGATTTAATCTATCAATGCCGTAAAGCCAAAACGGGGGTAGAGATGGTTCATTCGCAAGACCAAAAAACCTATGTCAACATCGTGGTCAGCAACCGAAATCAAATCGCCCAAATTATCCGGGATTTACGCATGAACTTTGGCTTCCCTCGTATTGAACGCCTAAATATGCCCATCGTACAGCCTGAAGTCGCAAAATTGGCAACCACCAATTAAATACAAGTGCAGCTGTGAAATGAATCTTTAAAGCATTTCATCGACATAAAAGTTCTAATAATATATCCATGCAACTGCGACTACACAGTACTCAAGACTTTCGTGCCTGAATTTTTGTGTTAAAGTCGCATGGTTTAAGATAGAAAAAACAACCTAGGAGAGCTAAATGTCACGCCAAGTTATTCATACTGAACACGCCCCTGCTGCTATCGGAACATATTCTCAAGCAATTCTTGTTGGCAATACACTCTACCTTTCTGGTCAGATTGGTTTAGATCCGTACAGTATGGAACTTGTAGAAGGCATTGAAGCCCAAATCCGCCGTGTATTTGATAATCTTAAAGCCGTTTGTACTGCGGCTGGTGGCAGTTTAGCTGATATTGCCAAACTCAATATCTTTTTAACTGACTTGTCACACTTCCAATTGGTGAACCAAATTATGGGCGAATACTTTGCGCAACCATACCCTGCTCGTGCAGCGCTTGGTGTTGCTAGCTTACCAAAAGGTGCTTTGGTGGAAATGGATGGGATTGTGATCATTCCATAAGCACTTTTTTAAATTTATATTTATCAAAAAGTTATGAATCATCAAAAATATCGCCGATCAGGCGGTATTTTTTTATTCAAATTCCCAATAAGAATATACTCATTGTTAGAATGAAATTCATTGACAAACGATAATAATTATCAATAATATCAATTATCGCATTTATATTTGTGGCTCACTCCCATGTATGTTTGTTTATGTCGTGGAATTACAGATCAGGATATCAAAGACGCCGTTGCAAATGGCGCTGAGAGCTATCGTGAAATCCGTGACCTACTCGATCTAGGAACATGTTGTGGTCGTTGCGCTCCAGAAGCCCGTGCTATTATCAGCGATGAACTTGCTGAAATCGCTGCACGTATTTCTATAGCTGCCTGATTTATCTTCAAAACTCCTCCTCCAATTCAATTCGTGTTTTACGACTCCACCGCTTCCTGTAGAACTTAAAAAGTTCCTCATTTAAGCGGTTTTTTTATAAAAATCATAATAATATTAGGATGTTTTTGATTGTGATTTTCATTTGCCGTTCTATAAATTACTCGCCAGACGATTCTTTGTTGATTAAAATAAAATAAATTGCCTTAGCAACTAGGGCATCACTTGGTGTTTTTGGAGTAAGCGCAATGAAAGGCAATCGCGAAGTTATCAATCAGCTGAATCAGGTGCTGTACCATCATTTAACTGCGATCAACCAATATTTCTTACATTCTCGTATGTTTAATGACTGGGGAATTGAGCAACTCGGTTCAGCCGAATATAAAGAATCTATTCGCCAAATGAAACATGCTGATAAAGTGATTGAGCGTATTTTATTTTTAGAAGGCTTACCGAATTTACAACATCTAGGCAAGCTCTATATCGGTCAACATACTGAAGAAGTTCTGAACTGCGATATCCGTAAGGTCAAAGAAAATATTGAAGCCCTCAAGCAAACTGTTGAACTTGCTGAAGCAGAACAGGATTATGTGACCCGTGATTTGGTCCAAGAAATTTTAGAGAAAGAAGAAGAGTATTGGGATTGGCTCGACACCCAACTTGATCTGGTTGAGAATGTAGGTATCGAAAACTATATTCAAAGCCAAATCTAATTCTTCTCTTCAACCCAAACTATTGATTGGGTTAAATCAAAAAAAGCCCTAATTAGGGCTTTTTTTTATCTCGCTTGCTTATTCATTTCAATCACTTCTGGCAGGCTGAGTGTTTGTCCATACAGCTGCTGTAAAATAAAGAGTTGCTGTTCTGCTTCTTCAAACTTGTGATTATAAACCAGTACCTGTGCATACTTTTTCAAGTTATAAGGGGTTGCTTTATTTTTGACGAAAGCATCCATCCACTCCAAATCCGTATTAGACATTTGAGTTTGAGGTTTTAGATTGATCCAATCAAGTCGCTGCTGAAATTGCGTCAGCAGCAGAATTTTAGAACTTCCCAATATCTCTACAGTCGGTTGCTGCTTTTTAAAAATTAAACGACTGTTTTCCTGAAATAGCTTGTAATCACGCCAGATCAATAACAGCAGTACGATACCAATCAGCCAGATAAGGCGAATGACATTTTTATTTAAAGTCACTGCTTGTAGCTGAGGTGTTTGTGCTTGAACTAGACCCAATAAAAAGCCCATGGGTAGTAGGAAATACGCATAACGTTGCGGAAACTCCAGCATGGCATGAATCAGAATTGCAGCAATCATCATAATTGCAACCACTGAGGTGGTTTCTTTGGCATTTCGGTCTAACCAGAAAAACCAGATTGCCATATAACCAATAATCAATAATCCAAGTGGTAAACCATTCCAGACCAAGATATCCAACAGAACATTGTGCGCACTGATCACCCACTCATGTGAAGGATGTAAATTAAAAATACTAATCTGCGCGATACTGGTTTGATTCCACCCATAACCCAGCCAAGGCTGCTCTTTCAGCGCCAGAAGCATCTGCGTCCAGATATCAAAACGTAAATAACCTGAACTCGCCCGTTCAGCCAAACTAGTTGTTTGGATGACTTCAGAGTTTGAAAACGTTTCAATGACATTTGTGAGTAGTGGCAAACCCCACGCTGCAATCACAAAAAAACCGATACACCAAATCCAAAGCTGAGCAAAGCTGAAGCGTGGTTGCTGCTTGTATTGTTTATACATCCAATAAAATAGAATAAATAAACACACCACCCATGAAGTTCTAGATTGAGTTAAAGCAATAGTAAATAGGATCAATAGACTAGAGGGCACTAACCAACATGCAGCCACGACCCTTTTTTCATACAGATATAAAGCCCCCATTAAGCCCATAATCAAAAAGGTTGCCAAGTGATTCGGTTGGCCAAAGTTTGCATATGGGCGATCACCTTTTAATTGCATCACTCCATTAATAACACCGCCAAACCCGCACCATTGCACAATTGCCATGACACTACAGACAATCGCAATACCAAATAGCAGCTTAGAGGTCTCTTGCATAAGCAGTTCACGTTGATCAGCTTGCGAAGAAAGGTTATAACCGAGCACGATCATCAGCCAAAAAGCGAATACATAGAGTGAGCTTAATAGTGCCGTGCTAAAGTCATTGACCAGACCAAAGCCCCACTGCAACAATGGAACAGCAATAATCGGTGCGATCCAGAGTTGCACCCTTGGAATAGTAATTGTTTTATTGAGAAAAACAGCAAGTAAAACTAAGCCAGTGGCAAAGCTAGCAAGTTCCCCTGAAAAAGTCACCCAAGGATAAGTATGAAATGGAGACAGCCAAGCAAAGCTAATCAGCACGCTGGCAAGAAAAAAGCATAAAAATTGCATACTTTATACATAAGAAAAAAGCTTAGTGAATTATATCGCTAAGCCTGAAGCTACAAATTAAATATAAGATAAAAACTACAATTTACTTCCAAGGACGTAGATCGACAATTTTAACCACTTCTCCTTTTTCTTTATTAATGAGAACCGTCATGTCAACACTGGTCGAGCTTAATGGCAACCATCCGTCTGCATTAGGATAAGCATTTATAATTTTTTCTACTGCTTGCGGTTCATTAAATTGCTTTAAAATTTCAATATTTTGTGCATTTTCTCGTAATTGTACTCTACTCATATCAACAGACTGATAACGTTCTGGACGCATGGCATTTGAAATGCCTGTGGTGACTGCTTCAAACAGATTTTTATTCCGCTCTTCAATTGAGTTTCCTGCATTAATCGCAACAAACTTTGGTTTTAACCAAGAAGGTGTTTGGTATTCAGGCTTGGCCTGAGTGATATGCTCTGGGACAATTTCATTCTTTCTTACCAGCTCAAAACGATCCCCATTTTGTACAATCCATGCTGGCCGCCCTTGTTCAATACTATACACCCCATAAGACAATGCCATAAACTGAAGTAAAATAATTACCGTCAAATCCATTTTAAGGGTTTTTTTACCTTCTTTATAAACAAGTAAGCCTAATACGGGCCCAATAATTACATCAATCGCAAGCATCATCAAAAAGATGTTAGTCACCCCTACTGACTTTGCTAATGGTGCTGGATACCATAGAAAAAAGACTATCCCAACAACAATAGAAGCAATAAAAATAGAAATCGTTAAATGACTAATAAAAAATTTAATGCGTTTTGACATTGCTATCCTAAAATAAAAAAAGAAGTTCTTTTGAACTCAAATAATTATGTACAGTCCACAGGTTTCAAGCTATTTGATATCCCTACTGAAACACTACATCTCCACGAGCCATTGGCCTGCCGATTTAAGTATATTGATTTTCCTAAAAGAACAGTAGCGACATTGTGCATTTGGCATTCCAAGGCTGGCTCAGAAACACCACCAGCATCTGGAGCATGAACTAGATAATGACAAAACTGAGAATCAGGTGCTGAGAAACCCATATTATCTGTAGTAAAAGCACTACTATTAG
Source organism: Acinetobacter sp. Ac_3412 (assembly GCF_013072675.1). Classification (NCBI taxonomy): domain Bacteria; kingdom Pseudomonadati; phylum Pseudomonadota; class Gammaproteobacteria; order Moraxellales; family Moraxellaceae; genus Acinetobacter; species Acinetobacter sp. Ac_3412. Next base: position 311,558 of record NZ_LXUJ01000011.1, on the reverse strand, counting down.
CGCCATCATTCATTACAAGTTCATATTGTGTTCTCGCCCCATTAAGCTCTGCGATTGCTGAAGTAATTTGAGATCTAGCCACATAGTTCTGATACAATGGTAACGCTATAGCCGCAAGCACTCCAATAATTGCCACCACAATCATTAATTCAATTAATGTAAATCCTTTATTCATGGCTGCTTCCCCCCAATTTTAAAATATATTGAAAGCTAGCAAAAATAATGCCACAAATTTTACCTTTAAATTTCATATAGTTATATTTAAAATAAATTTCTATATGACATTTTAGAGACCATTCCAACAAAAAAGTCATATTTTAAGAACTAATGATTAAGCATCTGATAAAAGTATTTTTCTAACATATTCTCATCGTAATCTTTATCATAACGTGTAGCACCGTTACTCACCCATACAATAGTCTCTCCTTTTGCTGTGACCATAGCTAAAGAAGTGGCTGCCGGTAAACCACCATTACGGAAATACATCCTTGGAGCACTACTGTTTTTTTGGTATTGCCACATCGCATAACCATTACATGACTTAAATTGAGTAATATGGCATTTTTTAAGATTGTCTTCAGCGATATCCAAGATATTCAAATGTTGCTGCTGAAGCATACTACGAATTAGCAATGCGAGACTTTGAGCATTACCCGATAATCCAGCAGAAGAAGAAATAGACTGAAAATTAAAGGAATTATCATCGCTCTCTATCCAAAAGTTATTATTCCTAAAGTCATAACGTACTTCATCCTGATAATAAATACCATCCACAAACTTAATGTTATATTTTGCTAAAGAGTATGTTTTTTGAATATATTCCCTATAGGGTTGTTGTGTGACACGCTCAATGACCGCACCGAGTAGACAGGTATTGCGGTTATCATAGGCATAATGATCATTAGGCTCAAAGTCTAATTTCAGTTTGAGTAAGGTCGAAAGTTGTGAAGGACACCATGGTGTTTTATTCGTGGCAAAAATTACATCTTCACTTTTCAAGCGGTCGAAACCTGAACGTTGTTGTAATAAATCAGAGATTGTAATTTTTCTTATTCTTTCATCATTAAAGTTTTTTCCATTTAATTCATCAAAAAAATTGACCATCGGATCATCTAATTTTATTTTTCCTTTATTAAGTAAATCTAAAATTGCATTATTTGTTATTAGTTTTGTCATGCTGGCATAGCGGAAACGCGTGTTTTCTGACGTTTTCTTTGAAAATACTGTTGTTTTCTCCCAGCCGCTTTGACAATAGGATTGATGACCAGAAGAATCAATATAAGCAATTTGATTCGATAAATTCTTCTGATTTTTTATGATGTATTTTAAACTTTCTGACATCCATTTAGGTGCATTCGCTGAGCAATCAATATTCCATATAGCTATTTGTGCTTGAAAAGGATATACCAACCGCCAAAACCCTACACGATCAATCAGTATAAAATGAGTAGCAACAAAAATACACGCAATTAAAAATAAAACCCAAAAAAAATCTTTAGATTCCATGTTGGAAAATATTCTAATTTTCATAATCCTTTCCCATACTTATACTCTGAAAGCATATTATTATCGGTAATAACCTCAGGACTTCTATTTAATTGAGAAAAATTTATTTCACTATAAGATAAAAATGGATTTTCAATAATTATTTTTGCAGCATCTAAACATTTTTTTTCACTACTAAAAACAGGCACTTTGGTAAAATAGTCTTTTAGATCACACAAATTAGACTGAATACTGTCTAATCGAATACTCTGTTTTTGGTTTGAGGCCAAAACAAAATACTTATATTTATAGACATAAGGGAAGACTTTTTTTGCTGTATAATAAGCATCTAATGATTGTGTAGTATTATAAAATAAGACTCCACCCTTTCCTAAAGATCCATTAATTATTTTAAGAAAATCATAACTTAACAAGTTTGAAACATAAGCACGCCAATGCCATGTTGTATTCATTAACACTATATCAAATTTCTGCTCTTGGTTTTTTTTAAGCCATTTGCGTCCATCATCAAAAATAATTTCAACTCTTTTATCTTTTAAAATATCAGAAACTATAGGGCTTATTTTAATTAACTCTACATAAGCAGGATTGATCTCGATGACAGTTATTTTTTCTACATTTGGCATTGTAGTTAAAACTTTTACCCAAGAACCCGTACTCAGACCAATCACTAAAACATTTTTTGCATCAGGTTTGATGGTTGTGAGTAAGTATGCACGATCAATACCATTAGTATTATGAAAAATATTAGTATTAAATTTACCATCATACACGTTTGCTCCAAATACAATGTGGTCATCACCCTCATCATATACCTGAATAAAACCGTGCTTATTTTCTAAAATATGACTTGGATATTTATTTTCATCATAGCTATTTTTTGACAGTTCATAAAAAATATGCTCAGGTATCAACACCATAAATAAAGTGAGAAAGCTCAAGACAGCAATCAATCCTTTTATGTTTTTTGAATTCAAACACAAAATTGCGACAACAAATGTCATAAAGCAAATAATTAGATAGACCTGTTGTGTATTTAAATAATCTAATGCAATAAAGCCAATGATCAAAGGAGCTAAAGCACTACCAAAAACATTAGAAAAATATACATTAGAAATTTGTGCACCTGTTTTTTCTTGTACTGTTCCTACATGATGGACTAAAGGAAATATAATCCCTCTAACTGCTGCACAGATAAAAACACACAATCCAAAAAACAGAATAGATATACCAATAAAATGGGAGAAAAAATAAACACATGCAATTAAAAAAATATCAACAATTGCAGCAATAAAAAAAACATATCCTAAAACGTGGACTTTAACATTGTTATTATTTTTGCAAATAAGTTTACCAATCTGAGCACCAACTGAGATACCTACAAGAAATATTGCTAAAGTATAAGAAAATGTTTGAGGAACTGACATTCCTGCAAAAGAAATCAAACGCATCCAAATAATTTCTTGCCCTAAACTTAAAAAACCACTAAAAAAAGAAATGAGATAAATAATTTTATTATTTTTCATAGTTATTTCTTCCATACAAAATAAATACAAGAACAGAAATACTAATATTCAAACTAGCAGCTAGATAAATTGTTTGCGCCAAAGTTAAATTATTAAATAATAAAAAACCTGTTGATAGTGCTCCAAATGCAGCTCCCAGTGTATTATAAAAATATAACAGACCTATAGATTGTCCAATATTTCTAATATATTGATTAAAAAAACTAGTGAGAAGTGGCAGAGTTACTCCCATTAAAAATGTGGGAAAAAATAACAGTAAGAAAGTTACCAAAGTTAATACAGATAAACTATTATATATCAATAACTCTTGTATCGTATAAATAAAATAATAGCTACATAGGCCAAAAATTCCAATACTTAACTCAACCAAACAAAATATAACAATAATCTTTGAATTAAAATAATCAGCTATTCTTCCTCCCCAATATGCTCCTACCCCTAAACCAGCCATAAAAACTGATACAATTACTGTAATTGAAGTAAGATCAACACCAAAACCTGTAAATAACAGTCGCTGCCAACATACTTGATATATTAATGCACTAAATCCAGAGACAAAAAAAATAGCCGCCAAACTAGATAACATTTTCCTTTGCTGTATTTTATTCATTTTACTTCTCTGCATAGACCTTCGAGCTGAGATTGATCATAATTCTTCCCTCCCATAACAATTCGTGGATAATTATAGAATTCTCTCAAAAGACTTTTTTCTAATTTTTCCTTTGGTATTTTAATACTAGCTGCATCAATTAATGTTGGAAATATTGCTGTTTGATTAATTTTTCTATTTGCATTTCCTCTAAGGATATTTATTTTATTTATATTATTTAATGCAAATAGATCTGAATACCAAACAAAACTAGCAATTTCAAAATTAGTTGCTGTTTCTAAACCATGACCACTTTTATTACACTCGCCATCAAATAAATCCTCACCATGATCAGAGCCATAAAACAGAAATGATTCTGCATTAACCTGCATCTTCAATATTTCAATAAAATTACTTAAAACATGATCTGTAAATAAGATTGAATTATCATAACTATTTACAAGTTCATCTTTATACCTTTTCTCTTGCAAACTATATTTATTTAAATCATTTAAAGATGGCCGAAAAACATTAAAATCCTCTGAATAACGATATTGATAATTATAATGACTACCCAATGTATGAATAACAATAAATTGCTTTTTTTCCTTTGAATTAATAATTTTATTTAAGACTGGAATTAAAACATCATCTTTCTCACCAGCATCAGTATAGTTGGCTTTATTTAAGAAAATCATTTGATCTGCTTCTTTAGCATAAACTGATGTACTAGTATCAAACGCACCAAACCTTTGCTGAGTAGACAACCAATACGTTTTGAAACCAACCTCTTTAAATGCAGAAATTATTGACTTTTCAGGAAAATTAAACTTATAGACATGCTCCGCTGATTTACGAGTCAAAATCATTGGGATAGAACTACGTGTTGCACTAGAAACAGAAAGCATATTAGAAAAGTTTATTAAATTATTTTGCTGACTAAGTTTTGGATTAGTCTTTCTAGCATAACCATTAAGTTGCCAATTCTCTCTACGACTCGTTTCACCAATTACGAGTATATAAATTTGTTTGTTATGATCATTTATAATTCTCTTTGCATTAAACCTAAAATCCTTATTTTGCTTAAAAGCAATATTAATTTTCCTTTGTTCTTTTAACATATCATAAATAGAAATAAAAAAACCTAAGGGATAAGTTCTTTTAATCTCTTGTGTAAAAAAATTTTTTTCATCAACAAGAAAATTATCTTGTTGGCTTTCAAAACTCTGATCAACCTGACTCGCCACTTCTGCATTTATAGTATATGAAAACAAAAAATAAGCTGTGCCAACAATTAAAACCCACCAACGACTACGATGTTTCCAAATTAAAGGTTTTTTATAGTTTTCATATAGAATAAAAATACAAAATAAACACCAAAATATAAACACACAGAAATACACGTATATTTTATAACCTACAAAATTCCATGCTTCTTGAAAATCTGTTTCTAAAACAATACTAAGCACTTGCTCATTAATAGAAACATGATAAATCGAAATATAGTATAAATAGAATGGAATCAATAAAAAGATAGGAAATAACAAAAATAGAAACTTTGTAGTTCTAATTAGTGAAAATATATAAATCAAACAAAATAAACTTAAGCAAAAAAAATAAAAGTCCCCATTCTGAAATAAAAAATATAAATCAGGTATTAATAAAATAAACATATATATCTAGTTCTAAAAAAACACCTCTCAAATGAGAGGTGTTTATCAGTAAATAATTAATTAGGTTCCTGAACCTGAACCTGAACCTGCAGTAGAAGTATTACAACCTGCTGGACGATATTTTTCTAATACAGTAGTAGAACAAGACCACGCACCTGTAACACCATTACGAGTCCACGTTAAATCACGTTTACCACTAACTTGTAATGCTTGTGCTGCACTAGCACCAAACTGAGCAACAATAGTAGAATTACTTTCACCTGTACCGAAGGTTACTGTTAAACCTGTTTGCGGAGTTGCTGCACCTATTAAATTACTATTTGTCCAACCAAGTTCACAGGCTGGAGTTGTTGTATCAGTTTTACCATCTAGTAAACAAGTTTCAACAGCAGTTTTAAGTGAACCAGTTTCCGACATCACACGGCTTACTTGTGACTTCGCGATATATGTTTGATATTGCGGAATCGCAATCGCAGCCAAGATACCAATGATCGCAACAACGATCATCAATTCGATAAGAGTAAAACCCTTTTGCATTGATTTCATAACATTTCTCCAATGGATATTTTTTTATAAGCTTTTTTCAGCTATTTAGTAATTAGCATGTTTTATGCCAGTCCTTAGCTTAGCTAATTTTAACCTAAAAAAACAGGGACTTAAAAAAAATTCATGTTGGATAAAATGAGAGCAATTCAGACATTTTAAGAAAAAAAATGACAAATAACGTCATCTTTACTGCTTAATTATTCATTTTTTTTGCTAATGAATTTGATTACTTTCTACTTGTATGTAAATTGAGCGACTCAATTCACAGAAAATTTATTGATATTTTTTTTACCGCTTATCAGAAGATATTTGGCACAATCGACCGATAATAGATTAAATGTACAGAACATTCTGCACATTAATAGATTTTAAACAAAACAACAAGCCCTATTTTAAATGGCAAGATCGCGTTTTAATTTAGAATAATCGGCTCATTCGGCAATTCATTTTGATCATTAAGGTCTGTTTTCACGTAATACAGGTCTAGTATCTGTCCAATCTCCGCAACACCATTATTTACGGCCTGTAGATATTGCTTTTGAGCCAACAACAGTACGATGCTTTGACAGATCCTATTCCAAGTTTCAGTCGGTGTAGCATTTTTTAAACCGCGATCAATCACAATTTCGACTTTACGTTCGCATAGGTTGAGGTATAGCAATACACCACTATTCAGTTCAGTATCCCAAACACCCAATTCAGCAAACAGCTGCTGCGCGCGTAAACGGGTATTTTGATGGTAAGCCTGTGAACACGGAATGTGTCCTTCAATCACCACCTGAATCTCCCCCACATGCCCCTTTTCCGCTTCGTGTACTGCTTTGGCAATCTCGACTCGATCTTGCTTATTGAAATAACGATGCGCCGACGAAACATAAAGGAAATGCTTGAACCAGCGTTTTAAACTTGGCTGTACATGCTCATCTAGTTTAGGCTGAGTAATAATCTGTGTTGTATCTGTCTTGGTTACCATGAGCCTGATGCTCCTCCCCCGCCAAAGCTACCGCCGCCGCCACTATAACCACCGCCACTGCCGCCGCCAAAACCACCTCCGCCGCCACCGCGACCACCACCAGACAAGAACATCTGGAAAATCAACTGTGCGAGTGAAGTGATCAATAAAAAGAAGATTCCGACACCAAGCAATAAGCTCATCACTAGACCCGCACCGTTGACCAAACCAGCAACGGTTGCCGCCACAGCTGCAGTCGAAGCACTCAAACGGTTACCGACAATAAATGATCCGACTACACCCGCAATCAAGATAAACAGTGCCATAGTCAAAGTATTGTCTTTAGCCTGCTGTGCTTGAATTGCTTGTTCATGCCGATCTTTCAATTCTTGCGCCGCTTGCTGTGCAATCTCAGGGTCTAAATTGACGATACGAGTGATTTCATCTAATCCCGCAGAAATCCCTTGTGCATATTGCCCCTGCTTAAAGTAAGGAGTGATTTGATTGCGGATAATTCGACTCAACACCACATCAGGCAGTACGCCCTCCAAACCATAACCCGTCAAGATCTGGATATTACGATCATTGACTGCAATTGCCATCAGTAAGCCATTATCACGTTTTGCTGAGCCAAGCTGCCATTTTTCACCAGTTCTCAACGCAAAATCAAAAATGGCTTCCTGCCCAGTGGTTGGTACGATAATCACCCCGATTTGTGCTTTGCCTTGCTGATACAGACTGAGAATTTTCTGATTGAGTTGCTGCATTTCAGCAGCACTCAATACTTTGGCCTGATCAATCACGGGTTGATTTAAAGTTGGCAAACCACGAATCGATTCGCCCTCTGCCATGTCATTGGTCACTTGAGGCAATGTAGGCGTTTCAACATTTGACGTGGCTGGTGCAGCAGTAGTCTTATTCTTTTGCTGTTCTTGGATAATTTTACCCGCAACAAGCACATCACTTTGATCGGTTGCGGTCGCGACTTCAGCCCAAACCGTATGTTGGAAAAACAGTGTCGCAAAAATAATGGTTAAAACAGGTAGGATTCTCTGCTTTAAGCTCTGCATAAACACGTTCAACATACGGTGACTCCTCACAGTTCGAAACAATTTCAGATATTAATTAAATGAAACTGTTGGCGCTTGCTGTGCAGACTGTTCCGCTTTAAAGTTTTCTTTGGTTTTCATGCCAATGACTTTAGCTGTCAACGCTTGAGGGAATTGACGTACATAGCCGTTGTAATCTTGAACAGTGGTAATATAACGGTTCCGCGCAACTGCGATACGGTTTTCAGTCCCTTCAAGTTGTGCTTGTAAATCACGGAATTGCTCATTGGCTTTTAAGTCAGGATAATTTTCTGAAACCGCAATCAAGCGCGATAATGCACCCGTCAACTGGCTTTGCGCTTGTTGGTATTTCTCAAATAGCGCTGGATCTTCCAACACTTCTTTATCAACTTTTAAGCCCGCAACATTAGAACGTGCTTGAGTGACTTCAACCAAAACCTGCTCTTCATGTTTAGCATAACCTTTCACCACATTGACCAAATTCGGCACAAGATCGGCACGGCGTTGATATTGGTTTTGAACTTCAGACCAAGAAGCAATCACAGCCTCATCTTTGACTTGCAAGGTGTTATAACCACAACCGGTAAATAACAGTGTGCTTGCCAATACAGTTGCCAATGCGGTTTGTTTGATGATTTTCATAAAAATTTATCCTCAAGTTTTTCTTTATATTTTTGCGATAATTCATTGTAATGAGATTTTTTGTCGGCTGTGTAACATTTATTAACGTTGCTTTATCTGAATTTAAATAAAAAAGGCATTACTCAAGAACCTTGATGTAATGCCATGCTAAGCAACTTTGATGGTATTGGATGATGATTAACTATAAATTTTAGAAGAAGTTTCCTCTTGGAAACTTGCCATCCCATATTCATCTGCCATGCGTGCTTTCCAGTAATTCACCAATGCAGTGTAATCGTGTTTGGCAGGATGAAAATCAGCTTGATAATACGATAAATACTCAGGAATCAACTGTAATAGCATTTTACTCAGTAAATACATACCAAACAGATTGCCACCCAATTTCGGTAAGCTCTTCCATTTATCCTGCCAGATCAACCGCGTGGTTGCATAAAACGTCAGGCTAGCAAAGCCTGTCGTCACGCTACGCATCAGTAAACGGCGAATACGATCATCACCATATACTTCTTGGTAAACATCAAATGCAACCGAGCGATGCTCGATTTCTTCAATTGCATGCCAGACCCAGAGCTTCATCGCATCATCATCTAGTGTACTGAGTATTTCTGGGTGTTTTAAAATATAACCGCCTAACATTGCAGTAAAATGCTCAAAGGCACAGGTCAAAGCCAATTGTAATTTCGGATGAATACTTCGCAGCATATCATCCCGTTTTGCCAACCAAGCCTGAAAACGATCCAGATTATAATCCTCACGTCGCCAAGCATCGTTAAACTCAGTATGTGCTTTAGAGTGCATCGCCTCTTGCCCAATAAATGCCGCAATCTGCGCCTGTAGCTGAGGATCTTGTACTTTATCTCGAACATTGCGAACACTATTCACAAAATACTGTTCTCCAATTGGAAATGTTGAAGACAGTGCTGTTAATAGATGTGACATTACTGGGGAATTGGCAAAATAATGACGTTTGATTTTTTTCGGATTAAATTGCAAACGTCGTACTGTAATTCCTAATGCTTTAGGGCGGTTTAAATAGGTTTTTTCCACATTCACATTTGCAAGAGCCATCTCAATTGCCTGCATCATTTTCTAGACTGAGTCCGAGTATTACGCTGGGAAAATGGCAATGACAGGGCAAAAAAGCTTATAAAGTTTGCCAAAACTACCAAAATGATGACTGGTCTAGACCGATGAGATCAGTGCGACACATTCTTCTTGTTTAATTTTTCTCAGGCTCCATATGGCTGCAAGAAACAGTCCGCCCATGATGGCGACCATACTATGAAAGGCAAATAACTGGGCCTGAGCCATAGAATAATGCAGTGTTTCAACGGCCCATTGAATAATAAATGCTGTCAGGGTCCCCAATACTGCAATGCCAAAGGTCAGGCCAAGCTGCCTGAGCATATTTAATATTGCCGCGGCAAAGCTTGCATCTGCCTGCGATACCGAATGTAGACTCAAGGTACTGGAGCTCGGGACAATCAAGCCAATACCTGCCCCCATCATGCCACTTAAGCCAATAAATAGCAGATAAGATGAACTGCTCTGGAAGCTGATCATTGCGATTAACGCCGTTCCCGAAATGAGCAATCCCATTCTAAGTAACGGTAACACACCATAGCGTTGCTGTAACCGACCAAAGCAAATGGAAACCACCGCCTGCATCAGAAATTGTGGGGCAATCAGCCAACCCGCTTGGGCCGCACTTAAATGAACTTGTTCCTGATAAAAGAGTGCAAAGACAAATAAGGAGCTATAGCCTGCAAATCCCAATAGAAAAGAGATCAGATTGAAATGTAAAAAAATGCGGTTATGCAATAAATGTCGTGGAATCAGTGGATGCAACGTATGGTTTTGATGTCGAATAAAAATCAGTGCAAAAACCATCGAAAGCAGGAAACTAAAAACAATCAAATAACCCATATGCGCTTGCTGAACCATGATAATGCTATAGGTCAAGGTGGCTATCGCAATCACGCTATAAATCAATCCCAAATAATCAAAACTGATTTTTTGCTGATATTGATCGTCGGCAATACCTTTGCAACCTAAATATAACGCTAACATTCCAACAGGCAGGTTTAGCCAGAAAATACTTTGCCACCCCAAATAATGCACCATTAAACCACCCATTAGCGGTCCAATAATTAAGGCAAAAGCACTAAATGAACTCCAGTTACCAATTTCTCGTGCCTTGCGATCGGCTTGGGTAAAATGATGCACAATGATTGCCAACGTTAGTGGAATCAGCATCGCACCTGCGACACCCTGAATCACTCGCCCAATAATCAAGATTCCAAAATCAGGCGCTGCGGCACAAATCACCGAGCCAAAAATAAAGATCCCGACACCGACTAACCATAAGCGTTTACGCCCCAACCATTGGCTTAAAGCCCCCACCGCCAACATCAAACTCGACATACTCAGTGCATAGCTATCAATCACCCATTGTAAATCGGCAAGATGACTATTGAACTGGGTTTGAATTGCGGTTAAAGCCAAATTTACACTGCTCAAATCCACCAAGCAAAGAAAGGTACTGGTATACAGCGCAGCAATTAACAGCCTGTCATTGAGTTTCGATGTCATTATTTTATCCACTCAGCACAACAAAAATGAGAATTATTATCATTAGTAGCATAGCAATTTATTGACTGCTTGTTAAAGTTTTTATTTTCTTTGGCCATAAACCATAGACAAAATAAAAAAGCCCAAGCACTGGGCTTGGGCTTTTAAACTTAAATACTGAAAGAAAGCTTACACGCCAAGGTAATCCAAAATACCTTCAGCTGCTTGGCGTCCTTCCCAGATTGCCGTCACAACCAAGTCAGAACCACGTACCATATCACCACCCGCAAAGATTTTTGGATTCGAGGTCTGGAACTTGAACTCTTGTTGTTCAGCCGCGACCACACGACCTGAACCATCTAATCCTACATTTGCAGTGCTAAACCAATCTGCAGGACTTGGACGGAAACCAAATGCAAGTAATACTGCATCTGCTGGTAACACTTCTTCAGAACCCGGAATTGGTTCAGGGCTACGACGACCACGACTGTCAGGCGCACCCATTTGTGTGGTTACAACCTTAACGCCAGTCACTTTGCCATTTTCACCAACAATTTCAATTGGCTGACGGTTGAACAGGAATTTTACGCCCTCTTCATAAGCATTCTTCACTTCACGTGCAGAACCTGGCATGTTGCTTTCATCACGACGGTAAGCACAGGTCACATCATGCGCACCTTGACGCAATGAGGTACGGTTACAGTCCATCGCAGTATCACCACCACCTAGAACGATTACTTTTTTACCGTCTAGATTGATGTATTCGCTTGGATCTTTTTCCCAACCTTGGCAACGATTCACATTGGCAATCAAGAAATCCAATGCATCATGCACACCATTGAGATCTTCACCTGGGAAACCACCTTTCATATAGGTGTAAGTTCCCATTCCCATAAATACAGCATCGTATTCATTCAGAAGTTGTTCAATCGTTACGTCAACACCAATCTCGGTATTTAAACGGAACTCAATGCCCATTCCTGTGAAGATTTCACGACGACGTTTCATCACATCTTTTTCCATTTTAAATTCTGGAATACCAAATGTGAGCAGACCACCGATTTCAGGGCGTTTATCAAATACCACTGGTTTTACGCCACCACGCGCAAGAATATCTGCACAGCCTAAGCCTGCTGGACCAGCACCAATGATCGCAACTTTTTTATCAGTCCATTTAACGCCAGACATATCTGGACGCCAGCCTAATGCAAAAGCCGTATCGTTAATATATTTTTCAGCATTACCAATGGTCACTGCACCAAAACCATCGTTTAAGGTACAAGCACCTTCACATAAACGGTCTTGTGGACAAACACGACCACATACTTCTGGCAAGGTGTTGGTTTGGTGGCAAAGTTCAGCTGCTTGGAAAATTTGACCTTCTGCAATCAGCTTTAACCAGTTTGGAATGTAGTTATGTACAGGACATTTCCATTCACAATACGGGTTACCACAGCCTAAACAACGGTGGGTCTGATTCGCAGCCACTTCCGCAGTAAAAGGTTTATAAATTTCCACAAACTCTGCCTTGCGGACAGTAATATCTTTTTTCTCTGGATCTTGGCGTGCCACATCCAGAAATTGAAAGTCATTATTCAGGCGCTCTGCCATGTCTCTCTCCGTGGGTAGGCGCAGCGATGTCATTCATCTCTGCACCTGCCTATATCTATGCAGTCGTGGAATTATTGTGGATCGGCTTGGGTTGTTTTCAAAAGCGTTTGTAAATTAGCAGCTTTTGGTTTTACCAGCCAGAACTTACGACTATAGAAGTCGAACTCATTACGGATCTTGTAGGCCCAAGCACTACCCGTTTCTTGGATATGTTCATCAAGAATACGCAGTAAGTTTTCTTTGTGGTCTTCCATCGCTTCTGTAGAGATACGATTTAGATCAATAAGTTCGTGGTTATAGTAGTCAACAAAGTCATTATCAAGGTCGAGTACATAAGCAAAACCACCAGTCATGCCTGCACCGAAGTTATGACCCACTTTACCTAATACTGTTACCACACCACCCGTCATATATTCACAACAGTGGTCGCCCGCACCTTCAATCACAGCAAATGCACCTGAGTTACGTACCGCGAAACGCTCGCCCGCAGTTCCCGCAGCAAAGACTTTACCGCCAGTCGCACCATATAAACAGGTGTTACCAATGATCGCAGTATTTTGCGTTTGGAATGGCGAACCTTTTGGTGGGAAGATCGATACTCGACCACCCGCCATACCTTTACCGACATAGTCGTTGGCATCACCTTCCAGTTTGATATGCAAACCACCTGCGTTCCAAACCCCAAGCGACTGACCTGCTGTACCGACAAGGTTCATGACCACTGGGCTGTTTTCCATACCCAAGTTGCCATAACGACGTGCAATTTCACCTGAGATACGTGCACCAATCGAACGATCACAGTTACCTACGGTAAAGTTGAATGAGCCGCCAGCACCTGCTTCAATTGCTGGTAACATCTCTGCCACCATTTTTTCAGCTAAGACACCTTTATCAAATGGCGCATTGCCTTGAACTTGGCAATACTGTGCCTTGCCTTCAGCCGCAGGGTGTGACGTCAATAATGCACTGAGATCAAGATGCGCATGCTTGTCTGTTTCACCCGGTAAAACTTCAAGTAAATCCACACGACCGATCAAATCTTTGAGTGATGCAACACCCAGTGCCGCTAGCCATTCACGCGTTTCTTCTGCAATAAACTTGAAGAAGTTGATCAGCATTTCTGGCTCGCCAATATAATGCTCTTGACGTAAATGGTCTTGTTGCGTTGCAACACCCGTCGCACAGTTATTCAAATGGCAAATACGCAGGTATTTACAACCTAAAGCAATCATTGGTGTTGAACCAAAACCAAAGCTTTCAGCACCTAAAATTGCTGCTTTCACCACGTCTAAACCTGTTTTCAAACCACCATCAGTTTGAACACGGACTTTACCACGCAAATCGTTCACACGAAGCGCTTGATGCGCTTCACTTAAACCAAGTTCCCATGGTGAACCCGCATGGTGAATCGATGACAGCGGAGATGCTGCTGTACCACCGTCATAACCAGAAATGGTAATGAAATCGGCATAGGCTTTTGCAACACCTGCAGCAATCGTTCCAACACCAGGCTCAGAGACCAATTTCACCGATACCATCGCTTGAGGATTGACTTGTTTCAAGTCAAAGATCAATTGCGACAAATCTTCGATCGAATAAATATCGTGGTGTGGCGGTGGAGAAATCAGCGTGACACCCGGCACTGAGTAACGTAAACGTGCAATTAAGCCATTCACTTTACCCCCTGGTAATTGACCACCTTCTCCTGGTTTTGCACCCTGTGCCACTTTAATCTGCAACACTTCAGCAGAGGTTAAGTACGCAGGAGTTACACCAAAACGACCTGATGCAATCTGTTTGATTTTCGAGTTACGAATCGTGCCATAACGCGCAGGATCTTCACCACCCTCACCCGAATTTGAACGACCGCCAATGGTGTTCATGGCAATGGCAATCGCTTCATGCGCTTCTGGTGATAATGCACCTAAAGACATACCCGCAGAGTCAAAGCGTGGAAGAATATCTTCAATCGTTTCAACTTGATCCAATGCAATCGAATTTGTGGTTTTTAACTTAAATAAGTCACGAATCGTTGCAACAGGACGGTTATTCACCAGCTCTGCATATTCTTTAAAGTCTTGGTATTGACCTGAACGCACCGCTTTATGCAGTGAGTTAATCACGTCAGGGTTAAACGCGTGATACTCTTTACCAAATACGAATTTAAGCAAACCACCTTGATCAATCGGTTTACGATGCTGCCAAGCTGTGGTTGCTAGTTTTTTCTGATCTTTCTCTAAGTCTGCAAATGTTGCACCTTGAATACGGCTTGGTACACCAAGGAAACATTTATCCACCACTTCAGATGATAGACCGACCGCTTCGAATAACTGACCACCGCGATAAGAGGCAACGGTAGAGATACCCATTTTAGAAAGGACTTTGAGTAAACCTTTTTCCATCCCTTTACGGAAGTTTGCTTGGGCCTGAATTGGATCACCCAATAACTCGCCTTTTGCAACCAAATCATTGATCACATCATAAGCAAGATATGGATAAACTGCTGTCGCACCAAAGCCAAGTAATACTGCAAATTGATGAGGGTCACGTGCAAAGCCAGTTTCAACTAAAATGTTCGCATCGGTACGCAAACCTGTTTGAATCAAATGATGGTGTACCGCACCTGTTGCCAATGCTGCGTTTGCAGGTAAGAAACCTTCACGGAAGTTTTTATCCGTTAATACGATTAAAGTTTTACCATCACGTACAGCCTGTGCTGATTCTTCACAGATACGTGCGATTGCTGCTTGCAGCCCTTCAGCTTCGACATAGTTCAGATCAATATCGACAACGCCATAACCTTCGCGCTCTTTTTCAACATCGCGAAGCTGCTGCATTTTTGAATTAGACAATACAGGGCTTGAAATAATGATACGGTCTGCATGCTCTGGACCTTGTTCGAACACATTCTGTTCGCGGCCCAAACATGTTTCCAATGACATCACGATCGATTCACGTAATGGATCGATTGGCGGGTTAGTCACTTGTGCAAACTGCTGACGGAAGTAATCAGACACATGGCGAACTTGACGAGACAATACTGCCATTGGCGTATCATCACCCATCGAGCCAACTGCCTCCTGACCACTTTCAGCGATTGGACGTAACAGTTGATCGCGCTCTTCAAATGTCACCATAAACATTTTTTGCGCTGCTTTTAATGCATCGCCAGTTAAGCCTTGATCAACCAATTGTTCTTCAAGCTGTGGATTGGCTTGTAAACGAATCGCATGATCACGCAACCATTCACGATATGGACGCATATTTTTAAGGTGATTGCTGACATCTTTAGTCTCAAGCACTTTGCCTGTCAAAGTATCAATCACTAAAATTTGACCTGGACCCACACGACCTTTAGACACCACATCTTCAGGTTCATAGCCCCATACACCAATCTCAGATGCAAGCGTGATGTAATCATTCTTGGTGATCACCCAACGTGCTGGACGTAAACCATTACGGTCAAGCATACAGATCGCATGACGGCCATCTTGAATCACGAGCCCCGCAGGACCATCCCACGCTTCCATATGCTTCGAGTTAAACTCATAGAACGCACGTAAGTCAGCATCTAAAGTCTCAACGTTTTGCCATGCTGGTGGAACCAACATACGGAGTGCACGGAACAGGTCCATACCACCACCGACTAAGATCTCAAGCATGTTATCCAAGCTTGATGAATCCGAACCAGTACGGTTCACAATTGGATTTAACTCAGTTAAACCTGGTAGTAAAGGGTTTTCAAACTTTGGTGTACGTGCCAATGCCCAGTTACGGTTTGCAGTAATGGTGTTGATTTCACCATTGTGCGCCAAATAACGGAAAGGTTGTGCCAATGGCCAACGTGGTAAGGTATTGGTTGAGAAACGTTGGTGGAAGACCACAATATGTGATTTTAAACGCTCATCCGCCAAGTCAGTATAGAAGTCAGCAATGGCCGCTGGCATCATCAACCCTTTATAGGTGATAACAGTCGTTGCTAACGTCGTCACATAGAAAAGTGGATCATTTTGTAATTGTTGTTCTGCACGACGACGAGCCAAGAAGAGCTTACGGTTAAACTCAACTTCAGTTAAACCCATCGGGCAGTTCACGAGGATTTGTTCAAATGCAGGTAAGGATTGTAGTGCAATCTCACCCAAAGCATCATTATTTGTAGGTACAACACGCCATGCTGCAACAGTTAAACCTTCAGCAGCAATTTCTTTATTCAAAATATTTTTGGCATTTTGTGCTAAAGCAGGATCGATGTTTAGGAATACCGTACCAGCAGCAAAAATCTCAGTCAGGTTACTACCTAATTTCTGTGCTTCTTCACGGAAAAATTGTTTCGGCATCGCCAATAACAATCCGCAACCATCTCCTGTCTTACCATCCGCGGCAATACCACCACGGTGCGTCATGCAACTTAAACTGTGAATCGCAGTTTCGACCAGATGATGGCTTGAGTCACCCTTCATATGGGCAATCAGACCAAAACCACAGTTATCCTTAAACTCATCAGGCTGATATAAACCTTGAGCGGGAGCTACAGTATTAGGCGATGGCATGTGCATAGCGTACCCTTCTTTCAACATGGCTCTTTCGAGCAACAAACAATCAATTCATTTTCTGCGATATTGCCGATTAACTCATACAAAGTTCAATGCTTCGCGAAAACATTTTTCATGGCGAATTTGCAATATACGTCTTTCCTTTACGAGATTGCACTCTATAAAGTGTTTTCAGTTATTACACCTTCACCTAGGTTTGTAAAGCACAAAAACTTTCCATTTCACCCAATTAATGAACTGTTTAGCACAAAACAGGGCAATGAGCAGACAAATTAGCACCACAAAAAAGCAAAAAACATGCCATATATGCATGTTTTTACTAAATCATTAAAAAAGTTAAAATAACATCAAGATATGAAGAAGAATGCACTCATTTTTGCGCACAAAAATGCACCAAAAACTTTCACGGTGCTATAAAAAGAACCACAAACGCACAATTATGGTGCAATTTTAATTAAAAGGGTCACTCACTTCACGCTTAGAAACATCTGAATTTTCTTTTATTTTTTCAGCATTTGCAGGTGGTTTTGGTGCCGATTGGGTCTGTTTTACATTAACGACATTACCCTGCGCATCACGCTGTGTAACTGTGGTCTTCACCGCCGATGGTTCCGTGCTACGTACAGCAGTTGTACTCTGAGACGCGCCGCTTCCCATCAGTAAACTCTCATCCACCCTAGGCAATGCCGCTGGTCTTAACTGAACTGCATAAAGTTGATTGGTTGCTGACTTCATTTCGTCAGCACCTAGATCATTCACTAAGGTCGTATAACTTGAGAATTGATGAGCCGTTGGCTGAACAGATTCTGGTAGGGTTAGATTTAATTGCGCAAATTGACGGCTTGCATCTTCAGCATTTGTAAATACACCATAGCTGAGAACATATTGTTCAACCTGATCTTCACCGCTCAAACGAAAATATATAAACTTTCTGCGATCTTCACGGTTCAATAGAAAATTTTTAACAATCGCTTCATCTGAACTACGGAAAATCTCCATGGTCCATCGCTGCTGATTTTCTTTAATAAATTTAGTGCCACGAAATTCAGGTGCATGATCATTGGAAACAACGACACGTGTTGTTAAATCCAAGGGCTTAACTTCGTCCGAAAGAGCGCCTAAATGTGCTGTCGCAGCAACCTTTTCTGGCTGAATTTGGACTTGAGTTTCGGTTTGGGATGGCTGCTCTTCTTTGACCAACACCTGACTATCGGTAATACCCCAAAATATCAATGCAGCTATTAAACAAGCTACGGCAAAAACCAGCCAGCTATATTGTTGAATATTTTGCCAAATTGATCGTGATACAGCCATGCTTTTCCCAAATGATTAATTATGCAGATTGATTTGCAAGAATAGATTGTTTCATCAGCTCAACATCAAAATCTTTGGTAATCACTGCTTGCCCTAATTTATTCAATAAAACCAAGCGCAATTGACCATTTAAGACTTTTTTATCGTGCGACATATAAGCCAAGAATTCATCTAATGGAATTTTCGGACATGATATCGGTAAATGAGCACGTTGAATGATATTTTTTGTACGTTTCAGATCTTCCGCAGAGATCCAACCTAAACGCTGCGACAAATCTGCAGCCATCACCATCCCTGTTGCTACTGCCTCACCATGTAACCATGTGCCATAACCTAGATAAGATTCAATTGCATGACCGAAAGTATGCCCAAGATTGAGCAACGCACGCTCACCCTGTTCTTTTTCATCATTAGCTACAATACGTGCTTTATGTGCACATGAACGAAAAACTGCTTCAGCCAATAGATTTGCATCACGAGCAACCAAAGCATCCATGTTTTGCTCTAACCAAACAAGAAAATCAGTATCACCCAATAAGGCATATTTAATTACTTCAGCCAAACCTGCAGACAGTTCACGATCAGGCAAGGTATCCAGTTGTGCCATATCTGCTAGTACCACTTGTGGTTGCTGGAAAGCACCCAACATATTTTTACCTAAGGGATGGTTAATTCCCGTCTTACCACCGACACTGGAATCTACTTGTGATAATAACGTGGTGGGCACTTGCACAAAGTTCACACCGCGTTGGAAGCAAGCGGAGGCAAAACCCGCCATATCACCAATCACGCCACCACCTAAAGCCAATACCGTACAATCACGGTTAAAGCCCGCTTCGAGCAGAGCATCGAAAATTAAATTCAAGTGCTGGATATCTTTATATTTTTCACCATCAGGCAAAATGCATTGCGCCACTTGTTTATCCAACTGGGTTAATGCATTCACATAATGTTCGAGATATAACGGTGCAACAGTGGTATTGGACACTAACATCACTTGTCGGCCATGTAGATACGGCTCAAGTAAACTTTTAGGATCTAAATGGCTGCCAATAAAGATCGGATAACGACGATCACCTAACTCAACATGTAACGTTTGCATAAACTTAAACCAACCAGAGACTATTTAACTTGTTTAGATAAAATGACGTGTAAAATACGTTGCGCTAAATCCCGTGCTGCACCTTGATTTGTTTCAATTATATAATGTGCAACCTCACGATATAAAGGATCGCGGATCGTCAATAGATCACGTAATTTTTGCTCTGGATTTTCGACTTGTAATAATGGGCGATTTTTATCACGATAGGTTCGCTGTAGCTGTAGCTCTACAGGCGTATAAAGATAAACAACGATACCGCGTTGTTTTAAAAATTCACGATTCTTCGCTTGAGTAACAACTCCACCACCGGTCGCCAGCACTAATAATGGACGGGAAGTGAGATCATTTAAAACATTGGTTTCACGCAAACGAAATCCAGCTTCCCCTTCTTTTTCAAAAATCCATGGAATGGTCGCGCCTGTTTTGCGTTCGATCTCATGATCACTATCAATAAAATCTCGGCCTAACAATTCTGCTAAATGTCGGCCAACTGTTGTTTTCCCTGCCCCCATCGGCCCTACCAAATAAACATTTGGTAGGGTTTCAAACGCTTTGCTTGGCAACGCGCCACCTATATTCATTGCAATTATTGAAAATATATTAATGATTTCTGGTCAAAGTGTCATTAACAATTCTCGGCGTCACAAAAATAAGCAGTTCACGTTTATTATCTGTTTTGCGCTCCCTACGGAATAATTTACCTAAATAGGGAATATCACCCAAGAAAGGTACCTTTGTCTGTGAATTAATATTCTCTTGTTCGAAAATACCACCAAGCACGACTGTTTCACCATTATCGACCAAAACATTGGTATCAATTGAATTTTTATTAATTGTCAATTGTCCTGTTGGTGTTGGGTTACTTGGTGAATCCTTAGTAATATTGAGCTTCATCATGACTTTACCCTCAGGCGTAATACTTGGGGTAACATCTAGACTTAAGGTTGCATCAATAAACTCGGTTTTCGGCACTGCATTGGCGCCACCTCCCGAAGAAGATGCGTATGGAATTTTAGTACCTGATTCAATTTTTGCAGCCTGTTTGTCCGCAGTCATGACTTTTGGTGTTGAAATTACTTCACCATAACCATCTGCTTGTACTGCAGATAACTCTAGGTCCAGCATAAAGTCAGATAGACTAATCAAACCGAAGGCAATACGACTTGCCCCTGGTGTCACCGCGCCTAAATCCACATTGAGGTTATCTGGACGCTCAATCTCGTATTTCCAACCACCTGTATCACTATTTTTTTGTGGATCGCGTAAATTCCATAAAGTCTTATCGCTCCCCCCCACCAATAGGTCATTATTATTAGTAATCCCCTGAGATAAAATCCCCCACTTCACCCCCATCTCTTTGGTAAAGTCGGTACTAGCACTGACAATCCGCGCTTCAATCATGACTTGCTTAACAGAAACATCGAGTAAATCGACCATCTTGCGAATCTGATCAATTTTCTGTGAAGTATCATTCACAATTAAGGTGTTGGTGCGTGGATCAACCGAAACTGTACCTCGTGGGCTGAGTAACCCGCCTGACAATGTATCATTGCTTACTGAGCCAGAATTACCATTACTATTTGTATTAGCATTCTTGCCTTGCGTAATCAACTTCTCAATATCAACTGCTTTTGCATAGCTCAATTGAATATATTCGGTTTGCAAAGGCGCAAGCTTCACACTTTGTGCAATGGCTTTGGCTTCTTCTTCCTCAGCCTTAATCAACTCAGAAACAGGTGCAATCCAGATCACACTCCCATTACGGCGTTTATCCAAATTTTTGGTTTTTAATACAATATCTAAAGCCTGATCCCATGGTACATCTTTTAAGCGCAAGGTAATATTACCTTGTACCGTATCTGCTGCCACCATATTAATGCCGGTAAAATCAGCCAATAGTTGTAACACTCGACGCACTTCAATATCTTGGAAATCTAAAGAGATTTTGTTGCCGGTATAGGTTTGTGCCTTGGCTTTGGCTGGAGAGTTATCTATAGGGCGTTTCAGACTAATAGTGAGCTTATTCTCTGCCTGATAAGCCATATACTCATAGCTTCCAGCAGATTGAATGGTAATCACACCATTGCCTTTATCGTTATATGCATCAATACTCGCCACAGGTGTTGCAAAATCGTTGGTATTTAAACGGCGGGCTAAATGCGCTGGGATTTTATTGCCCATGGTACGTACGACAATCTTACTGCCTTGTTGTTGTACATCCACAGGGGTGTTGTTACCCAGCAAATCAATCACAACCAAGCCTTCACCTTGGTTGCCTCTTTGGAAACCAATATTGGAAACACCTTGCTGTACCTGACGCGCAGCGGCAGCAGGTGTATTTATCGCAGCAGGTTTGGCTGAGTTAATTTTAAGAACAAAGGTATTGCCTTCAACACGTGTTGTGAATGCACCCGCATCTTTTAAATTCACAATCACACGTGAACGCTGATCATCCGATGCAACCTCAATTGAACTCGCTTCAGCGGTTGATACTGGAATCGAGTTTTGCTTTAGGCCCTGTTGTGACTTATCAAAGTCCAGAATCAAACGAGCAGGTTGTTCAAGTTGATAAGCTTGTGGTTGTGGTGGAAGGCCATTAAACATCACACGAATTTCCGTGCCCTGATCACCCAAACTCATTGGTACGATATTGGTCATACTCACTTGCGCTGATGCCACTTGCATCACCGCAATCGCAATCGCACCCATAGAAAATTGACGGAATGCATGATTCATGGTCTTCGCTTCCCCAAATAAAGAATCTTTAAACTGTTTTTTCATTTTTATTCCCTTAATCCTACGGCGCTGGTCCAATTAAAACGAGTGTACGAGGTCTCTCGACATAGCCTTCTCGACCATCAGGTACAATCTCCACCAAATCGATTTGGGTTGGGCTAATTTTAATAATACGCCCTTGATTCATCCCCAAATAACTTCCGACCTGCACACGTTCAATTTGACCGTCTGGTGTCTGAATCAGAGCAATGGTATTGCTGGTTTTACCCCGCATACTGCCCTTCATATTCAATGATTCCAACGCATAACTTTCTAAAGGCTGTGGCTGGCGATTAAAATTTGGATAAACCCGCTTACCGGCCATAATCTTCAATTCAGCAGCCAATGAACTTGGCATAAATGGGCTTTTAAGCTGATGAGCTGAATAGTTAAACAATGGCACAGGGGTAAAAACTGGTGCTGGCTCAATTGGCAAAGGCGGCTGATTACGAATGTCCGCCATCTTCTGATTCACCGCATCAATACGCGAATCACACCCCACCAAACTCGCCCCAATGAATAAACCCAGTAATAATTTATAATTATTCACTACTATTTTCCTCCTTGCGCAGGTGGAGTAGCTGTTGTTTGAGCCGTAGCTGCGACCGCAGCATTATTTGTTTGCTCATCCGCCCCAACATAACGATATGTTTTTGCTTTAACCGTATAATTGACAACAGGAATGTCAGATTTTTTCTGTGTATCTTCTTTTGCTTCAACCGTAAAATCATGCAAGGTCACGATACGCGGTAAAGCGGCAATGCCTGTCACAAAGGCACCAAAAGCATGATAATCGCCTGTCGCATCAATACTGATTGGCTGCTCAATAAAGAATTCTTGCTTAACTTCACTCTCAAGACGAATATTTTTAAATTTCAACCCTGAGTTCACACCGGTTAAGTTTATATCCTCAACCAAGCTTGGAATTTCAGTCTCTTTAGGCAGTTGCTCTAACTGTTGGTTAAAGTTAGCTTCCATTTCTTGCAGTTGCGCTTGATATTGTTGCAGATTACGCAATTTTGAATCTTTTTCTTTAAACTCATTCAACAAACTTTGTTCTTGAGCTTCGGCGTTTGCAATCGATTCAAGCTGAGATTTAATCACCACAAAATAACCCAATGCTGCAACCGCCAAGAAAACAAAAATCCAGCAGGTAATTTTGACCGATAATGGCCAACTACCATAGTTATTCATATCCAGCGTATTAAATTGCTGAAAGAATTGGTCTACCGTCATTTTCTTTTTCTTCACAGCAACGGTGTCTTGATTTAAATCATCCGATTTATCTAACTTCATTTTGTCACCCCTACTGCCCCTGATGCTGCAACGTCTGACGTTGGTGCAGCCTCAGCAGTTGTCCCGATTTCACCTAAATCTACAGTGACAACAAAGCTTCCATAATTTTCCTCAACACGAGGCACCAAAGAACTTGCTGTTTTGTCTTTATTTTTGTTTTCATCCACGGCAAGGAAGGAATTCATAAAGGCATTACGATACCAAGGAGAGGCCTCTAAATTACGTAGAAGTTCCGCCACCGTATTTGGGCTTTCAGCTTTACCTTCAATCGTGAATTTATCCCCTGTACGACTAAACTTGGTTAAATACATGGTTGGAGGAGTGACTCGAACCAATTCATCGACCAAACGTACAGTAACAGGACGTTGTCCTTGTAGACCTTGAATCAGCTTCATACGTTCAATAATGGCATTACGTCGTTCTTGTAAACCATCCAATGCTTTTAATTGGGTATCTAAATTCTGGTTGGTACTCACAATCAGTTGATTGGCTTGCTCCTGATCATTCAATTTGTGATCAAAATACATCCACCCCGAAAAAACTGATGCAACCCCTAATGCAGCAACCCCAACACAAAATGCGACAAACTGTTTCTTTCTTTGTTCTCTTAGCTCATCACGCCAAGGGAGTAAGTTAATCTTTGCCATTAATCAAAACTCCTCAATGCCAAACCACATGCAACCATCAAAGAGGAAGCATCGTTTTCAATTTTTTTAATATCAATTTGGGGAGAAAAACCCATTTGTAGAAATGGATTGGCAATGGTGACACGATAACCGAGTTTTTGTTGTAATAGCTTAGCTAGGCCTGGAATATTGGCATTCCCACCAGCCAGTAAAATATGATCAATTTCATTGAATTGAGAAGATGAAAAGAAAAATTGGAGTGAACGCGCAGCTTGTTGTACGACGGCGTCCAAGAAAGGTTCTAGGACTTCTGTGTCATAGTCATCGGGCAAGGTTCTTTCTTTTTTAGCACGACCAGCTTCTTCAAAAGAAAGGCCATAGCGACTTTGCACATCTTGGGTCAATTGGCGGCCACCAAACACTTGCTCACGTGTATAGATGATCTTGCCTTTTTGCATGACAGATAAGGTCGTCATGGTATGACCAATATCCAAAATGCCCACCGTATTTGCGCCCATTGGTAGCGTATCTGCAAACACACTGAACGCACGTTCCATAGCATAGCTTTCAACTTCTGCAATTTTTGCAGTTAAACCCGCCAGTTCAAGCACTTCTACGCGCGTGTCTACATTCTCGGTGCGCGTTGCAACCAAGAGCACATTTACCCGGTTTGGATTGGCCAAACGATCAGGTAAAACTTCAAAATCTAGGCTCACTTCATCTAATGGGAACGGAATGTATTGCTCAGCATCCATACGAATTTGAACTTCTCGTTCTTCATCCGTCATGTCAGCATCCATCTCGATGATCTTATTAATGACCATCGATGTCGGTACTGCAATCGCAACATTCATGGTGTGAGGATTTGCAAGGTTGACCACTCTCTCAAGCGCATCCCCTACCGCCTCTGGATTCAGTATGCTTTTTTCAACCACGCTGCTTTCAGGCAATGGCATCACTGCATAACTTTCAACCCAATATCTACCGTTCTTTACAGAGAGCTCCAATAATTTAACAGTTGTCGAACTAATATCGACACCCGTTAACCCCTTATTTGGTTTACGATATAACCTGAGCACAGTACTTTCCTATTTATTTTTTTATCCCCAAAAATACAACACACTAATTTGTTTTGGTCTTTAATTGCTACGGATACAATAACTCATCTAACAATCCGCATGTCTAAAGGATATACTGACCACAATTAGTTTGTCATTCGCTCTTATTAAAACTTACTTATTATGAAAAAGCTATCCAGTTCTGGTATTGTTCGCCCATTTTTTTTGATCATTATTATTATCTTAGTCTCACTTCCAATGGGATTTTATGGCATGTATCTCTATCTCGCACCTTCATTGCCAGATATGAGTTCACTTAAAAAAGCGCCTTTACTAAAACCATTGCAAGTTTACACGGCAGATAATCAGTTAATTGCAGAATATGGCGGAAAATTATCCATTCCAGTTAAGTATGAGCAGATTCCTCCAACCTTTATTCATGCTTTTTTAGCAGCGGAAGACTCATCCTTTTTTGAACATAATGGTATTAGTTTTAAAGGGCTTGGGCGAGCACTTACTGAATCTGTTACAGGGTCTGATGTCCAAACTGGGGGCTCAACCATTACCATGCAGGTGGCAAAGAACTATTATTTAAGCCCAGATCGAACACTTCGACGCAAACTAACTGAAGTGTTTTTGGCACGAAAAATCGAGCAAAACTTAACAAAACAAGAAATTCTAGCGGCCTATGTGAATAAAATTTTCTTAGGTAAAAATGCCTATGGTATTGCTGCTGCGGCACGTGTCTATTACAACAAAAATATTGGCGAGCTGACCACAGCACAAATGGCAATGATTGCAGGTCTACCTAAGGCACCTTCAAAATATAATCCAGTGGTTAATCCTGAGCGTGCACTTGAACGTCGCAACTGGATTTTAGGACGTATGTTACAACTGGGCTATATCAACCAAAATCAATACCAACAAGCTGTTGCAGAGCCCATCAACTTAAATATGATTGATCGTTCGGTCAGCAACGTATTCCCCTATGTCGGTGAAATGGTTCGTTCAGAACTGGTTGAACATTTTGGTGAACAAGCGGTTGACTCAGGTTATAAGGTATACACGACCGTTGACAGTAACCGTCAACGTTATGCTGAACAATCCATTCAAGATGGCTTAGAAGCTTATGATCGTCGTCATGGCTGGCGTGGTCCCGAAGCACATGACAAACCACTCAAACAATTTATTGCTTATGCAAACACTTATCCTGCTCAAGTGGTCAAGGTCAATAACAATTCTTTTGATGCCTTGATGCAAGATGGTTCAACAGTAACGGTCAACTGGTCAGGGATGTCATGGGTTCGCCCGTACCGCAATGCCAATAGCGTCGGTGGAGCACCTTCGAACGCCTCACAAATTGTCAAAGTCAAAGATATTATTCGTCTACGCCCAAATGAAGGCAAAACGGTTTGGTCTTTGGTTCAAGTTCCAAAAGTCCAAGGGCAACTGATTGCAATTAATCCCAATGATGGCGCAATTGAAGCTGTTGTGGGTGGTTATAACTTTTATCAATCTAAATTTAACCGTGCCGTACAAGGTTGGAGACAACCTGGTTCTACCATTAAGCCTTTTGTCTACGCATTGGCTTTGGAACGCGGCATGACCCCATACAGTATGGTTAATGACAGTCCAATTACCATTGGTAAGTGGTCTCCAAGAAACTCTGATGGCCGCTATTTGGGTATGATCCCTTTACGTCGTGCGCTTTATTTATCCCGTAATACCGTTTCAGTGCGTTTATTACAAAACGTGGGAATTGAACGTACCCGTCAACTATTTATGGATTTTGGTTTACAAGAAGATCAGATTCCACGTAACTATACCATTGCATTAGGTACACCGCAGGTACTGCCAATTCAAATGGCAACAGGTTATGCAACTTTTGCCAATGGTGGTTATCGTATTCAACCGCACTTTATTACACGTATCGAAGATGCGGCGGGTAAAGTGATTTATGAAGCAAAGCCTGAGTACGCGTGTATTCCATGTATCAGCAATCCAAATACCAAGGCCGAACAGCAAACAGTGAAAGCTGATGAATCTAAAGACAAGGTGACAGAAGTTAGCAACCAAACTTTAGATGAAGTCTCTGCTGCTTCTGAAGCACAAATAATGTCTGCTGATGCGGCACAAACAGCAAAAGCCAATAGTGATTATCGTCAAGCACAACGTATTTTAAAATCAAGCTCGGCTTACGATATGGCCAACATCTTACGCGATGTAATCCAACATGGTACCGGTCGAGCTGCACTTAAAATTGGTCGTGATGATCTCGGTGGTAAAACAGGAACAACCAATGATGCTAAAGATGCTTGGTTCGCAGGTTTTAATGGGAACTTAGTTGCAATTGCTTGGGTCGGTTTTGACCAACCGCGCACACTGGGTCGTCGTGAATATGGTGGCGTTGCTGCACTTCCAATCTGGACCAACTTTATGGGCAAATCTTTAAAAGATACCCCATCAGCTTGGGTGCGTTTGGATAAAGAAGCGAAAGATCCAATCTCTCGTGATAAGTTACAAATCCAGCAAAGCGAAGATAAAAAAGAATATCGTGCCTCTCCACCATTGGCTCGCCCACTTTATCGCCCTGCACCACCTGCACCAGTTCGCTCAACACAAAATGATTTCTCAGACCTCCCTGGAACAACACCAGTGACTGACGAGCAGCCTATTGTCCCAGCGAAAAAGCAACCGCCTGCAATGGGTTCAAATTCACAGAATCCACCGCCAAAAGAAAAGGATGGGATTGAGCATTTGATCAATCAAATCCAGTAAATAAAAAAGAAGCCATCACATTGATGGCTTCTTTCTTTTTTGGAATAGATAAATCTGAAAGGCGGCAGTCACTGCAAATTGCTGCGCTTGCTCAAGTACTTTGCGTCGTTCAGGGTTTGCTTTATAAGCATAAGGCGTCATCGCAATTAAATTCTTTAATGCTTGTTGATCCAACTGTAGCGGTGCTTCAACAATCTGTGCCTGTTTTAACTCAAACTGAGCATCTAGCTGTTCTACAAATTTTTGTGGTTCATGCAAATTCACTTGCTCAAACAATGCCTCACGTAAATCATAAAGATGTTTAGGTGCAGGTGTTGCCACAATTAGATAGCCATCATCACGCAAAACTCTAACGATTTCATCTTGTGGAATCGGACTAAATAGACTGGTACAAATGTCAATGGAATGATCTTGCACGGGTAAGGTTGCACCTGTTCCCACCACCCATATGACCTCTGCATTTAACTTTGCTGCGCGCTGGACGGCTGTTTTGGCAATATCCACACCGATACACTGTTGGGTATGTGCTTGCATGGCACTGGTGTAATAACCCTCACCACAACCAATATCTAGAACGGCTTGAGGTTTAAGTTGCTGTAGAATTTCAACTACAGCTTGCTGCAAGGGCTGATAAAAACCTGCTTGTAAAAATTCACGACGTGCCAGCACTGACTCAGGGGTATCCCCTGGACTTTTACTATGCTTATGCTGCACCACGTGTAAATTAACATAGCCCTGTTTGGCTACATCATAGTGATGTCCTTTTTCGCAACGCCAAGAATTCTCAACCAAATTCAAGGATTGGCGACAAACAGGACACATCAACAAACTCATCTATTTTCTCCAAACATAAAAAAAGCTGGTCAATACCAGCTTCTTTCTTGAATCTTGGTTTAACGTAATTTTAAGGTCATTAAGCCTAACACGACGAGGAAAATCGTGATAATCCAGAAACGAATCACAACCTGAGTCTCTTTCCAGCCTTGCTTTTCATAATGATGATGCAAAGGTGCCATCAGGAACACACGCTTATTCCGCATCCGTAATGAGCCGATTTGCAAGAATACAGAAATCGCCTCCATCACAAACACACCACCCATAATGGCAAATACGATTTCCTGACGAACCATCACCGCAATGGTACCAAGCATCGCACCAAGTGCCAAAGCACCGACATCGCCCATGAAGACTTGGGCCGGATGTGCATTGTACCAAAGGAAGGCCAAACCAGCACCAACCATGGCAGAACAGATCACCACCAATTCAGAGGTATATTTTACATAAGGAATATGCAAATAATTGGCAAAACGAATATCACCAGATAAATAAGCAAATACGCCTAAACCCGCTGCGACCATGACAATTGGCATAATCGCCAAACCATCCAAACCATCCGTCAAGTTAACCGCATTGGATGCGCCATTAATCACCAGATAAGTAAATGCAATAAAGGCTAAACCTAACGGCACAGCTGAAAGCGGGATAGAAAGATTCTTAAAGAATGGAATCAACAAATCCAACATATTGGCTGTATGCTCTATGCTGTCCTGTTGTTTTGCAATCACATACAGTGCAATACCAGCTCCCAAAGAGGCAACTGAGGTCCAGAAGAATTTTTTGCGTGCAGGTAAACCCGCATTGTCCTTATAACGAACTTTAATCCAGTCATCCGCCCAACCAACAGCACCGAACACCACCATGACACCAAGCACAATCCAAACATATGGATTAGATAAATCAGCCCAAAGCAAGGTGCTAATCCCAATGGAGAGTAAAATAAGAATCCCGCCCATGGTTGGGGTTCCCATTTTTTTGGCATGGTTTTCAGGCGCAAAAGAACTCACAGCCTGACCATATTTTAATGCTTGTAATTTACGAATCATCACTGGTCCTAAAACCAGTCCGATCGTCAAGGCCGTCAGTAAGCTCAACAAAGAGCGCAATGTTAAATAACGAACAACCTGAAACGAACTGTTATAGTCCGCCAATTGCTCAAATAACCATAACAACATTTAAATTTTCTCCATCAAGTCAGCCATCAACGTTTCCATGTGGGTATAACGAGACCCTTTGAATAGGAAACTCATTGACTGGGGTTGATGTGTTTGGACTAAATTAATTAAAAACGGTAATGCTTCTGCCTGTGTTGCAAAGGCATGTAACTTTTCTGAATGAGATGAACCTTTTTGCGCTGCTTCAGCGAATTCACCGACCACAACCAGATGCTCTAACGGTAACGATGCCAAGTCTCGGCCGAGATCATGATGCTCTTGCCAGCTACTGTCACCCAGCTCACCAATATCTCCCATCACCATGACTTTTAAGCCCTGTTGCTGCAAGAGCACCTGTGCTGCTGCACGCATAGAGGTCGGGTTGGCATTGTAGGTATCATCAATAAACAAATGATGTTGGTGTTGAATAAAGTTCAGACGCCCTTTGGCACCTTGTGCCTGCTCTAAACCTTGCACAATATCATCCAACGCAATACCAATTGCTAAAGCAAATGCAGTCGCTGCTGCTGCATTCTGTACATTGTGCGCGCCAGCAAATGGCAAATTCACTGCACGAATACCTTGTGGTGTATGCAAGTTAAATTGTGCTGATTGAGGATGAAGCTGAATATCTGTCGCAAAAATATCACCGCCTTCACCGAAACTGAGAATCGGATGTGCCTGTGCATTTTCACGAATCGTAGCTGCAAAATCATCTTGTGCAGGCACGATCGCAGTGCCTTGTGGCAAAATGTGCGCATAGATTTCTGATTTAGCGCAGCAAATACCTTCACGTCCACCAAACTCACCCAAGTGCGCTGTACCAATATTTAAAATCCCAGCCACATGTGGCTGTACCAGATTCGAGGTGTAATCAATTTCACCTTGATGACTGGCACCCAGTTCCATTACGGCATACTGATGCTCAGGGCGCAGCTCAAGTAACATCATCGGAACACCGAGATCATTATTCAGGTTGCCACGGGTAATCAAGGTCGGCGCCAAGCGAGATAAAATACTGCCCAACATTTCTTTGGTGGTGGTTTTGCCACTACTGCCTGTTAAAGCAATCACTTTGAGTTGTGAATTCTGTTGGCGACGATAAGCACCCAACTGCCCCAAAGCCAAACGCGTATCTTTGACAACCAACTGAGCAATATCCGCATCCACAGGATGATCAACAATCGCAATTTGGCACCCTTGTGCTGCTACTTGTGCGACAAAATTATGCGCATCAAAACGTTCACCCTTTAATGCAAGGAAAGCATCACCTGCTTCTGCATGACGTGAATCAGTTAAAATACGTTTAATTTCACCTTGCGGAAGCTTCTGTTGAAACCACTCGCCTTGTGTGGCCTGTTGTAATTGTTCTGCGGTCCAAGGTTGTAATGGAACAGTACTGGTCGTTGAAGTATGCATACGCTTTATTTACCTTTTAACCTTATTGCGCAGGATAGGCTGAATCGACAGGATGTGGCTGTGCATCAATCGCAGACTGCACCTCAACCACATCATCAAACCAATGGCGAACCCCATCAATCTCCTGATAGTTTTCATGTCCTTTGCCCGCGATCACCACAATATCACCTGCTTGGGCTTGCGCCACCACAAATTTAATCGCTTCACGACGATCATGAATTTCATGCATCTCATGTTCTGCGAAATTGATGCTTTGCTTCATATCCACAAAAATCTGTTCAGGATTCTCAGTTCGCGGATTATCCGAAGTCAGCACAACAGGATTGGCATGATCAAGTGCAGCTTGAGTCATGAGTGGACGTTTGCCACGATCACGATCGCCACCACAACCAAATACCGCCCATAATTGTCCAGTCACATGACGCTTCAAGGTCGTCAGCACTTGGATCAAAGCATCAGGTGTATGCGCATAATCCACTACGAATAGACGCTCAGCATCTTGAATGACCTGCATACGACCTGGTGCACCTTGGAGTTGCGGCACAAACTGGATCAAATCAGCCAAGGCAAAACCAGCAGACTCTGCTGCAATCAAACTTGCCAATAAATTCTCAACATTGAACTGCCCAAGTAATGGACTTTGCACCACATAGTGACCTGTCGGAGCAATGAATGTAAAACTTGCTCCACTCAAGCGATATTGCAAATCCGCAATATAATAATCCGCTGTCGTCTGAGTCAAAGAATAAGTCAGAATTTTCGGCTGTGCTGGATTCGCCTTCGCAGCGTCCAACATCAGATGTGCATGTGCATCATCCAAGTTGATCACTACAGCTTTTAAGGTCGTAAATTTAAACAATAAGGCTTTGGCTTCAGCATAAGCTTCCAAAGTACCGTGATAATCCAGATGGTCACGACTTAAATTACTGTACACCGCAATTTCAAGCTCACAACCATTAAGACGCCCTTGCTCCAAACCATGTGAACTGGCTTCCAGTGCAACAAAACTTGCGCCTTGTTTGGCATAGCCATGTAACGCATGCTGTAATTGTAGTGCATCCAAGGTGGTATGTGTGGATGGGGTTAAATTTGGCAGAATCCCATTACCCGTGGTCCCCATCACAGCGCAACCTTTGCCTTGTGAACTAATCAGCTCCGCAATGAGGCGTGAAATCGTGGTTTTGCCATTGGTTCCTGTCACCGCAATACCACGTAAAGGCTGAACAGGATCAGTCGCTTGTAAATACTGCTTCTGCCATTCGCCCATTTGATAACGGACATCAGCACAAACCCATTCGTTTGCGAGACCCAATGGTGCCTCACTGATTACGGCCAATGCACCTGCATCCAAAGCATTTTGTGCAAACTGGCGTGTTTTTTCAGGTTGGCTATAGCTATTTAAAGCAATAAAAATTTGCCCTTTCTCAACCTTACGACTATCCAAAGAAAAACCCTGAAAAGGATGGGTATACCAAGCCGCATCTATGCTGATCGGGTGTATCTGTTGAAAACGAATCGACATAATTTACCTACGGATTGGATTTTATAGAAGTATCAAGTGGTTTATCTAAAGGCACATTCAAAAGGCGTAAAGACTCTTGCATGATGCGCGCAAATACAGGCGCAGCAACCAAACCACCGTAATAACGGCCTTGTGGGTTTTCAACCACGACAATCATGGCTAAACGCGGATCGCTGATTGGCGCAACACCTGCAAATAAAGCACGATACTCACTGTTTGAGTAACCTTTACGGTCTGCACGTAATTTATGCGCTGTCCCTGTCTTACCCCCAACGCGATAGCCAGGAATCACCGCTTGTTTCGCAGTACCACCAGGCATGGTCACTTGTTCAAGCATTGTGAGGACTTGATCGGCAATTTTAGGACTCAACACCTGTGTGCCTTCTGGAGCCTTATCCAATTTTCGCAAACTCAATGGCATTTGTACGCCATGATTTGCCAACATGGCATAGCCTTGTGCAACTTGTAAAATTGTCGCATTCAAACCATAACCATATGCCATGGTTCCCAACTGCGATGGATTGAGCTTATCACCTGAATAGAGCAAACCAGAACTTTCACCCGGAAATTTCACCGCTGAACGATGGCCGAAACCTGCACGTCTAAAGAAAGATGGAACGGTATCTTTTGGTAAAGACAGGGCGATTTTTGCCGAACCGACGTTCGAGGATTTAATAATGACGCCTGAAACGGTTAAAGCACCATAGTTATGTGTATCACGAATGGTATGCCAACCTAAACGCATCGATCCCGGTGAAGTATTAACAATCGTATTTGGCGTGTATTTACCGCTTTCCAAGGCAGCAGCCACAGTAAATGGCTTCATGGTTGAACCTGGTTCAAACATATCAATCGCGCCACGGTTACGCATCGCATCTTTATTGCTGAGACCATTCTTATCGTTCGGGTTATACGACGGCCAACTGGTCATCGCCAAAATTTCACCCGTTTTGACATCAACCGCAATTGCTGTTGCAGAGCGAGCGTTATTGGCCACACCTGCAGCTGTCAGTTCACGGTACATAATATATTGCAAACGTGAATCGATACTCAGGGTAACATTTTCACCTGATTCAACTTCTTTAATGACTTCAGAAACTTTCAGACGATTACCCTTTTTATCGCGGATAATTTTCTGCTCGCCATCCATGCCTGACAACTGTTTATTCAGTTGCATTTCCAAACCTTCAATCCCCACCCCTTCACTATTGGTCAAACCAATAATCTGTGCATTCGGCTGCGGTTGTGGATAGTAGCGTTTATAACTTTTCTCAGCATAAACGCCTTGGAAATTACGCTTGGTAATCAAGTCAGCTTGTTGTGGTGGAATTTCTTTTTGCAAAACTAAATAACGTGAACGTGGACGTGCCTGCATTTGTTTCTTTAAATCTGCACGATCTACACCCACTGCATCTGCCAATTCATCTAGGTTCAAGTTTTTATCGGGCAATTGACGTTTTAATTTACGATTATTCGGGTCTTTTTTGAGTTCTGCCGTGATGTCATCAAATTGCTGTTTGGTTTCCCAATAATCTCTTGGGTCCATCACAATTTTCATGATCGGGGTACTAATCGCCAAAGGTACGCCATGGCGATCACTAATCACACCACGCATCGCCTCTAAACGCTCAGTCCTTAAAATATTGGCATTGGCTTTATTTTGCAAAAAGTCTTTATTGACCACTTGCACATAGAACGCACGCGCAATCAACACAACAAAACAAAGGAGTACCGTTCCCCAAAGCAGATAAAATCGCCACATATCCAAAGCAAGGGTCGGTCTTTCAGAAATAGACTGCTGTTTTTTTCGTATTGGTTTACTTCGCTTATCTGCCATACAGCATGCCTTATTTATCTTGCTTTGAAGTCATAGGTAAAGAAATCACAACCGTCTGCGTGGCTGGAGGTGAGAACATACGTAGTTGTGTGACTGCGCGAGAACCAATCTGTGCGGTTGCACCAAAGGTTTGCTGTTCAATCAATAAACGCCCCCATTCAGCGTTTAAATCATCTCTTTCACGCATATATGCACTCAAGTCACGATAATCATGACGGTATTCAAACACTTGAAATACCACCATCATCGCACTTGTAAACACCAATGCAACGAGTACAGCATACACAACAACCTTTTTCAGTCCTTTTCTGCTGCTTGGTTTTACGTCGTCATCATTCTTGTTGTTCATTCTCAGCCTTTTTGCTCTAAACGCTCAGCCACACGCAGCCATGCACTACGCGAACGAGGATTTGCTTTTACTTCTGCTTCACTCGCACGAATACGAGAAACTTTCTTTAAACGTCGAGTATCGACCTGTGCTTGAGGCATCCCCCAGCCCGTGTCTTCAGCCAAACTCGATTCTTTTTGAATAAACTGCTTGATTAAACGATCTTCCAAAGAATGAAAGCTAATCACTGCCAGCTGTGCAGTTGGTTTTAATAATGTGACAGCTTGCGGTAAAAATGTCTCGATATCATCAAGTTCTTTGTTAATGGCAATACGAATCGCCTGAAAAGTACGCGTTGCAGGATGCTTATGCTTTTCCCATTTTGGATGTGCGGTTTTAACCACTTCTGCCAGTTGGGCAGTCGTTGTCATTTCACCTGCCAGTTTAATGGCTTTGGCAATCCGACGGCTATAACGTTCTTCACCATATTGGTAAATAATATTTGCGAGTTTTTCTTCTTCAATTTCAAGCAACCACTCAGCTGCTGTTAGACCTTGCGAATTATCCATTCGCATATCCAGCGGCCCATTTTGCATGAAGCTAAAACCACGTTCAGCTTGGTCCAGTTGTGGTGATGACACCCCTAAGTCAGCCATAATGCCATCAACTTCAGTCAGACCAATTTGAGCTAACTCAGATTGAATATCTGCAAAACTGGCATGAATAATTTTAAAACGTGGGTCTTCTTGTTCTAATTGTGCTGCAACTTCAAGGGCTTGCGGATCTTTATCGAAGGCGTAAACACGTGCATTTTGGTCTAATTTTGAAAGTAACAACTTGGTATGCCCACCACGACCAAATGTCGCGTCAACAAAAATACCAGTATCGCGACCTGCCAATACGCCATCAACGGTTTCATGAAGTAAGACAGAAATATGCGACATAAGAAATGAATCAACAGCTGAAAATGTAACTGCACATTATCACCTTGTTTTATGCCAGCACCAAACGACTTTTTGTAGAGAATTCTTAACTTTTCATAGATAAAACCGTTTTCTTATCATTTTTCACTCAATAAAAAAGCAAACACCTTCGGTATTTGCTTTTCGATCGTTCTCTTTAATCTCAGTAACAACTAGATTTATGGTTTTTCCGCATAAATCTGGTCAAAAATCGCACCATTCACAAAGTGTGTTTTTTGTGCTTTTGCCCAACCACCAAACACATCATCAATCTTGAATAATTTAATCTTTGGAAATTGTTGCGCATATTTGGCAGCAACCTGTGGATTACGTGGACGGAAATAATATTTCGCAGCCAACTCTTGTCCTAAAGGTGAATAAAGGAAATTTAAGTAACCACGCGCCAATTGACGGTTGCCATTTTTATCGACAGTTTTATCAACGATAGCCACAGAAGGTTCAGCCAAAATCGAAATTGAAGGATACACAATTTCAAATTTATCTTTCCCTAAGCCTTGAGTTGCCAATAATGCTTCATTTTCCCAAGACAACAACACATCACCAATGCCACGTTCAGCAAAAGTGGTGAGTGAACCACGTGCACCAGAGTCTAAGACTTTGACATTTTGATAAAGCTTTTTCACCAACTCACGTGCCTTGGCATCATTACCACCCGGCTGTTTCAATGCATAACCCCAAGCCGATAAATAAATCCAACGCGGCGCACCACCGGTTTTTGGGTTTGGAGTGATAATTTCCACACCTGACTTGGTCAAGTCATTCCAGTCACGAATATTCTTCGGGTTGCCTTTACGCACCAAGAACACCACCGTAGAAGTGTAGGGTGCCGAATTGTCTTTAAATTGTTTTTGCCAGTCTTTACGAATTAAACCAGCATTGGCAATTTCATCAATATCATTGGCCAATGCGAGCGTTACAACGTCTGCTTGCAAACCATCGATGACTGAACGTGCCTGTTTACCTGAGCCACCATGCGACTGCTTGAAGTCAACATCTTGTCCTGTTCTCTTTTTCCAGTACTGACCAAATGCTTGATTGTATTCTTGATAAAACTCACGTGTTGGATCATAAGACACGTTTAAAAAAGTAGTTGCCGCTTGTGCTACACCATTTAAGCCCAACGCCAACAATGCTGCTGCGATGACAGTTTTCATTTATTGTTTACTCATTTCGCCCCGTTTGTCATCACTATATTTCTTTAAAAATAATTTACAATCATATAGTTATATCAATAACTTTATTACTATTCTATTTTTAAGATATAGCCCTAGCCCGTATTTTTTGTATTAAAACAATACTCAGCCTTTTATTTTTATGGCAAAATGAGAAAAATTATCATTCTCCACTTTTTCTACACATTTGCTTGCTAAATTCAACTTGCACACAAAGTAGCCATTTTGCTATAAATACATGTCAAGATGTGTCAAATTTTAAGATTTTTGTAAAAAGTGTGACGTAGTTATACTTTTTTATTAAGATTTATGTTTAAATCGTATTATTAAAGCAATACTATAGTTGTTTGGTTAGTCTTGTAGACTCAAAATCATGAAGGGGATGTGAGCAATGCGAGCATTAAAATTGAAAAAAGCACTAGGCTTAAGCTTATTTTTAGCAGCTTCTGTTCAAATGGGGCATGCGGCAGCAATTAAAGAAAGTAATAACATAAAAACAATTGATAAATCATCTTCAAGCTTAATTGTTAAAGCGCTTGATCAACAAAAACGTAATACCGGTTTATTACCATCGTCAGACGATGAGTTAAAAATGTTGAATACGATTCGTACCACACCAACACAAACGTTCTTTGCCAGTCAACATGAACGTTTTTCACGTTTCGTTCAAACTATATTCCAGCCACATACTTCTTAAATTTTAAATATGTGCCCCTTCACATGTTTAAATCAAGCCTAGTCATGCTGTGACTAGGCTTTTTCGTTATAATAGTTTCAATTTAAATTTAAGCTCCGATCATTTATGAAAGTTCGTACCCGTATTGCGCCTTCTCCTACAGGTTTTCCACATGTAGGCACAGCTTATATTGCGTTATTTAATCTATGTTTTGCCAAACAGCATGGCGGTGAGTTTATTTTACGTATTGAAGATACGGATCAACTTCGCTCAACGCCTGAATCTGAAAAGATGATTTTAGATTCTTTGCGTTGGTTAGGTCTGAACTGGTCAGAAGGTCCAGATGTGGGTGGCCCACATGCCCCTTATCGCCAATCAGAGCGTATGGGTATTTATAAGCAATACGCGCTTGACTTGATTGAAAAAGGCCACGCTTTCTATTGTTTTGCAACCGCAGAAGAACTTGATCAAATGCGTGCAGAACAACAAGCACGTGGCGAAACACCTAAATATGATGGCCGCGGCTTAAAATTATCACAAGAAGAAGTACAACGTCGTCTTGCTGCGGGTGAGCCCCATGTCATCCGTATGAAAGTACCAGAGGAAGGCATTTGTAAAATTAATGACTTACTCCGTGGTGAAGTTGAGATTCCATGGGCACAAGTTGACATGCAGGTGCTGTTAAAAACGGATGGTTTACCAACCTACCACCTTGCCAATGTAGTGGATGACCACTTAATGGAAATCACTCACGTGTTACGTGGTGAGGAGTGGTTACCATCTGCACCGAAGCATCAATTACTGTATCAATATTTCGGTTGGGACATGCCAACATTGTGTCACATGCCATTGTTGCGTAACCCAGACAAATCGAAACTGTCTAAACGTAAAAACCCAACCTCAATCAACTACTATCGTGACATCGGTGTTTTACCAGAAGCGTTATTAAATTATTTAGGTCGTATGGGTTGGTCAATGCCTGATGAACGTGAAGTATTCACCCTAGAAGACATGATTCAAAACTTTGATGTACAGCGTGTTTCGCTGGGTGGACCAATCTTTGACGTTGAAAAACTCAACTGGCTCAATGGTCAGTGGATCAAAGGATTGACGCCAGGACAGCTTCTAGACCGCTTGTTGGCATGGAAAAGTGACCGTCAAACCCTTGAAGACATTGCTGCAGCGATTCAACCGCGTATCAACTTACTCTCTGAAGCCGTGAATTGGGCTGGTTTTTACTTCAACCATATGCCACAAATCAGCAAAGAGCAGTTTGAAAGCAAAAAATTGACTGAAGAACAAGTTCGTCAGAGCCTACAATTTGCAATTTGGCGTTTAGAAAGTCAGTTTACCTGGAACAATGATACCGTCAGCCAAACCTTGATGGACTTGGCAAATCAGATGGAAATCAAATTACGTGATTTCATGCCAGCCTTCTTTATTGCGATTGCAGGTTCGACTAGTTCAACACCTGTCATGCAAGCGATGGTTACTCTCGGCCCTGATTTGACTTTTTCACGTTTACGTCACGCCCTAGAACTTGTCGGTGGACCAAGCAAGAAAGAGCTAAAAGTTTGGGAAAAGCTAAATGAATCACTAAAATTGCCGAAAAATGATGCAAATAGTGAGACTTAATTCAGTTTAATGATTGACGTGTGAGCGCATTCCCCCTAATATTGCGCTCACACATTCTGGGGTCATAGCTCAGTTGGTAGAGCGCTACAATGGCATTGTAGAGGTCAGCAGTTCGATCCTGCTTGGCTCCACCAGATTCTCGAAATCGCAATGCTTTTCCGAGATGAAGTTAGGCTTTCAGTCATGTATGTGTTGCCTCATCTGTCCCTATCGTCTAGAGGCCTAGGACATCGCCCTTTCACGGCGGTAACCGGGGTTCGAATCCCCGTAGGGACGCCATATTCTCGAATATAATAATTATATTTTTCTAATAATCTTTCTCAAGCAGATTGCACATTTTCGAATTTTCCATAAAATAGCCGCTTCTCTATGCTTGGACAAATTGTCGTATGCAATCTTCCAACTCAAATGCGAATTCAGAACCAACAACGCTAAAGCGTGCCATGAGCACTCGCCATTTAGTCATGCTTTCTTTAGGTGGCGCGATTGGTACAGGTCTGTTTTTAGGTTCTGGCGAAGTTATCGCTCAAACCGGCCCTGTGGGTGCAATTATTGCCTATGTTTTAGGTGGCTTAATTGCTTATATGGTCATGCTCTGCTTAGGTGAGCTTGCAGTACACATGCCTGTTGCTGGATCTTTTGGTGCATACGCTCAAAAATATATTGGTCCAGGCACAGGTTATATGATTTCTTGGGTCTACTGGCTCACATGGACCGCAACTTTAGGTACAGAATTTACCGCTGCGGCCTTGCTGATGCAGGAATGGTTTCCACACATTTCCATGTGGATCTGGACCATTATCTTTGCAGTCACCATTTTGGGATTAAATCTCACCTCTACCCGAATGTTCGCCGAATCCGAATTCTGGTTAGCCCTAGTTAAAGTAGTCACCGTGATTGCCTTTATCATTCTAGGCTTGATGGCTATTTTTGGTTTCATTCCATTCCAAGGCTATGAATCAGCACCACTATTTCACAATTTGACTGCACACGGCTGGTTCCCGCAAGGGCTCATTCCAATCTTTACCACCATGTTGATTGTTAATTTTGCCTTTTCAGGTACAGAATTGATTGGTGTTGCTGCAGGTGAGACCAAAGACCCTGCTGAGAATGTTCCAAAGGCAATCAATGCCGCGATCTGGCGTTTATTGATTTTCTTTGTCGGCACAATCGTGGTGATCAGTGCCTTATTGCCATTCCAAGTCGCGGGCTTAGGTGGTGAAGGGGTGAGTAGCAGTCCTTTCGTGACGGTATTTAACTACATTGGTATTCCTTATGCCGACGACATTATCCGTTTCGTGATTATTACCGCACTTCTTTCTGCTGCAAACTCAGGTCTTTATGCTGCATCACGTATGATGTGGTCTTTATCAGATCAGCGTCAGTTACCAAGTGTATTCTCGCGCTTATCAAAAAGTGGCACCCCAATTATTGCACTGGTCGTGACCATGTTTGGTGCGATTCCTGGTCTGTTATCTGAGCACTTTGCCCCTGAAACAATTTTTAAGAATTTATTAGGTGTTGCGGCATTTACCATGGTCATTGTCTGGATGAGTATTTGCTGGAGCCAATTTAACTTTAGACGCCAATGGTACAAAGCGGGCCATAGCGCAAAAGACTTAAAATTTGCTGCACCGCTTTATCCTATCGTACCCATCTTAGGTTTTATCTTCTGTTTCATTACCGGTTTAAGTATGGCGGCAGACCCTGAGATGCAAGCAGGCTTTATTGGTTGTTTGCTGTTTATTGCAGCATGTTACCTAAGTCATTATGTTTTCTATCGAAACCGTAAATAATCAAATCTCAGAAAAAATGCAGCTTAAGCTGCATTTTTTATATCTACCAATAAACCATTTGTTTGATAATTTTTTCGCTTAACTGCTTATTTTTGATTATTTATTCTGCGATATGTTTTATTTTTAGACACTTGTTCACTTTTTTTAAATTTTATTCAGAAAAGTGTTTGACACCCTATCTAATTCACCCTAATATACGCCCACCTCTGAAACGTCCCTATCGTCTAGAGGCCTAGGACATCGCCCTTTCACGGCGGTAACCGGGGTTCGAATCCCCGTAGGGACGCCACTAAATTCGAGGAAAAGCAAAGATAAATCATCTTGCTGAGAATTTAGGCTTACAAGCGATATGTTTCATATTCTGTAAGTAAATCTCCTCCGATAAGTCCCTATCGTCTAGAGGCCTAGGACATCGCCCTTTCACGGCGGTAACCGGGGTTCGAATCCCCGTAGGGACGCCAAATTCTAAAAAAGCCACTGCAATGACAGTGGCTTTTTTATTGCCTATTCAGTTCCAATCCCGACCTGAACTTCTAGACGTCCAGATTGCACACGCAGACCACGGATCTCGAATTGATCAACCAGTTGTTGTACCAACTCACGGCTTTCCTGCAAGATATTTAAACCCGGTAAGATACTAAAATCGGTCAGGTTTAATAACTTATCCACCATCCACGAACGGTTATTAATGAAATCAATAAAGCCAGCCTCTTCCAGATCGATATACCACAAGCGATGCCCTTCTTTTTGAATCCCTGGGACATCACGAATCAAATGATTAATCAGAAAGGGAATCGGCAAAGAATTAATTAATTCAAAACTGACATTGCCCACTCGACGTGCAGCCCAATTGGTTAAGGTGCCGCCATGGCGAATTTGTAGATCAAGATGCTCATCGACTTGGCGTAGACGCAAATACTTTTCCTGCCCAATACGACACTCTAAGACATTAAATTCGAGCGAAAGTCGATACAGAAAACGACGATAGTGTCCATCGAGTTCAATATGGAATCGATCATTACCACATTCAATTTTAATATCATCAATTTCGCTGCGATCCATTCTTTTACGAATTTGATTATTCAACAGCATTTCTGGTAAATATAAGGTGAGACTGCTTTTCCCCAATGATGTTCTTGCCATCGCCAAAGCAACCTGACGTGCGACCTCGCTCGTTTCTGACACCATATCGCGTACCGTATTACGCACTCCTTCAACACCGCGCTTGGTCTGGTGTGTGACATGATCTAAGGCATCTAGTGCAGCATCTGCCACACCTGCAATGTTACGAGAAGTATCGCTGGCAAATTCCACCGCATCTTGTGCATGTTGCAATGTTTTATTAATTAGTCGACGTGATAATGATGGTTTATCATCAGATGAAGATACATCTGCTGGCATAATATCGAACATCGCCTTTTTATCATCTTGTCGATTCAAGATGCTCTCCCTCTTCCCTTTGCTACTGGCTCATTTTTCTTATGAGCGTCGATCTGCTTTCTGAACTTATTAGACGTTTTTCTGTAGATTAGCATGCTCTGCACAGCAATTTGCTTATTTTTGTTGCACAGCTTCAAATTATTTATTCTTCCAATTCACTTCATCTTTTTCAGAAAACGCTATCACTGATCAACTTGCTTCAGTTGTTGTTCATTCTCAATTGCTGTAACGAGAATCTGACTCGAACGCAACGTTTTATACTGCTCTAATGTGGACTCAAGTCGCTGCACTTTCTCCTGCCCACCACCAAAATTCGAGCATTCACGTAATGCCACCCAAGCCGCTTGCATTTGATCAAATTCATTCCCTTTTACCAGTTTTAGCGTCATCCAATCAGCGAGATCCTGCACACGTTTTTGCATTTCAAACTGCAAGGCAAATAGTCCGCTACTCAAGGCCGAGGCATCCAATAATCTCAATCCATTTCGCACTTGCTCAAACTGCTGGCTTTGTTGTTGCAGATATGGAGCTAAAACCTCCTGATTGAACCAGACAGCAAAAGCAATCATGTCCTGAACAACCACATCACGTTGCGCATAAAGAGCCTCCCGCTCAGGATGTTGTTTATTCAAACGGATGTCTCCTAAATACGCCATCAGCCCTTGTTCCAGAATCATCTGAATATGCCCCAGATCAAAAGCAGGCTTTGGCTTCGATTCAATTGGAGTCAATTGAGCAAGCAATTCCTCATGGTGAACAGGTTGCTGTAATAGACACAAAATCTCTGCATTCTGCTGCATGGCTTGCCATAAATAAGTCAGCGGTAGATCAGCTGGCCCTGTACTGGCCGTATTCTGCTCGAGAAGATGCTGCCAGGCGACTTGCATCGTGTTTTGCTGAACCAAGCTTGAGAGCACACACTGTGCTGTTAAAAGCTGCGGTGCGGTTGCAATCACGTCCTGACTAAAAGGGAGATGCGATTGCTTAGCGCCAAAAATGCTATTTAAGGATTTCCCGAGCGAATTTAGGCCACGTCCCATATCTGCCAATAAATTGGTATTTGAAGCTCGTGTCCGCAGTATCGACTCAGGTAATAACAAACTGACCGCACGCTGTAATCGTTGAGTCTGGTTGTTCTGGTCAATCGGTTTCAGATGATGGAGTAACAAATGCAGCGCATATTCAACATCATTCAACTGTGGCTGATATTCAGGCTGATTGCGACTCAACAGACAATCAATATAAGCATAAAAGGCCATTTCATTACGCTGCTGCGATTGTTGTGCCGCCCATTCATAGTATTTAATTGCTTGGTTATATTGTGCTGCCCCTGCATAGGCTTTGGCCAGCGCAATCGCATGTTGTGCACTTGGATAATGTTGTTGAAAATAATGCAAAAGATCAATTTTCGGTTGTTGATCCAGACAGCGATCCAACTGACGTAGATAGCCATTGATATGTTGCTGATTCGGCTGAGTCTCAATGAAATTCAGACGATAAACCAAACACTGCTCATACCATGCATACTTACGCGCATGCGACTCATAAGCACTCAGCAGCTCATCTTCAATCAACTGAATCAATTGGCTGGCATAGAGAATGTCTTCATCATCCTCATGCCTGAATGTCCATTGCTTGGGTAAAGTCACCTTAAATAAACGTAGGAGGAAGTGCGCACTGAGATCAGGGCTTTGCATCGTCACCAACATCAACTTATCTTGGCTGGATAAATGTTCTTTGCCCTTCTGAATGCGAGATAAACGCAATTTTAGAATCTTGGTGCTTAACATGCGTTTCCTTTCGCATTATCCAACCCATTCATCTTGCAACTTAACAGACTGCCCTGACTTTTGCGAATGGCTTTAGACGAGCTGTAGCAAGCTTTTCAAGCAAATGTAAAAATCGACTTTGTGGCATCATAAACAACGAAATAAGTAAATTTATGTATTTGAAAGGCTCAAGAT
Source organism: Acinetobacter sp. Ac_3412 (assembly GCF_013072675.1). Classification (NCBI taxonomy): domain Bacteria; kingdom Pseudomonadati; phylum Pseudomonadota; class Gammaproteobacteria; order Moraxellales; family Moraxellaceae; genus Acinetobacter; species Acinetobacter sp. Ac_3412. Next base: position 266,607 of record NZ_LXUJ01000011.1, on the reverse strand, counting down.
TTTTGCTTTTGCATAATTTTCGCTAAAATGGACAAAACAGAATAGGAATCTTCTATGCAATACCGTTGCCCTAAATGTCAAAGCGTGAAAATTATGCCTGCCAGTCAGGGTGCTAACAGCCCTCGCCCTAACGTACCCAAAAGTTTGGTGCTTCTGGTTCCTGCCATTTTTATTTTATTAATTTTGGTCTTGATTAGCGTTGCGATGTGGATTTTTGGCAATGGTGCCGGCCAAAGTCTGCAAATTGCGACCGTCGTGGTTTTTGCGATCTGTGTGATTGCAGGGGTTTTATTCTGGCGTGATCTACCTGATTTTAAAATTTCAATGCAAGCGTTTATGCAGGCACAAAAACATTGGAAATGCCGTGACTGCAACAACGAATGGCAGAATTAATTATTATTCCAAAACAAATCTTCACATCAGCTTAATGCTGATGTGAAGGATCTTGTTCAGCTTTCTCATCATGTTGATGGGTATGCTGACAATTCATTTCTTCATCGTCTTCAATTTGCAAGGTCACCTCAGCAATACCATGCTCATGCGATAACATCTCAATCGCAGCACGGTGCAATTGATTACGATCAGCTCTCGGTGCAAATAAATGTACAGTCAAATGAATATTCTTCGATGTAATCGCCCAGACCTTTAACTGATGAATACTCTCAACACCATCCAATCCCAGTAGATCATTGCGTAGCTTTTCAATATCGACCTCTTCTGGAACACCTTCCAACAAGATATTGATACTCTGCTTGAGCAGAATCCACGTTCTCGGCAATACCCAGAAACCAATCGCAACCGCAAGAATGGTATCGACCCAATACCAATTGGTGAAATAGATCACCACTGCACCCACAATGACAGCCACTGAACCCAATGCATCACTCAGCACTTCTAAATATGCGCCTTTCATATTCAGACTTCCAGCGGCACTGGACATTAACAGTTTCATGGAAATTAAATTAATAATCAGACCCAAACTCGCCACAATCAGCATACCGACACTTTGAATTTCAGGCGGTTGCGTAAAGCGTTGGTAAGCTTCGTACAGAATGTACATTGCCACAAAAAACAGCATCGAGGCATTAAATAAGGCTGCCAAAATCTCAAAACGCTGATAACCAAAAGTACGTTTGTTATCTGCTGGACGTTTGGCAATTTTAATTGCCACTAAAGCAATCGCTAATGCAGCGGCATCGGTAAACATATGTGCTGCATCGGACAGTAACGCCAAACTCTGGGTGATTAAACCCGCAACCACTTCAACCACTAAGAAAGTTGAAGTCAGTATCAACGCAATGGTGAGTTTTTTGATATTACCTTCAGTGACCGCTGCATGACTATGGTCATGCCCTTGATGTCCACCCATGTTGGACTCCTTATCATAATTGAATAAGACCTGTTGCAGTCTTAAAGTCAGCCAAGGCGAAAATCGCTTTGGCTGGTTCAGATTCTTCTTAATAAAGTGCTTCATTAAGAAGATAGCATAAACAGATTAAATTGCACTTTCCTGACGTTTGTCCTGTTTGGCTTCATTCATCCAACGATACACCACGGGCAAAATCAGCAGGGTCAGCAAGGTGGATGAAATAATCCCGCCAATCACCACGGTTGCCAGTGGGCGCTGAACTTCTGCACCCGTACCTGTGGCAATCGCCATCGGGATAAAGCCAAGCGATGCGACAAAAGCAGTCATCAAGACAGGACGTAAGCGTAATACCGCACCATGCCAAGTGGCATAGTGAACATCATATTGCTCACGCAGCTCTTTGATAAAACTCAACATCACCAGACCATTCAGCACGGCGACACCAGAGAGCGCAATAAAACCGACACCTGCCGACATCGACAAGGGAATATCGCGTAACCACAGCGCCACCAAACCGCCTGATAGAGCAAATGGCACGCCACTAAACACCAGCAAGCTTTCTTTAAAGTTATTAAACACCGCCATCAACAGAACAAAGATCATCAGCAATGCCAATGGCACCACAATCTGCATTCTGGCTTTTGCCGAGGCCAGATTTTCAAACTGACCGCCATAACCAAGCCAATAACCGCTTGGTAATTTTTGCTGAGATAATTTCTGCTGCATTTCACCCACAAATGAGCCCAAATCACGGTCGCGTACGTTGGTGGTGACTACAACACGGCGCTTGCCATTTTCACGGCTGACTTGCGCCAAGCCTAAAATATTCTCCACTTTTGCCACGTCTTGCAGTTTGATCAAACCACCATTCGGTAGTTGAATCGGTAACATCGCCAATTGCTGCGGCGTACGCATCCCATCATCCAAACGCACCACAAAATCAAAACGACGGTCACCCTGTAAAATCTGCCCAACACTTTGTCCACCAATACTTGCAGCAACCAAATCCTGAATGGATTTCACTGATAAACCGTATTGCGCAGCCAATGCATGGTCGATATCGACATTGAGTAAAGGTAAACCATCAGTTTGCTCGACTTTGACTTCACTTGCACCAGTAATCGTTCTCAAGGTTTGCGCGACTTTTTCAGCCTCTTGGTTCAGAACCTGCATATCATCACCAAAAATTTTCACCCCAATATCACTACGTACCCCTGAAATCAGTTCGTTGAAACGTAATTCAATTGGCTGAGAAAACTCACTGTTGTTACCTGGAATTTTCTCCACATAGGCCAACATTTTGGTCCGAAGCTCGTCAATGGTTTCCGATTTATCAGGCCATTGATCACGCGGCTTTAACAGAACGATTGCATCAGAAATATTAGGCGGCATCACATCCGTTGCCACTTCGGCGGTACCTGTCCGGGCAAAGATTGCTTTGATTTCTGGAAACTCTGCGAGTAATTGCTTCTCAACACTTTCCTGAATCTTGAGTGATTCTTCAATTCCGGTACTTGGTGCACGCATCAACTGTAAAGCAAAGTCACCTTCACTCAGTTGTGGCGCAAACTCACTACCGACACGCGAACCAATCGCAGCGGTAAGTATCAAAATAGTCACCGCACCGGCCACCACCACATAGCGGAAAGCATAGGCTTTATCCAGCAAGGATTTATAACCGTTTTTTAAGGCGGCCATCCAACGACTTTCTTTCTCTTTGACCTCACCAGTAACAAATAACGCCACCGCAGCAGGAACAAAGGTTACGGATAAAATAATCGCACCAATCAAGGCCAAGACCACGGTCATTGCCATTGGGTGGAACATTTTCGCTTCTACACCCGCCAGTGCAAAGATTGGCAAATACACCACCATAATGATGATTTGTCCAAAAATCAGCGGACGTCTTGCCTGTTTTGCCGCCAAGAAGACTTCGGTAAAACGTTCAGAACGAGTCAGGAGTCGACCTTTATGATGCTGAGCCTCTGCCAGCCGTCGGATACAGTTTTCGACAATCACCACCGCACCATCGACGATAATCCCGAAGTCCAATGCGCCTAAACTCATCAGGTTGGCACTGATTTTTTGCTCCGCCATCCCTGTCAGGGTAAACAGCATGGATAAGGGAATAATACAGGCGGTAATCAATGCCGCACGGAAGTTACCTAAGAACACAAACAGAATCACAATCACCAAGATTGCACCTTCGATCAGGTTCTTGGCCACCGTCTTAATGGCTTTATCAACCAAGTTACTGCGGTTATATACCGTTTCGACCACCACCCCTTCAGGTAATGAACGTTTGATTTCCTGCATTTTACTATCGAGTGCTTGAGCGATGGATTTACTGTTCTCACCCATCATCATCATCGCGATACCGAGTACGGTTTCTTCACCGTTATAGGTGGCACCCCCTGTTCTTAGATCATGTCCAATCGAAACTGTTGCAACATCGGCAACACGAATCGGCAAACCATTCTTGGTACTGACCGTGACATTCTCAATGTCTTGTACGGTTTTCAACATCCCCGGAATACGTACCGTCAGCTGCTGACCATTTTCTTCAATAAAACCCGCACCGCGGTTTTCATTATTTTCAGTGAGTACAGTTTGCAAATCGGTTAACGGAATTTGCAGTTGTTGCAAACGTTTCAGGTCGGGAGAAACCACATAGGTCTTGTTATATCCCCCAATGGTATTGATTTCAGCAACACCCGGCACGCGTTGTAATTGAGGACGAACAATCCAGTCCTGAATTTCACGCAAGTCCATGGCCTGATAAGGCGTACCATCGGCCTTTTTGGCATTCGGTTCAGCTTTGATCACCCATTGATAGATCTCGCCTAGGCCAGTAGAAATCGGTGACATTTGTGGATCAATATCATCAGGCAAAGCACTCTTGGCTTCCTGTAAGCGCTGGTTAATCAGCTGGCGTGCCCAATAGATATCGGTACCGTCTTTAAAGATCACCGTGACTTGGGATAAGCCGTAACGGGAGATGGAACGGGTTTGTTCCAAGTTCGGAATACCCGACATGGCATTTTCAATCGGATATGTAATGCGTTGTTCAACCTCAGGGGCAGTGAATCCACCTGCTTGGCTATTAATCTGCACCTGTACGTTGGTAATGTCAGGCACGGCATCAATCGAAAGTTTTTGGTAGCTATAAATGCCGACCCCAATCCATGCCACCACAAACAGCATGACCCAAATCGCATTGCGGATTGAAAACTGAATAATCCGATCAAACAGACCTTCCGCGGGAGGAAGCTGTAACTTATCTTTAGTGCCCATGCTCAGCCTCTCCCTTCTCGATCTCAGATTTCAAAAGGAAACTGCCTTGACTGACATATTGTTGCTTTTCAGTCAGACCCGATTGGATTTCTACCCACTGCCCATCACTTGAGTAATTACCCAGTTGTACAGGTGTTGGAGTGAAATGCATTTGGTCTTTCTCTTGCTTAGCGACAAAAACCGTGGCTTTACCCTCGATCTGCTGAATCGCCCCTTTGGCAACACGAAGCACAGGCTTCTTGTCCGTGCCATCTAATAACACGTTTACCATCAAATTAGGTCGAAGCTCTTTGGCTGGAGTTAACACTTTGGCACGCACCTGCAAACGACCTGTCTGGGTATCTGCTGCTGTGGTCAAAGTCTGGATTTGTGCTTTAAAGCTATTATTGGTTTGCAGCGATTTAAACTCGATCTGCTGATCCGGTTGGACATTGATGTTATTGACGCTTGGTAAAATAAACTCAATCCAGAGTTGATCCAGCTGATCAATCACAAATAACTGCTTATCGGCGGTAATTTGCTCACCCACCACAATATCTTTCAGACTCACCACACCGCTTAAAGGTGCGGTCAAGACATAACGACCCTGACTGCCACTGGATGCGCCCAAGGCAGATAACCGGCTACGTGCAGCTTGTACCTGAATCTGTGCCTGACGATAGGCATTGTAGGCACGTTGATAATCCTGACGTGCAGAAACCCCTTGTTCCCAAAGTTGTTTTTCACGTTGATAATCTTGCTGTGCAAGCGTTAAAGCTTCTTGGGCAATACTTAAATTAGCTTGCTGATCCACCAAATCAGGAATAAATAAAGTAGCTAAAACCTGCCCTTTCTTGACTTGTTGACCGAGTACCGCATTGACACTTTCCACACGCCCAGCAAAGGTTGCTGAAACATGCGCTTGCTGATCGGTATTGGTCACCAGTTTTGCTGGGTAAGCAAATTGCTGTCCGACTTCACCCACACCAACCTGAGCCAGCTTAACCCCATATTCAGTCATCTGTTTTGGGCTGAGATTTAAGGTACCTTCCTCACTTTCCGCCTGCCCAGCCTCACCTTCTGTATGTCCTTCCTCACCTTCGCCATGACTATCAGCTGCTGCATCACCGCTGGCTTTGTTCTTGCCCGTGAAAAATAATAACGCGCTCAGGACTAAGCCAACGGCGATAACCAGAATGACCCAAAACCACTGCTTTTTAGATTTATTTGTCGACATTATTCTGCTCCTACTACAGCGGGAAGGTTATTGGTATCTTTCCAAAGGGTTTGATTAATCTGATTTAAGGCATCACTTGAACTCACCATACTCGGCTCAATTCCCAGTGCTAAACTTTCTGCATCAATTTGCTTTTGCCATGCACTCTTGAGTAACTGCACTTTGTTTAAACGTTGATCTTGCAATTGCATGGTGGCTTGCTGCACATCGGTAATGGCATATTTACCGACTTTGAAACCGAGCAACATTTTCTCTTGCACCGTTTCAGACAAAGGAATTTGTCGTTGATTGACGAGATCGAACTGTTGTTTCAACCCCGCCAACTCTGCTGTTAAGGTCTGAATCGCATTCAAGTTCTGCTGCTTGTAAAACTGTTGCTGTTTGACCAGTAAATCTTGTTTGGCATTGGCAATTCGCAATGAATACTGTTGACGATTGAAAATATTCAACGGAATATCGATGCCCACTCGGAACTTGTTATCGGTCGAATTGGTTTCTGCGCTTTTACTTTGCACCATACCTAAATTGACCGTCGGATTTGGTCGGTTGGATACTTTTAAATAATCGATATTGGCTTTTTGACGCACGATATCGAGTTGAATAGCACGCTCAAATAAGTTGTTCTGCAAATAATCTTGCAAATCTTTTTGTTGTGGCCAGACATTGCTTGCCTGAGTAGAGAAGCGGTTATCGGTACTGCCCCACAGATTTGCCAATTGACGCTTTGCAGTGGCTAAAGAGAGCTCGGTTTGTTGAAACAACCGTTGATTTTCAATATGCGCCATCAAGGTACGATCTAAATCGACCTGCGCAATGCTGCCCGCTTTGAGTCTTAAACGAGTTGCATCCAAAGTATCCTGACTGGTTTTTAACTGTGCCTGAACCACATCATGTTCCAGCTCTAGCACCACGACTTGCGACCACAGATATTTAACTGCTAGCTCAAGTTGCGCATTGTAGAGTTCCTGATTAAGCCCCACTTGAGATGCTTGTACATCGGCAAGCTTAACCGCAGCACGACGTTGACCAAAAATGTCTAATTTTTGTGAAACACCAAATTCCAACTCTTTGTCTTTGCCTGACCTAAAGTCGGTTTGCTGAATAGAAATACTTGGATTCGACCATAACCCGGCTTGTTTCACATTGGCCTCAGCGATTCCTTGCTGCGTTTGCCACACCCCTGTGCCTGCCTGATATTGTTTCACATCCTGCAAGATTTGCTCAAAATTCAGATTACGTTGTGCAGCCTTGGTTGCAGGCTGATTTGCATCAAGTAAAGATTCTGCGGCAATGGATGGACTCAAAATAGCAGTGCTTAAGGCAAGTGCCAACACTGACCACTTCAATGACAATTGAGTACGATTTTTTCGCGTATGCTGCTCAACTGCATGAATACGCTGATTTAAACTAGAAGACATATAAAGCCCCGCAAAGTAATAAGAATGCGGTGGGCTATTTTTCGGCTACCCCACCTATAGCGGGGTTGATAAAGGCGGCGGATTTAGCCCTGAAAGATGTGGAGACTGATAGAAGTTGGACCAGTAATATTTTTGTTCTACGTCCTGACTGTGCAACATCGGTTCATTTACACGTTGCTGAACTTCAGCCACCACCACATGAAAACAAGATGGTAGATGGTCATGATGATCTTGCAAGCTTAAAGGCATCGGTAAATCTGCTGCGACTTTATCAAAGACAGCGCCTTGTTCAGAACTGTTTGTCTGTTCAGCAACATGATGCCCAAAATGATTCAATGTACTGTATTCACTGACCGTCTCATGCGCGCAAAATGCTGCCGCCACATTCCAGAAACTTTGGAACATGAACAAACTCAGCAAGACGGTCACGAAAACAGTTGAGCGTTGCAACAGCACACCCTTACAGTAAATTGCACAAAGGCACTATAGCAGGCTATGCCAATGTAATAAAATTACAAAACAATTTTCAGTCAATTTCTCACTGATTTAAAACGTTTTTTGATTCTCATTCATGATAATAATGTTCTCTGTTACGGGTATTTTATGTATAAAATCTTCTCTCTTTGGGTCTTAGCCATGGCATTAAGCGGATGCGCAACCAGCCTACTTTCCACAGCCTTACCCAATGAAAGCTCACAGGTTCAAACCACCACACTGAAAACCGATCAGATTCTGGCGCTTGGACAAGCCATTCAAAATGAAAAAAGCCAAGGCCTGATCTTTATTGGACAAGATTTCAATTACTTAATGACCGATGGTAGTACTGAACTCCTAAAGCTTTTGCATGCCATTCCAGCCGAGCAACGCAGCTTTAGTCATCCTAGCCCACTGGTACTGACCATGGATGACCCGAATCATTTTCGTGGCGTATTACAAATTCGCTATCACACCCGTATGGTGGATCTCAATCCAAAGCAAAAAGAATTATTGAAATCCTTGGGTTTTAGACAAAATTTTGACTTGATTCAAAATCAAGAAACTGCGCCTTATCCTTATATCAATGTGTTTTTTAAAGGGCAGCTGTATCAAGCACTCGATCAGCAAAAAATCCAACAAAAATTGGCACAGCCCTATCCAATTACCTTACAACAAGAGACCACCATCACCACCAAACACCCAGTCAAACGAGCAACCCGTATGGTGCTCTACCCTTTGGCAATGGTCTTCGATGTAGTCACTGTTACACCACTGCTGATGTGGTCTGATCTACGAGGTGATTTTAATAAATAGACACAAATAAATGGGTACAGCTAGATAAGCCAACGACCTAAACAATCTGGTATTGGCTTATTTTCTATAGCATTTCTCACTGCTGAGGAATACACAAATAGAACAATAGCTGCAAAGAAAAAACATATATTAAAAACATAATAATGAAAAACTTAGCTCAAGGAGTTGCATGATGAATATTGCAAGTATCAAACAGCGGTTGCATTCCTATTGTTCTGGTTTAGTTCAACAGAACCCTCTATCCGAGTCTGAACGAGAAATTCATAAAGCCGAGTTTTTTAAAACATTGGCACACCAAGAACATGAGCAAGACAGCCACCCCTTTATTTCAGCCAATGATCGCAACGCGGTTTGGTATTTTCTTCGTGCAGCCTTACGTGGTAATGCAGATGCCGCTTTTAAACTCGGCGAAAGCTATTTGCATGGCGAGTTAGGTTTAGATAAAAATTATGGCAAAGCGCAATATTGGTTAGAACGCGCAGCCCATTTAGGGCATCCTGAAGCAAAAGCCTATTTATATAGTGCATTCAGTGAATTGGCTTTTTCATAAGCATAAAAAAACCAGCTCGGAAGCTGGTTTTTTTATTGACAGAAATTAACCTGTAATCTTTTTATATTTAGAACGTTTTGCGACCGCTGCGTCACCTAAACGCGACTGACGGTATGCTTCATATTCAGCATAGTTCCCTTCGTAGAACTCAGGCTGTTCATTTTCAAATGACAAGATATGCGTTGCAATACGGTCAAGGAACCAACGGTCATGTGATACCACCATCACTGTGCCTGGGAATACAAGAATTGCATCCTCAAGTGCACGTAAAGTTTCGATATCCAAGTCGTTTGATGGCTCATCCAGTAAGATAACGTTTGCACCCAACTGTAAGATTTTCGCAAGTTGTAAACGGTTACGCTCACCACCTGATAATTCGCCTACACGTTTTTGCTGATCTTGGCCTTTAAAGTTAAAGCGACCAATATAAGCACGCGATGCAATTTCGTATTCGCCGATTCTCAGGATATCCAAACCGCCAGAAACTTCTTCCCAAACGGTTTTATTATTATCCAAAGTATCACGGATCTGACCCACGTAAGCCACTTTAACTGACTCACCTAAAGTCACAGTACCCGTATCTGGTTGCTGTTCGCCAGTCATCATACGGAATAGCGTGGTTTTACCCGCACCGTTCGGACCGACAATACCAACAATCGCAGTTGGTGGTATTGTAAAGGTTAAGTCTTTATAAAGCAGACGACCATCAAATGATTTGCTGATCCCTTCAACTTCTACAACTTTATTTCCTAGGCGCGGACCAGGTGGAATATAAATTTCAGAAGTTTCGTTACGTTGTTGGAACTCACGTGAGTTAAGTTCTTCAAAACGCTCCATACGCGCTTTGTTTTTCTTTTGCTGACCTTTGGCATTTGAACGAACCCATTCCAGTTCTTTTTTCAATGCCTTGGCAAAAGATTCTTCTTGCTTGTTTTCTTGCTCTAAACGCGCATTCTTTTGTTCTAACCAAGAAGAATAGTTACCTTGATAAGGAATACCCATGCCACGGTCAAGTTCAAGAATCCACTCAGCGACGTTATCTAAGAAATAACGGTCATGCGTAATCGCAACGATTGTGCCTGGGAAGTCTTTCAAGAAACGCTCTAACCAAGATACTGATTCAGCATCTAAATGGTTCGTCGGTTCGTCAAGAAGCAACATATCTGGCTTAGAAAGCAATAAACGACATAATGCAACACGACGGCGCTCACCACCTGAAAGCAATGATACATCTGCATCCCAAGCTGGAAGATTCAATGCATCAGCAGCAATTTCAAGCTGGTTATTCAGGTTATGCGCATCCCAAGCATGGATGATTGATTCTAATTTTTCCTGCTCTTTTGCAAGCGCATCAAAATCTGCATCAGGCTCAGCATATTCAGCGAAAACTTGATCAAGACGAGCTAAAGCATCAAGTGCTTCACGTACACCATCTTCAACGTTACCACGAACGTCTTTGGTTGGATCGAGTGGCGGTTCTTGTTCTAAGTAGCCGATCTTGATTCCTGGTTGTGCACGAGCTTCACCTGAGAAATCTTTGTCTACGCCAGCCATAATACGGAGTAAGGTTGACTTACCAGCACCGTTCAAACCAAGCACACCAATTTTTGCGCCTGGGAAAAATGATAAAGAGATGTCTTTTAAGATTTCGCGCTTCGGCGGAACCATTTTCGACACTCGATTCATCGTATAAATATATTGGGCCACGCAGGACTCCTCAAGAAAAACGAATACATCGCAAAATAGCGAATAAAATAATCGGCGTATTATACGCTGAAAACCCAATTGACTTGAAGTTAAGATGACATTTGTTTGTCTAGATCAAAGAATTTTCTTTTGCAAGACATTACAGGTTTGAATTATTTCGTCATTTTCAAAAACAATTACGACCGATAAAGACTCGCTATATCATTAAAATCACTATCAAGCGCAAAAATTATGCACCATTTTGGATAAAATATACGCTAGACTCGATCAATATTTAACACACGTAGATGATGTAATTATGACTTATAAAGATGAAACTTTAGCCATTCATGCGGGGTATTCACCAGAAGCAACCACCAAAGCAGTGGCGGTGCCGATTTATCAAACCACCTCATATGCCTTTGATAATACGCAACATGGGGCAGATTTATTTGATCTTAAAGTTCAAGGAAATATCTATACCCGTATTATGAATCCAACCACGGCCGTACTTGAACAGCGTATAGCTGCTCTCGAAGGTGGTATTGGGGCATTGGCTTTAGCCTCTGGTATGGCTGCAATTACTTATGCGATTCAAACCATTGCCGAAGCAGGTGACAATATCGCGTCCGTGTCTACCTTATATGGCGGGACTTATAATTTATTTGCCCATACACTGCCAAAGCAAGGTATTGAAGTCCGTTTCTTCGATTATCAAAATCCAGAAGCATTGCGTCAGATTATTGATGAAAAGACCAAACTGGTCTTTGTTGAATCGATTGGTAATCCCCTTGGCAATATTATCGACCTTGAAGCGATTGCCAAGATTGCCCATGAGTATGGCGTGCCTGTTATTGTTGATAATACCGTGGCGACACCTGCCTTATTAAAGCCATTTGAATTTGGTGCCGACATTATTGTGCATTCTCTGACTAAATATATCGGCGGACATGGCAATAGCATCGGTGGCGTGATTGTCGATAGCGGCAAGTTTCCTTGGGGCAAATATCCTGAACGCTTTAAAGCTTTAAATACACCTGACCCAAGCTATCACGGCGTGAATTATGTCGAAGTATTGGGTGAAGCCGCTTTTATTGCGCGTGCGCGCGTGGTGCCATTACGTAATACTGGTGCGGCAATTAGTCCATTAAGCGTATTCTTGATCCTACAAGGACTGGAAACCTTAAATCTGCGGATGGAACGTCATACTGAAAATGCCATCAAAATTGCCGAATATTTAAAACAACATGCAAAAGTGAAGTGGGTAAATTATGCTGGTCTAAAAGACCATCCACAGCACCATTTGGCACAAAAGTATGTGAAAGGTAAACCTTCTGCAATCCTTTCTTTCGGTGTTCAGGATGGTCTGGCAGGCGGCACCCGCTTTATTGATGCATTACAGCTATTTACCCGTCTGGTGAATATCGGAGATGCCAAAAGTCTAGCTTGCCATCCAGCCACGACAACCCATCGCCAACTCAATGCAGAAGAGCTCAAATCAGCAGGCGTCAGTGAAGACTTAGTGCGTTTATCTATTGGGATTGAGCATGTCGATGATCTGATTGCCGACCTAGAACAGGCCCTTGCACAAGTTTAATTTTAATGAAATCAATAAGCCCCTCTTCAGGGGCTTATTTTTTGTGCAAAAGTTAAAAAATATAATTGCTTTTTCAACTATTACAATATCTTGTTTTAGAGCTTTTACTCTAAAAAACACATTATTTTTCAAAGATTTACACTAGACAAACAAAAAATATCGGTTAATATTACATCAAAATAAAGTGTAGTGTTTAATCGTAATAAGAAGGCATTGCAAACAACAGCGTGATTAATGTAGGTAACTTACATGAATGCAAAACTCAAAAAACTTTTTCAGCAAAAAGTCGACGGTAAAACAATCATTGTCACAGGAGCATCAAGTGGTATTGGTTTAACGGTTTCAAAATACCTTGCTCAAGCAGGTGCCCATGTCTTATTGCTCGCTCGTACCAAAGAGAAGTTAGATGAGGTCAAAGCTGAGATCGAGGCTGAAGGTGGAAAAGCGACCGTATTTCCATGTGATCTCAATGATATGGAATCTATTGATGCGGTTTCAAAAGAAATCTTAGCAGCAGTAGATCACATTGATATTCTTGTAAATAACGCAGGACGTTCAATCCGTCGTGCGGTACATGAGTCGGTTGATCGTTTCCATGACTTCGAACGTACCATGCAGTTAAATTACTTTGGTGCAGTACGCTTAGTCTTGAATGTTTTACCGCACATGATGCAGCGTAAAGACGGTCAAATCATTAACATCAGCTCGATTGGTGTTCTTGCCAACGCAACGCGCTTTTCTGCTTACGTTGCGTCTAAAGCGGCATTGGATGCATTTAGTCGTTGTTTATCTGCGGAAGTTCACTCACACAAAATTGCGATTACCTCAATTTATATGCCTTTGGTGCGCACACCAATGATCGCGCCAACTAAAATTTATAAATATGTACCAACGCTTTCACCTGAAGAAGCAGCTGATTTAATTGCCTATGCGATCGTGAAGCGTCCGAAAAAGATCGCAACCAATTTAGGTCGACTTGCATCGATCACCTATGCAATTGCACCAGACATTAACAACATTTTAATGTCGATTGGTTTCAACTTATTCCCAAGTTCTACCGCATCTGTTGGTGAGCAAGAGAAATTGAATTTAATTCAACGTGCTTATGCGCGTTTGTTCCCAGGTGAACATTGGTAATCCATTTTAAAGATTCAAAAACAGCCGATCTTTTGATTGGCTGTTTTTTTAGAAAAAATATCTATGAAGGGGTGATTTGATTCATCCAATCGGTTGTTTTACGGATCGCTAGTTCTAAATTTCCCATCGAAATCTGCCAACGCTGTTGAAACTGCGTCAATCGTTCTCGATCCAGCTGTTCTGTTCTTAAAAAACTTAGCATTTCCGGAGACATTTCTAATTTTTTCGCTAACCATTGCCATTTTAAAATAAGCCTTAGCAGTCCAACTGGTACATGTCTGGTTGGTGCACTCACCTGTAATTGATCTGCAATCATTCGGGTCAGTTGATGCAGGGCAACAGAATGCTCACTCACCACCAGCATCGCTTGATTTGCCAAGGTCTGATCCATCGTTGCTTTCACCATCACCTGACATAAATCATCGACACGGATTAAAGGTAGATAATGCTGAGCTGTTGCAGGGATGGCACTCATTTTTCCCCGTTTGAGCACATCAATCATTTGCGCGATCGGCTGATTCGTGGGAATTTCACCCGACACATCATCGCCAACCACTGTTGCTGGGTGGATAATGGTCCAATCTACCGATAACTGTTGTGCTTGCTGTATCCATGCAAAATGCGCTTCTATTTTAGAGGCTTCATATGCCCCTAAGTTTTGATACACAGCTGGCCACTCGGTACGCTCAGGTTGTTCAAGACAAATCCCAGCCTGCTCTAAATGACTCGTGATCGTCAACATATAACCCGAAACATGTACTGCGCGCTTCAAAGCACAATGTTGCTGAACACAAGTCAATAAATTCAGTGCACCTTCGACATTTACAGCCCGTGCTTGCTGCATACTTAGGTTCCATGCAAACAGTGCACTACTATTATATAAAGTGTCCACTGTGCTTAATTTTTGCCAATCTTGCTCGCTGATGGCTAGCTTAGCCTGTGTCACATCACCTTGAATAAAGCTCAATTGATTCAAGGACACACCTTTTTGACTGAGCCAATTTGTGAGCACGGGTTGTTGTTTAGCTTGATTCCGGACTAAGGCAAAAACCCTATGTCCTTGTTTTAATAATTCTAAAATTAAATAACGGCCAATAAATCCTGTTGGACCTGCGACCAAAGCGACTTGTTGATCTTGCTGAGTTTTTAAGTTGTTATGCGCCATCTCATATGCTCTTTTGATTGAATGTAGGCATAGGCTAAAGGATGGAGTACACTCAATGGTCAAGTCATTTTTTAGACATATTCAAGAATAATAAGGATGATCACCATGTTAATTGGACAATTGGCAAAACAGACGGATTTAAGTCGGGATACCATTCGCTTTTATGAAAAAATGCAGTTAATCAAATCCATCACCTGTAATAATGGCTATAAAGATTATTCAGAACAAACGCTGCAACAGTTACAACTGATTCGTACCGCAAAAAATCTTGGATTCTCGCTCAATGAAATTAAGCAGATTTTAGCGATGACAGCCCAAGATGAAATCCCTGCCCCACAAGTACAAAGCATTTTCCAAGACAAGTTAGATTTGATAGATGAGAAGATTGCACAGCTTCATCAAATCAGAATGATGTTAAGTCGATTTACTCAAGGTGAAGCGTGCCCATTGAGAAAAGATTGTCCGATTCCAGACCTCAACCAATTGCTTTAAAAACTTTCTGCAATGCCCACAACAGCTAATGTGTATAAACTAAAACTTATCCACAGCTTTGCTGCATTAATCATCAGTAGCGTCTGTTGATTTTGCTTCTCGCATATTTTCTGGATCGCATATTTCCAATGCGATTGCCACGCTCACCTTCCAAGACAAGCACTTCATGTATTGAATTGAAATAAAAAGATGAAAATCCTAAAAAATGCCTTTATTACAATCTATTTACATAACAGCAGCTTGTCCTGTTCCTAGATTGTCCCTTGATACAGCTCAATTAATTGCTTTTAAAAACATTAAATTCCCAATATTGACCATTCTGACATTCTTTATCTGTCAATGATTTAGCTAAAAACCAGTATTATTCTCTCTATCTAAAAATACATTCATAAAAAGCATACAAAATAGTGTCATTTTCATGCTTCTTTAGCGGTATATAACATTCTGTAAAGATTCAGTTACAGAATCTTGCTTGGTTGAAAAGGAACATATATGAGTCAGACATATAGCAAGGAAGAAAAAAGAAGTCGTATCAAAGGTATCGTCGGTGCGGCATCAGGGAATTTAGTTGAGTGGTTCGATTTCTATATTTATGCCGTTTTTGCTGCCTATTTTACCCATGCATTGACCGCTCCAGATATGGATCCAACCACCAAAGCCATTTATGTTTGGGGGGTGTTTGGCGCCAGCTTTTTCATGCGCCCAATCGGCAGTTGGCTATTCGGACGTATTGCTGACCGCCAAGGCCGTAAGCAATCAATGGTCATTTCAATTTGCTTAATGGCACTCAGTTCATTCCTGTTCGCAGCCTTACCGACTTATGATCAAGTCGGGATGTGGGCCCCCTTTTTACTGCTCATGGTACGTTTACTGCAAGGTCTCTCCGTGGGTGGTGAGTATGGTGCTGTTGCCACCTATATGAGTGAACTCGGCTTAAAAGGGCAACGAGGCTTCTTTGCATCATTCCAGTACGTCACGCTTTCAGGTGGTCAGTTACTTGCCAGTTTACTCGGGGTGATCTTGCTCGGGTTTATG
This sequence comes from Acinetobacter sp. Ac_3412, assembly GCF_013072675.1. NCBI lineage: Bacteria > Pseudomonadati > Pseudomonadota > Gammaproteobacteria > Moraxellales > Moraxellaceae > Acinetobacter > Acinetobacter sp. Ac_3412. The sequence continues at coordinate 250,358 of NZ_LXUJ01000011.1, read as the reverse complement.
ACTGAACAGCAATTGAATGATGGTGGCTGGCGTATTCCTTTTGTCATCGGTGGTATTGCCGCATTATTGTCTTTGTTCGCCCGTAGTCGTTTAGAAGAAACCTTGTCACATGAAGATGCCGAACGTGAAGAATCGGGTAGCTTAGTTGCCCTGCTTAAGCAGCATTGGAAAACTTTCTTATTGGTTGTTGGCTATACATCAGCTGGTTCACTCACCTTCTATGTGGTTACGGTTTATTCAAAAACCTACCTCACCAATATTGGTATGGATGGCAAAACCGTTGGCTTTATCATGACCACGGCGCTATTTGTATTCATGCTGGCGCAACCGTTGTTCGGCATGTTGTCAGATCGCATTGGTCGCCGTGCTTCCATGTTGGCATTCAGTTTACTCAGCGCCATCTTTATTTATCCGGTCATGGTCACAGGTATGCGCAGCTTTGCTGACTCCCCTGTTATCATCACCCTATTACTGATTTTCTTGATGATGCTGCTGAGCTTCTATACTTCGATCAGTGGTTTGGTCAAAGCTGAAATGTTCCCGCCGCATGTTCGTGCCTTAGGTGTAGGTTTCTCCTATGCGGTGGGTAATGCCTTATTTGGCGGTTCCGCGCCATCCGTAGCGTTATTGTTTAAAGATGCAGGCATTGAAAATACCTTCTTTGTCTATGTCATTATCATGCTGTTAATCTGTTTCATGTGTAGTTGGGCCTTACCGAAAAAGCCTGAATATCTTGAACATGACCACTAAATAAATTGTGTCCTAAATCTAAACCACTTTTGTAAAAAGCAAAGGTGGTTTTTTATTTTGAGCGTTATTGTACATAAGGATTGAAATTCACAAGCTGCTTAAAGCCACTCTGCACCAGCATGGCAGTACGAGATCGAGGCCGTTGCTGTGCTTCCTGTTGAGTAAATTTAATCATGATCTGATTAAAATCAAGACGAGGGTATCTTTGCTGTAATTGCTGTCTAAACTGCGTTGAAAATTCAAAACCACGACTGCCGATGACGTCACAACTGGCCGCTTGCTGCAGCAAATGCGCTTCTATCCCCTCAGTCAATGCGACATGGGGATTCATATGCAGACTGATCACATCAAACAGTTGATCTGCCCGTGGCACTTGCCAGCCCTGTTCAAGCGACCAATCTCTTGCTGCATATGCCCCTTGCCCAGCAAAGCAGCGACACTGTACATGATACTGATAATATTGTTCTGTCATCCCTAAATCATGCAATAAACAAGAAACTGCCAATAATTCATGATCTGGTTTTAAATGCTGCATTTGCGCAAATGCGGTGGCATAGCACCATGTTCTCAGACAATGATTCTGTAAGGCCTGCGAACTGCAATCCTGCATTTTCTCCAAGGCTTGTTGCACGTCTACACTGTCTGGCAATCTCAGATCATCCATATCCAGTTGATACGGGGTAGCAGGTTTAATCCGATAGGCCAAACTATACATTTTTATACTCTGTTTTAACACAGGAAAAAGGCTATGACGCAACAGCAACATACGATTTTTTAAGGATAAATCCCCTGAAGTCTGCGCCATCCAAGCGTGTCGACCAATTTGCATTTTCACCTCTTTTTTAAAAATTAGAGCAATTACTCTAATTTATGTTGTACTGCAAAAAATGACCGAAGTCAAAATCAAGTCATTTCATTTTGATTGTTCTCAGCACAGTATTTTTTAGAAAGTTGGTGATTAAATCTACCGCTGCAATCTTCTGTTATCGCTCCAAATTTGGCTACTTTTTAGGCACAGCATTATTTCGCTCTGACCTATTTTCCGAAAAAATTAAACATAATGTTCATTTCTTGGCCTATTCGTTTAGTTTTTCTTCTTAAATTTAAGAACAAATTAAGTTTTTGTGCATAATGGTCGGCGCTTTAATTTTTATTTTTGGTGTATTTTTAACACTTTTTTTATGGCAAGAGGTTACAACTTTAGGGAGTAAATAATGCTGACGCTGATAGGTATTCTAATTATTGTGACAATTGTTGCGCTACTGATGTCTGGTAAAACCAGTCCAATTGTTGCAATGTCGATTGTTCCTCTTATTGGCGCGCTCATTGCTGGTTTTTCGATTAGCGAGATTTCTGGTTTCTTTGAAGCCGGTCTAGCCAAAGTGACCAAAGTGGCGACCATGTTTTTATTCGCCATTTTGTTTTTTAGCATTTTAAAAGAATTACATGTCTTTGATCCCATGATTAAACGCATGGTGCAAATGACGCGTGGCAATGTGGTGATTGTTGCTGTGATGACCACCCTGATTGCTGCGATTGTGCATTTAGATGGTTCAGGCGCTGCCACTTTTTTAATTATTATTCCAGCCTTATTACCACTTTACCGTAAATTGGGCATGAGTCCCTATCTGATGCTATTGCTGATGGCGGGTAGTATGGGCGTAATGAATATGGTGCCATGGGGCGGACCTTTGGGACGTGCTTCAGCTGCGACAGGTTTAGATGCTGCCACACTCTGGCATAGTCTGATTCCCGTTCAAGTGGTGGGTGTTGCAGGGATGATGGTGTTTGCCGTATTTATGGGTTTACGTGAGAAAAAACGTATTCTCGCGGCTCAAGCCCTTGGCACCACCCCATTTGAACAAGACTGCATGGCCAAAGATCTGGCCGAAGATCTGCAAGAAGACGCCAAACCAAAGAATTTATGGTTTAACCTCGGTCTGATCGTTGCTGCCATTATCTGTTTAGCTTTTGGACTATTCTCTGCACCTTATGTGTTTATGATTGCCCTTGCCTTGGTCTTGATCGTCAACTTCCCACAGCCGAAAACACAAATTGAAGTCATTGGCCGTCATGCACCACAAGCTCTAAGCATGGTTGCCATTATTTTTGCAGCAGGTGCCTTCCTCGGAATCTTGTCTGAGTCAGGTATGTTGCAATCGATTGCCCTAGATCTCATTAAAATCCTACCAAGTACATGGATTGCGAGCCTGCACATTCTGGTGGGAATTCTAGGTGTACCGATGGACATCTTTACCAGTACCGATGCCTATTACTTTGCATTACTACCTATTGTGCAGGAAGTTACTGCTACCGCTGGGGTGAATGCAGATTCTGTGGTGTATGCCATGGCGATTGGCAACAATGCAGGAACCTTTGTCAGCCCATTCTCACCTGCAACTTGGCTTGCGGTCGGACTGACAGGTACCGATATGGGACGCCATTTGCGCTATTCATTTGGCTGGATCTGGTTATTCAGCTTCTTTACCTTAGGCGCTGGCTTCTTACTTGGTCTGTATTAATCCTTGCCAAAATAAAAAAGCATACTCGGGTATGCTTTTTTATTGTCTCTCTGCTTTGTCCACATGCATTGGCAGTTCCCTTCCCATTACAACTTGGTTTTTAATAATTCATTTAACCAGTCAATAAAGTCCTGAAAATATTTAGGACGGTATTGGCGGTCGGTTAGCAACAGACTGACAGGTAATTGTAAGTTTGGAATATCGGTAAACAATCGCTGTAACTGTCCCTGTTGTACATAAGGCGCTGCATCAAATTCAGGAATTTGAATCATGCCAATGCCTGCTAAACCTGCCTGAATATAAGCCTCGGTATTCTCAACCAATAAACGATAAGGCATTTTGACTCGATGCGCTTGGAATAAAAGCTCACTCCACTCTCGATAATGTTTAGCGACATGGTAATCCACGGCGAAGTGCTGTTGTAGTTCTTCAAAACGTTGAGGTTCGCCAAACTCTGCCAAATATTGCGGCGCTGCCACAGTCCATATTTCAGTTTGGGCAATGGGCCGAATCAGCAGATATTCATCCTGAACTTGTCCGACACGTACTACACAATCCAGCTGTTGCTCGATCAAATTAGAAAAATCATCACTGCCATTCACCAACACTTTTACTTTGGGGTAACGTTGATAAAATTCAGATAGATGAGGAATCAGAACTTGTGTGGCTAAGCGTTTCGGCATACCAATACTGATCTTCCCTTCCTGACTACGCACATGGGTTTTAAAACGATTCAGCTCTTTTAACTGTGCCACCAAACGCATGGCTTCATCGTAAAATAAACTCCCTTCATGGGTTAAAGCCACTTTACGCGTGGTGCGATAAAACAGTAATACCTCATACTCTTTTTCAAGTGTTTGAATCGCATAAGTCACATTGGAACGCGGCAAACCCAATTGCACTGCAGCTTGTGCAAAAGACTGCTTCTCTGCCACCAAACAAAAGATTCTTAAACGATCAATCTTATCCATTTTTATTATTCAACTTTTTTGCACAATCAGTTCAATACTAACAACTATTTCAAACAAATAAATTCAATTAGTATGTTTTTTATGCAAAAACAACATCAGGACAAATACATGTCACAACATCATTTAAATGGAAAAACCGTACTGATCACAGGCGGCGCAAAAAACTTAGGCGGTTTAATTTCACGCAAGTTTGCTGAACAAGGTGCAAATTTACTGATTCATTACAACAGCGCTGCCACCCAAGCCGATGCCGAACAAACCTTAAAAGATGTACAGGCACTCGGTGCAAAAGCCGTTTTGGTACAAGCTGATTTATCCGATATTCAAACTATTGAGCAGTTGTTTATCACCGCTAAAGAAAACTTTGGTGGTGTGGATATTGCGATTAATACCGTAGGTCGTGTGCTGAAAAAACCATATTTAGACACCACCGAACAAGAGTTTGATGGCATGAATGACATCAACAATAAAATTGCCTATTTCTTTATTCAATCGGCAGGTCGTCATCTCAATGACAATGGAAAGATCTGTACCATCGTAACCAGTTTACTTGCAGCGTATACAGGACTTTATTCAACCTATGAAGGCTTAAAAGCCCCTGTCGAGCATTATACTCGTGCGGCATCCAAAGAGTTTGGTGAACGTGGCATCTCCGTTACTGCGGTCGCACCAGGCCCAATGGATACGCCATTTTTCTACGGTCAGGAAGCACCCGAAGCCGTGGCCTATCATAAATCAGCATCTGCTTTAGGTGGCTTAACCAAGATCGAAGATATTGAGCCTTTGGTTCGCTTTCTAGTGACAGATGGCTGGTGGATTACTGGACAAACCATTTTTGCCAATGGTGGTTATACCACCCGTTAATTTGAATATTGATAGTGGTTTGGGCATTCAACCGCAATGCCCAAACCCGCTAAGGTAAGAAAAACACCAAAGCATAGAAACAAGCCAAACTCAGAATAATGGTCAATAAGGTATGTTTCACCTTATACGCAATGATGACGGTTAAAATCGTAGCCAAAAAATATGGATTCAATAAAGTCGAACGAAATGCGCCATGTTCATCCATAAACACAATCGGCGTTGCAATCGCAGTCAATAAACACGGGGCAGAATACTGTAAGGATTGTTGAAACCATTTCGGTAATCGCAACGGAATATTCGGTTCCAGCAAAATATAGCGGTTCATAAACACCACTAAAGCGAGAATAATCAAAAGGAACCAAGTCATGCCATACGCTCCCGTAAATTCTGTAAACACGTCGCAGTTAGCATCCCGATTACCCCTGCCAAGATCGCAGCACTTTTAATCCCTAGACTCAGAAAAACCAAGGTCAACAGCACCGATACCAACACACCGACCAAGGTATTTATATTTTTAATAAACGGAATCACAATGGCGATAAAGGTCGCAACAATCGAAAAGTCCAAATGATATTGATCAAGATTCGGCACTGATGAGGCAAGCAGCACCCCACAAATGCTAAACAGGACCCAGCACAGATAAAAACAACTGCCCGCCCCCAATAAATAATAAATATAATGCTGCTGCTTTTTAATACTCACCGCAAATAATTCATCCGTCAGCAAAAAGCCCAACAATAAGCGATGTTTTAGAGGCTGCTTGGAAATGTCTTCCCGCAGGTATAGTGCATATAGATAATGCTGTGTGGTGATCAGGAAGACTGAAATGATGATGGTCAAGGCTGGCGTTCCTGCCATTACTAAACCTAAGGTCATCAACTGCGCTGCACCTGCAAAGACTAAAGCCGACATGCCAATCGCTTGTGCAGTACTCAGCCCAGCCTGAATCGCCATCGAGCCCGCCAATAAGCCCCATGGTAATACCGCAAAACACAGCGGCAGGATTTTTATCACCCCATTGAGAAATGCCCGTGATACCGTCATTGGCGTATCATCGGTTATGCTTTCACTTAACATCAAAATCACAATTGCTCATAAAAGACCTTATGACTATGCCAAAATTTGATAAGAGAGAATTGTATAAAATTGCTGTTTTATTTGAGGTAGGAAATATAACCACCAGGGGTAATACCGAATGTCTGACGAAAGTGACGACTAAAATGACTTTGATCCGAAAAACCACATTGCTGTGAAACCTCAGATAAATTAAGTCCTTGTCTTAACAGTTTTTGTGATTTTTGTAAACGTGCCTGCACTAACCATGCATGTGGTGACAAACCGACATGCTTTTTAAATTGACGTAAAAAATGCCATTGGCTGAGATTGGCCATTTCTGCAAGTGTAGCCAATGAAAACTCTTGCTCAGGCATACTTGCTATAAAATCCTTGATATTGAGGATGCGCTGTTTAGCACTGCTTAAATCGGTTGCTTGCGGCTTGACCTGACTGTACTTAGACACAAGCCAAGCAATAGTGGATAAAAATAGGGTTTGTTTAAGCAAGGTATTATTGGGTTGTTCCAATAAATCAAACAGTAAACGAAGTTGCTGAGCTAAACCTTCATCATGCAATACGGCTTCTCTAAACCAAGGTGCTGTACCATGTATTGTGGTCAAATCACGTGTCAACTCATAAAATACTTCTGGGGTTGGATAGATGGCACGATAACGCCATCCCGTTTCAACCGCAGCAGAACCCGTATGTACTTCATCGGCATTGACCAGAATAATATCGCCTTGCGGTGCAACATGATTGCCCCCTGTACGATAAAAGCGTTGCGCCCCTTCCTCAATCACACCAATACAAAATCCTTCATGAACATGTCGTGAAAATTCCTGCTGATAGTAACTTGCTTTCAGCATTTCCAGACCACCTAGTTCTTCTAGATGTAAGTAATCGACTTGTTCACGAGGTCTTCGCGACATCAAGACCTCCTTTGAATTTTTTGCATTGTGTCAGGTTAACGCGATTCAGATAGATGTATAGAACAAAATTGCTGTTTGTTGATTTTATCTGAATTCCTACATACTTTCTTAATTTACAAAGAATGCGATGATTGAGCTAAGTGACATACAGATCTCCACGCTCTGAACAAGACACAATAATATGCTCAAAATAAAAGCCTCCGAAGAGGCTTTTATTCATTTAATTAATTACTTAGAACCTTTAATCCCGGCTTGTAATAACAAAGCACCTAAACCACCAATTTTTTGCTCTTGTGGTTTTTCATTTTTTGGCTTGTTATTTTGTGGACGCTTAAAGTCACCCTCTTTACGCGGAGGACGTTGGCCTTGTGGCTTACGTTCTGAACGTTCAGTACGATCTTGTTGTGGACGTTGCTGACGTGGTGCTTTCGCTGGTGCAGAACCTTCAGCGCGCATACTCAAATTCACGCGATTACGTTCCACGTCCACTTGCATCACACGTACTTGCACAATTTGACCTGGTTTCACCACTTTATGTGGATCAGAAACAAATTCATTGGCAAGTTCAGAAATATGCACTAAACCATCTTGATGTACACCCACATCGACGAAGGCACCGAAGTTAGTCACATTGGTGACCACACCTTCAAGTTGCATGCCTTCAGTCAATTGCGCAACTTCGGTAATGTCTTCACGGAATTTCGCAGTACGGAATTCTGGACGTGGATCACGACCCGGTTTTTCCAATTCAGCCAAAACGTCTTGAATGGTCGGTAGACCAAATTGATCATCGACAAATTCATCGGCTTTGACTTGGCGAATAATTTCGGTATTCCCGATAATGTCTTTTACCGTGGTTGCTTTTGCTGCAACAATTTTTTCTACCAAACCATAACTTTCAGGGTGAACAGCAGAAGCATCTAATGGCTCAGAACCATCTTGAACACGTAAGAAACCTGCAGATTGTTCAAAGGTACGTTCGCCCAAACGCGGCACTTTTTTCAAAGCTTGACGGTTATCAAAACGACCATTTTCTTTACGGTATTCAACAATTTGTTGCGCAATGGCTTTATTTAGACCAGCAATATAAGCCAGAATCGCTGGAGAAGCGGTATTCACATCCACACCTACAGCATTCACACAGTCTTCAACCACGGCATCCAATGTTTTTGCCAAACCAGCTTGGTTCACATCATGCTGATATTGACCTACACCAATCGATTTAGGGTCAATTTTTACCAACTCAGCCAATGGATCTTGTAAACGACGTGCAATTGACACCGCACCACGAATCGAAACATCAAGCTCAGGTAACTCTTGTGAAGCCAATTCACTTGCAGAGTAAACAGAAGCACCCGCTTCACTTACAGTGATACGTGTCAGTTGCAGATCAGTATTGGCCACCATCATTTCTGCAACCACAGCTTCAGTTTCACGGCTTGCGGTACCATTACCAATCGCAATAAGTTCCACGTGGAACTCTCGACATAAACGAGCAAGTTCCGCAATAGAACCCTCTTTGTCTTCTTTCGGTGCAAATGGATAAATGGTGCTATGCGCAAGAACATCACCTGCATTACTGACCACTGCAAGCTTCACACCCGTACGAATACCAGGGTCAACACCCAAAGTCGTACGGCCACCAGCAGGTGCTGAAAGTAATAAATGACGTAAGTTTTCAGCAAATACATCCATTGCTTCAGCTTCAGCAGCCAAACGTTTATCGGTTAATAAGGAATGTTCGATTTGTGGACGAATCTTACCTAACCAAAACAGTTTAGCTGTTTGCTTTAAATAATCTTGACGCGTTTGTGGTTGAATTTGTTCAAGATTATATTCAGTTTCGATACGAGCCAATGGTGCATCATCTTCACCATCCACTTTCAAACCCAATACATTTTCTTGACGACCACGTAGCATCGCCAATAAACGATGTGAAGGGACTTTATTAAAGTTTTCTGAGAATTCGAAATAATCACGGAATTTTTTACCAACTTCTTTTTTCTCTTCAGAAGCCACCGCGCTTTTCAATACCGCAGTTTTAGCAAAAGTCTGTTTTAATTCAGTGGTTAATGCAATATTTTGTGCCCAGTCATCAATCAAGATATGCTGAATCGCATCAAGCTGGCTTTCTGCATCTGGGTAGTCTTCATGACTAAAACCAGCCAATGCTTCAGTTGGATCAACTTGGTCTGCAATAATTTTTTCAGCAATAGCGCCAAGGCCTGCTTCTTTTGCTTTAAATGATTTACTGGTACGTTTCGGGCGATACGGTGCGTAAATTTCTTCTAATGCATTTTTAGTCTCAGCTGCATTTACACGCGCCAATAAATCATCGCTTAATTTATCTTGTTCTTGTAAAGATTGGATCACCTTCTCACGACGCTCAAATAAATCACGTAAATAAGTTAAACGTGTATCGAGTTGACGTAATTGCGTATCGTCTAAGCCTTGCGTGACTTCTTTACGGTAACGTGCAATAAAAGGAACGCTAGCACCTTCATCAATTAAACGAATAGCAGCTTCTACTTGGTTTGGACGTACGGCAAGTTCATTTGCCAACTGCTGAACTAAGTCAGTCATCGTGATTGATTCCACAAGGGTTAAGTCTAAAAGCACTGATTATAAAGTTCATGGCTATAAAATCCACCATTGTTTTTTTGAATATTGTGCAAGTAGTTTATGCAAATCGCTGAATGTTTCTAAAATACCAAGATTTTTTCGCCTAAATATTGAAAAATAGATTGATTGTCATCATTTTGCCTGTATATATTTGGTATCTATCTCTTGATTTTATTGGCAATATTTGTTGCTTTATAACATAGCCAAAACTGTGCAATGAATCGTATACTCAAAGGTCTATTGATATTTCACAATCGCATTGCATAAAGACGATGACAATAAACGATAAAGGAGCACATCATGAGTTTAGTTGTACCTGCCGAATCGACGGAAACTGTACACCATGAGACAGACCGGGTCGAACGCATCTTAGTGGTCGATGACGATGTGCGCTTGCGTACGCTGTTACAACGCTTTTTAGAAGACAAAGGCTTTGTGGTAAAAACTGCCCATGATGCAACTCAAATGGACCGTTTACTGCAACGTGAATTGTTCTCGCTTATCGTGCTCGACTTTATGCTCCCTGTCGAAGATGGTTTAAGCATTTGCCGTCGCTTGCGCCAGTCCAATATCGATACACCGATTATTATGCTGACAGCACGTGGTAGTGACTCTGACCGTATTGCGGGTCTTGAGGCAGGCGCAGATGATTATTTACCAAAACCATTCAACCCAAATGAATTACTGGCACGTATCCGTGCAGTATTGCGCCGTCAAGTACGTGAAGTACCTGGTGCACCAAGCCAACAAGTTGAAGTGGTGAGCTTTGGTCCTTGGTCTTTGGATTTATCAACCCGTACTTTAACTCGTGAAGGTCAAGTCGTTACTTTAACCACTGGCGAATTTGCAGTCCTGAAAGCACTGGTTCAGCATCCTCGTGAGCCACTGACACGCGATAAGCTGATGAACTTAGCACGTGGTCGTGAATGGGGTGCAATGGAGCGCTCGATTGACGTCCAAGTTTCTCGTCTACGTCGTTTAATTGAAGATAACCCTGCTCGTGCACGTTATATTCAAACCGTATGGGGCGTGGGCTACGTTTTTGTTCCAGATGGTGCTGAATAAGCTTAGGAAATTAAACGTTGAAACTTGAACCAATTGATCCACAAGAATTTACGGATTTCGCGGCTTATTCCGAGAGACCACGAACCAAATGGGAACGTTTTTTAGATAAAATTAAACCGCGTTCCGCAGCCATGCGCACCACGATTCTGGTGTTGTTCATGGTATTTTTCAGTCTGTTTATGTCCTTGTGGTTCTTTTGGCGCACACTTTATCTTCCTGAGTTACAACAACACGCCCGCTACCTCGCGATTGAATTAGAATTGGTCAATAATCCAGATATTCGAATTTTACATCGCGAGAGTGAAGTTGATGTCGATACTTGGTTAAAGAATCGTATTGGCATCGAATATGTAACTGACCCAAACGAATTTCCTCGAGTTGAAGATAAATTCTTAGCGGAACTGTTTACCAATCAAATTGAGTCCAAACTGGCTAAAGAGTTAGGTGTAGAAAACGTCACGGTTTATTTTAAATTTAAACCGATTCCACGCATCTGGATTCAAACGCCAGAGATGAAAGGGAACTGGGTTAGAGAACCTTTAAAAACCTATACCAACTATAGTGTTGAACTGATTGCGGGCTGGTTGTTTGGTGTTCCCATTGTATCGTCCATTATTATTTTAATTTTGGTTCGGCAAATGAACCGACCTTTGCGTCGCTTACAAAATACAGCCAACAATTATAGTAAAACCGGCAAGGCGCCTTATCTCGACACCAATCATGGGCCACTCGAAATCCGTCAAGTGAACCAAGCTTTTAACCATATGGTGTATACGCTTGAACAAACCGAACGTGATCGTCAGATTATGTTGGCGGGTATCTCCCATGATTTGCGCACACCATTAACGCGTATTCGTTTGACCGCAGAAATGCTCCCTGATGAGTTCTTCCGTGAAGGTCTGATCTACGATGTAGATGACATGGACGCGATTCTCAACCAGTTTATTTCCTATATGCGGGATGGCTCTGATGAAGAACTGACAGAGACCAACCTGAATACGCTGTTGCAAGAACTGGTGGTCCAATTCAAACCACTAGACATTCGTTTTGAAGCGCAAGAGTTGCCCATCATTCCAGCACGAAGCTTGTCTTTAAAACGCCTAATTGCCAATTTAATTAATAATGCTAAACGTTATGGTGCAGAACCGATTGAACTGTCTGCCAGCCATGTCGATGATCATATTATGATTACGGTTGCCGACCATGGTGATGGCATTCCACCTGATCAAGTGGAAGAGTTAATGCAGCCTTTTGTTCGTGGTAATTCGGCAAGAACGATTCAAGGCAGTGGTTTAGGCTTAGCAATTGTGAAACGTATTGTCGATATCCATCAAGGACAGATTAACATTCGTAACCGTGAGCAAGGTGGCTTGGAAGTGGTGATTTCCCTCCCCATTCCTCCAGCGCCCAGTGACGAACCACAAAACAATGCTATCGACAAAATAAAGCAAACCCTAACAGGGCATTTTTAAAGTGATCAATCAGCATCCTCTTATCATCTATGCAGGACTCTTCGACTAAAGTCTTCAGCCCAATTGGTGCGGGATTGATTGCTTTCGTTCGGTTTTACACTGATTCAAGCCCAAAAACTGTCCTTCCCTAATGTTCCTTTCCTGTATAAATTCAAGTAAATATCACACAGAAAATAAGCAACTGGAAAGCAGATGAATAAAGCGTATGCAGCTGTATTAGACCTTAGCCTTATTTCAATTCACTTTTCATGTTTTAGCGCTAAACTCCATATCCAATGAAAAGCAATATTGAGAATGGATGATGTCTTTAAGTCGTATTCGTCTTGCAGCACTGCATGACAAAGTGATGAGTGCAGAGCAGGCAGCTCAGTTTATTAAAAATGATATGACGGTTGGTATGAGCGGTTTTACCCGTGCGGGTGAAGCGAAAGCAGTCCCACAAGCATTGGTTGAACAAGCCAAAAAAAATCCGTTAAAAATCACATTAATTACAGGCGCGAGTCTCGGCAATGACTTAGACAAACAATTGACGGAAGCAGGTGTCCTTGCCCGTCGTATGCCATTCCAAGTCGACAATACTTTGCGTCGTGCCATTAATAACGGCGAAGTGATGTTTATCGACCAACATTTGTCTGAAACCGTTGAACAAATGCGTAACCAGCAACTAAAACGTCCTGATGTTGCGGTGATCGAAGCGGTTGCCATTACCGAAGATGGTCATATCGTTCCAACCACCTCTGTCGGTAACTCAGCAAGTTTTGCGATTTTTGCAGAAAAAGTAATTGTCGAAATTAATACCTCGCTCAGCGAAAATTTCGAAGGCCTACACGATATTTATATCCCGACCTATCGCCCTACCCGTACACCATTGCCTTTAACGCAAGTGGATGACCGCATTGGTTCAACCGCGATTCCAATCGATCCAGCAAAAATCGTGGGGATCGTATTCAATGACACAGCAGATTCACCATCAACTGTGACTCCGCCTGATGCTGAGACTCAAGGCATTGCCAACCACTTGATCAAATTCTTTGAACAGGAAGTGGCTGCAGGTCGTTTGGCGAAAAACTTAGGTCCATTACAGGCAGGTATTGGTTCAATTGCCAATGCGGTTTTAACCGGACTTAAAGATTCGAATTTCGAAGATTTAGTCATGTATTCAGAAGTACTTCAAGACTGTACGTTTGAACTAATTGATGCAGGCAAAATGAAGTTTGCTTCTGGTAGCTCAATCACCCTATCAGCACAATGTGGCGAGCGCGTTTTCGGTAATCTTGAACACTACAAAGACAAATTAGTACTTCGCCCGCAAGAAATTTCAAACCATCCGGAACTGGTGCGTCGTTTGGGGATTATCGGCATCAATACTGCGCTTGAGTTTGATATTTACGGTAATGTGAACTCAACCCACGTTTGCGGTACCAAGATGATGAACGGTATCGGTGGTTCAGGTGACTTTGCCCGTAACGCGCACCTTGCGATCTTCGTGACCAAATCCATTGCCAAAGGTGGTGATATTTCATCGATCGTACCAATGGTCAGCCATGTCGATCACAATGAACATGATGTCGACATCTTGGTAACAGAAGTTGGTTTGGCTGATCTTCGCGGCTTAGCACCACGTGAGCGTGCCCGTGTCATTATCGACAACTGTGTACATCCACTTTATCAAGGTGCACTTAACGATTACTTTGACCGTGCATGCGAACGTGGCGGCCATACCCCACACATTCTTCGTGAAGCCTTATCTTGGCATGCCAATTTTGAAGAAACAGGTCATATGTTAGCGCCTGCAGCTGTGGCGAAGTCTGCTTAACGCTCATATTTATTTTTATGGACCTACCTTCTCTGGTAAGTCAAAAAAGGTCTTTGCCTCACGCAAAGACCTTTTTTATTGCTTGAATATCAAGCCATCTTGTTATTTTAATTCAAATTATAGAAAATCGATCATCCAATAAAAATCAAACCGAATACAATGAAGAAAATTACGCTATGGCTATTCGTTATATCACTCATTCTAATCAGCCTTATAATATTCACAACCTTAATCAAAAGCTCGCATACAAGCCCTTATTTCATCACAATTTCAGGTAATCAATTACAAGAACAGGTAGACTTAGTTCCCGATCAACTTTGGTTTGATATGATTGCCAAAGGCAATGATCCTATCTCGAGCATCTCTTTTGAACTCAAAAATAAAAATATTACCGGTTGGATTGATCTAAATTTAGACTCAAATGTTGCCATTTTTCAACGGCTCGACGCTCAACAAGACCACGTCCCTTGGTCTGTTTATACGACCTCTACTTCAGAGAAAGCTATTGGAAGCTATCAAATTGATCTGCAAACATCACAGCAAAACTTAAACCTTCAATTTCACAATACGCCTATTCGTTACCAGCTTGAGCATTCAGAACAACAAAGCGTACAACTCTCTGGTCAATTACAATTTAAGGTCCCTTCACACTGGCCTGTTTTAAAATCTAAGCGTTTCCCTCAACTTCCCATACAAGGACAATTTATTTTCGATGAACAACCCTATCAGCTGATTCGTATGAATAGTGCCGTTTCTCAGCACTCTGTTCTTCATGACCCGATTTCTTATCAATTCAGCTTAAAACATCAAGATCAATGGGTTGATTTCACTTTTCAACAAGACAACATATCCTCTCAGCCACTGGTACAAATCACGACTCACGATCAGCTTTATCAACTTAAGTCCCCAGCCCCCCAAAACCTTTGGCACGAAGATGATAAAAAGATTGTGATTCGTGCCAAGAATATTTTGCTTCAAGCCAAGTCTGGGCAAACTAAATCATTAAATATCAATCTTGTTATCCCAAAAAATTACGCTCATCTAAGTATAAATCATCAAGATGCAAAGCTCATTCCTGCCAACTCTGAGTTATTAGCTGAAGCTAGAAATGAACAAAAGATTTACCAACTTAGCTTTGTACAACAACATCAGCTACTTACACTCGAGCTCATTGAAGAAATGCAGGGCAATTTCAGTTTAAAATTCATTACGGAAGATGGAGAACAATACTTTTGTGGTAATACCTCAACAGCCTGCCCAGGTTTAACCATTGAGCCAAGCAAACAAACTTTCTTATTCAATCAAGTTAAATTAGGGTCGCATCTGTTGAATGGAAGTCTTTTTATCGCTGGCGTGTTATAGCGGCATGTTCCGACATGCTTTTTTTATTTTTCTATCCAGAAGTAGCTAAGCGCCCGACTCTGAGCAAAATTGGAAAACGAACTGCAATCGGCTGCTGTATCTGTAAAATGTCTTGTAAGCTCGCCAAAGGGCTGACATGCAGCCGATCTTGGTAATGCTTTACTGCAGACCAAGTATTGAGATAATCCCACAACTGTGGCCCTGTCCAACCTAATTCAATCTGAAACTGTGGCATTGCGATTTCCTCAAAGGGAAATGGAATCGTTTGATAATGCTCATCAATATAACGTCGCTCTGCATCCCAAAAGCCCTTTAAAGTCTGATGATAGAGCAGATCGATTCGCTGATTTAAATCTGTATCATCTAACTGAATTAAGCCATAACCAATTACGGCAAAAAGACCATTTAGCTTTAATGTTCGTTTTACTTCTGCATAAAACTTTTCAAAATCAAACCAGTGAATCGCTTGGGCAACAGTAATTAAATCAAAAGACTGATCTGCAAATGAGGTTTGCTCTGCGGCTTGTTGTAAATACTGCACATTGGATAATGCTGGGGCCTGATCTAACTGATTTTGACTAAGATCAGTTGCAACCACATGCTGAAAATAAGGAGCGATCAGCTGAGTCAGTTGCCCAGAACCTGCCCCACAATCCCACGCACAGTCCAAACCATTGAGCTGCGCTATTAAGCAGTTTACTAACGTTTGCGGATAAGTTGGCCGTGCTTGTTGATAAAGTTCACTTTGCTCAGAAAATAAATCTTTCATACTGGTCTATTCTTAAAATTTTTGACTCGGCTTTAATATAGCAAAATATTTTAAATATAAAAAAAGCCCCAAACTTTCGTTTGAGGCTTTTTGAATATGGTGGCGAGACCCAGGATCGAACTGGGGACACACGGATTTTCAATCCGTTGCTCTACCTACTGAGCTATCACGCCAATGGGGTGTATTAAGCCGTATCTCAGACCAATAGTCAATAATTATCATGAGCTTTTGATTTGAATGCACATTTTTCATGCAATCATTTTTTGGGCAAAAAAAATCCCTGATGGGATCAGGGATTGAAAATACAAATTTATGGTGGCGAGACCCAGGATCGAACTGGGGACACACGGATTTTCAATCCGTTGCTCTACCTACTGAGCTATCACGCCAAAGTGGGCGTATTAAACAATGTTTGTCTAAGCCCGTCAAGCAAATTTGTGGATTTTTCTCTTAAGCGCTTAATTTTGCTGCAAAGCAGTACGCTAAAGCTTAGATTTTGCCAAGATGTGATAAACAGCGATGGATTGCCCCACAACCTGGTTCAAACTGTTTAACCCCTTGCTCTTCTTCCATACGGCATACCTCTTCAACCAAGCGTTCTGCAACCCCACGCCCGCGATTGGCTGGATGTACCACAATATATTCCAAAACACGGCTTTCACCTTGTCCTGTCGCCCAAATTGCACCTATAATTTTGGTGTTAAATTCAGCAGTGTAAACTGTGGTATATTGCTGGAGATTTTGTTCAAGTTGTTCCATTGCATCTTGCCCATCGCCAAACTCTGGGCTGGTATCGTAAAGTCGCTCTAGCTGAGTACGAATTCCTAGATTATCCAGAGAACTGTAAGCATGTACGGTAATAGGCATTGATTAACCCTCCTGAGCAAACTATGATGCTGTCACTTTTTCGTCACAGCGAAACTATTGGTTTTTAATTCAATCATTTTTGACGTTTTTTGAGGAACGTGTCCATGACGCAACGTATCAGTGAAGTGGTAAGAAATACCAACGAAACAAAAATTCGAGTTCGTCTCAATCTCGATGGTACTGGTCAAGGCACACTCAACACTGGAGTTCCATTTTTAGACCATATGATTGATCAAATCAAGCGCCATGGTCTATTTGATATCGACATTCATTGCGATGGTGACCTAGAAATTGATGACCATCACACGGTCGAAGACTGTGGAATCACCTTGGGGCAAGCCTTTGCACAAGCTTTAGGTGATAAAAAAGGCTTACGTCGTTATGGGCATTTTTATGCACCATTAGATGAAGCACTGTCTCGTGTTGTGGTTGATCTATCTGGTCGTCCGGGTTTGTTTATGGATATTCCATATACACGTGCCCGCATCGGAACCTTTGATGTCGATTTATTTTCAGAATTTTTCCAAGGTTTTGTCAATCATGCGCTGATGACATTGCATATTGATAACCTGAAAGGCAAAAATAGTCACCACCAGATTGAAAGTGTGTTTAAAGCTTTGGCACGTGCATTGCGTATGGCCTGTGAAATTGATCCACGCGCAGAAAACACCATCGCTTCGACTAAAGGTAGTTTGTAATGACCCGTATTGCTTTACTTGATTATGGCATGGGCAATCTACACTCTGCGGCAAAAGCCTTAGAGCATGTCGGTGCAACAGTTGATGTCACCAATGATCCTAAACTGATTGCCAAAGCGGATAAAATTGTTTTCCCGGGTGTCGGTGCTATGCGTGACTGCATGCAAGGCATGCGTGAAGCTGGAATTGATGAGGTGGTACGTCAGGCTGCTTTCAACAAACCTGTGCTCGCAATTTGTGTCGGTATGCAAGCGCTACTACAAAGTTCGGAAGAAAATGGTGGCGTCGAAGCACTGGGTATTTTTGAGGGAGTGGGAAAACACTTTCCTCAAATCCCAAATTTAAAAGTACCGCATATGGGTTGGAATCAAGTACATCAACTTGATCCAGAGCATCCGATGTGGAATAACATTGAGCAAGATGCACGTTTCTACTTTGTACATAGCTATTATGTTGAGCCAACCGATTCAGCAATTATTGCAGCGACCTGTGATTATGGCGTGAATTTCTGCACGGCGATTCACAAAGATAATTTGTTTGCAACGCAGTTCCATCCTGAAAAAAGTCATACCGCTGGCCTACAGCTGTTAAAGAACTTTGTGGAATGGAAGATTTAAGTCCACCTAATGCAGATCAAGTTTTTCGTTATCACTTGGTCTGCAACTCATAAAATAATTTAAGCTTTAATTTTGCAATTTTTTCTTTATTATTCTAAACGATACATTTTTCAATTTTTACAATCCCATAAAAACACCTAGATAGGAATAACAATGAATTTATCTACTCAAAGCGTGGATCACCCACTGAGTCCCAAAGGTCGTTTTGGCCGACTATCCTATGCAGCTTGGACATTTTTAAGTTCAATCGTCGCAGTGATTCTCATTTTTGTCTTGGCATTTGGTGCTGTACTCGTGACTGGTGGCAGTCTTGAACAAGGGCAAGATTATCCAGTCCTCGCAATTGTCCTGTTTATCATTCTCTATATCGTGTTCGTCTATTTTTCTTTTGTATTTACCATTCGTCGTCTACATGACCGGAATCAAACAGGTTGGTTATCATTATTAGCCATTGTCCCTTTTGTAAACTTCATTTTCATTATTTATCTGCTCTGTGCCAAAGGAACAGCAGGTGAGAATAAGTTTGGTGTTGAACGTGAGACATCAGGCTGGGAAAAAGTCTTGGGCTGGATTTATATTGTGATTATTCCACTTGCCGTCATTTTTGCCTTAGTGGGCAGTGCAGTTCCTGCATATCAGGAATATGTGCAAAGAAGTCAGTTGATACAGCAACAATAAATGACTTCAAAAACATAAACCGCAGCCAAGTTTCGACTTGGCTTTTTTATTGTGACAAAACCCTTTAAGCTCAATCAAACGCTTTGAGCTTTTAATGCAAATGGATACGCCTCAACACACTCCCCTTTTAAGCAAAGAACACATTCGCACATTGCCTGCATTTCAGAATCTAAGCCCAGATCGTATCTTAGTCATCCAAACGCTTGAACAGTGTAAGGCCATTCAAGCGGAACTCGCTTCTATTCAAGTCTTTGGTTTTGATACTGAATCCAAGCCAACCTTCAAAGTTGGCGAAAAATCGACGGGGCCTCACCTGATCCAGCTGGCAACCCCAAACCAAGCTTATCTGTTCCAAGTCAGTACTGAAATATTAGATTTTCTCAAACCGATTCTCGAAAATGAACAGCAACTCAAAGTGGGTTTTGGACTGAAGAATGATGCGCATATCTTTCGTAGTAAAGGTATTCAACCTAATGCCATGATTGACCTGTCCAAGAGCTTTGCAAGTTTTGGTTATCGCAGCCAAGTCGGTACTCAAACCGCAATCGCTCTCCTATTCAAACGTTATTTTGCCAAAAGTAAAAAAGTCAGTACTTCCAACTGGTCGGTTAAAAATCTTAGTCCACAACAAATCAATTATGCCGCCGCAGATGCCTATGCAGCACTGCTCTGTTTCGAGCAACTGTATCAGCAACAATTACTCACAACCCAATTATTGCAACAAATCAGGAGAATACTGCAAGGTTTAGCAGACAAGGCTTAGCGATTGATCAATATTTTGCTAATATGTAGCCAATTTAAACTCTATGATGACGCAAGGAGCGAAAGCATGCTAATCATCCCAGCAATTGACCTGAAAGATGGTAAATGTGTCCGTTTAAAACAAGGACGTATGGAAGACGATACCGTTTTCTCTGAAGACCCTGTGGCAACTGCACAACATTGGGTGGATGAAGGCGCACGTCGTTTACATTTGGTCGACTTAAATGGTGCTTTCGCAGGTACGCCAATTCATAAACCAGTGGTTGAAGCGATTGCACGCGCACAACCTGAACTTCCAATTCAGATTGGTGGTGGTATCCGTTCACTTGAAACCATCGAACACTATTTGGAAGCTGGCGTTTCTTTCGTAATTATCGGTACCAAAGCCGTGAAAGAGCCTGAGTTTGTTGAAGAAGCATGTAAACGCTTCGCAGGTCATATCATTGTCGGGATCGATGCCATCAATGGCATGGTGGCAACCGATGGTTGGGCCAATGTAACTGACGTAAAAGCGACCGATCTGGCTAAACGTTTTGCCGATGCAGGCGTATCCAGCATTGTTTATACCGATATTGCACGTGATGGCATGATGCAAGGTGTGAACGTTGAACAGACCGTGAACTTGGCCAACTATTCGGGTCTTCCTGTGATTGCTTCTGGCGGTGTCACCAATCTGGATGATGTACGTAATCTAAAAGACAAAAAAGGAATTTTAGGTGCGATTACAGGTCGTGCCATCTATGAAGGTACTTTAAGTCTTCGTGAAGCGCAGTTATTGTTAGACCAACAATCACTTTAATCGTTTCAGGCTCTAGTTATTGTAACAATCGCTAGAGCTTTATCCCCTTGGGTGCTATGCTTGCCCCAGTTCAAATAAAACCCCTATCTTCTTACATGATGCTTACGCCACCTTAAGTTTTACATTTCCTATGTATTAACTCATCACTGTCTAGTGATGTGGTGTAGTCGTGTGTCTGTATATCACATCACTAGCCTTTAAAAATTCCTAAAAAATAGGCTATTTCTATGTTTTCCAATATTCGAGCGCAATGGTTCTCCAATATCCGTGCGGATATTTTGGCTGGACTGGTTGTCGGTTTAGCACTGATCCCAGAAGCCATCGCCTTCTCTATTATTGCAGGGGTCGACCCCAAAGTCGGTTTATATGCTTCATTCTGTATTGCCGTGGTGATTGCTTTCGTTGGTGGTCGCCCCGCCATGATTTCAGCCGCAACAGGCGCTATGGCCTTGGTCATGGCCAGTTTGGTTAAAGAGCATGGCTTACAATATCTGCTGGCTGCCACCTTGCTCACGGGTGTATTGCAAATTATCGCGGGCTATCTAAAGCTAGCGAAACTTATGCGTTTCGTGTCTAAATCTGTAGTGATTGGATTCGTCAACGCATTGGCGATTTTGATCTTTATGGCGCAACTGCCTGAACTGGTCAATGTCACATGGCAGGTCTATGCCTTGGTGTTATTGGGTCTGATCATTATCTACCTATTTCCGCTGATTCCGAAAATCGGTAAATTATTGCCTTCACCCTTGGTCTGCATCATCACGGTGACTTTGCTGACCATCTACTTCGGCATTGATATTCGTACAGTAGGAGACATGGGTTCATTACCCGATACGCTTCCCGTGTTCTTAATTCCTGATATTCCCCTTAACTTTGAAACCTTAAAAATCATCTTTCCTTATGCTGTTGCTTTGGCTGCAGTCGGTTTGCTTGAGTCGATGATGACGGCGACGATTATTGATGAAATGACCGATACTCCAAGCGATAAATTTCAAGAATGCAAAGGTCAGGGTATTGCCAATATCGCCTCAGGTTTTATGGGTGGCATGGCAGGCTGTGCCATGATTGGGCAATCGATGATTAATGTAAAATCAGGTGGATTGACTCGATTATCGACCTTTTCAGCGGGAATATTCCTCCTCATCTTAGTCGTATTTATCAGCGACTGGTTAAAGGTGATTCCCATGGCTGCCTTAGTTGCCGTGATGATCATGGTCTCGATCAGTACCTTTGAATGGAAATCCATCAGTAGTTTTAGCAAGAATCCAATCAGCAGTAATGTCGTGATGCTTGCCACTGTGATTGTGGTCGTTGCAACCCATAATTTAGCCTTAGGCGTGCTGACAGGTGTGTTACTTTCTGCTTTATTCCTTGCCAATAAATTAGAGCAAGATATTCGAGTTGAGCGATATTTTGAAAATCAGGCACGCGTTTATAATCTGAAAGGTCAAATTTTCTTTAGTTCTTCAGAAAAATTTATGCAAAGTTTTGATTTCAAAGAGGATGTAAAAGAAGTCATTATTGATTTGACCCATTCACATATTTGGGATGTCACTTCTGTGGCCATGATCGACAGTGTGGTGTATAAATTCCAGCGCAAAGGCGTATACGTCATTGTACGAGGTCTAAATGAAGCCAGCTCGATCATGATTGATAAATATGGAACTCATCAAAGCTCAAGCTAAGTTTGAAAAAGAATCCATAAATGCTACAGGTGCTTAAGCAATCAAACTTAAGCACCTTTTTTTAACGTTAATAAATCACGTTTCGGATAAAACGAACGCTACGATTACCCTGATTGAGATAGCGATAATTGACAGAACTCTCAAATAAAATCGACTCACCTGCCTGAAGCACTCGATTTTCATGTTCAAACGAAATCGTCAACGCTCCATCCAGCACATAAATCAACTCTTGCCAGCCTTTTTGATCTGGCTCTGCTTGATACACCTCTCCCATAGCCAAAGACCATGTCCATAATTCGACTTGTGTCTGGGTTGGCACAGCAGCTAACAGCGTGGCATGACTTTCAGCCTGTTGACCCTGCCACGCCAAGGTATTGACGATAGCCGACTCACTCAGCTCAAATGGGCTAACCAGTTTTTTAAAATCAACAGCCAATGCCGTGGCAATCGCATCAAGCTTGGCCAGACTAATATTAACTTGTCCTGTTTCCAAAGCAGCAATGGTACGGCGACTAACGCCTGCTCGATCTGCCAAATCTTGCTGGCTAAGCTGACGTTCGGTACGAAACAGACGAATATTCTGTCCCACATCTTGCAATACCGTCTCTGAATGACTCATGCATTCCTACAATGAAAATAAAAAATCTGCGCAATATATTGCACAAAGCTAATATGCAATGCAATATGTGCAGTATATTGCACTTTACTCATGAGGATGGCTGCGTTGACCGCTTTGTCTCAATCTCCTAAAGCCGCACAATTCGCGCTTATTTTTATTACCATGATTTGGGGTGGCACCTTTCTAGCCGTGCAATATGCGCTGAATTTTAGTAGCCCCATGTTTTTTGTCGGCTGCCGTTTTGCAGTCGCGGCTTTGGTGATCTTCTTAATCTCGATTAAATCGATGCGTGGCTTAACCCTAAAAGAGGGCTTGGCTGGTACAGCCATCGGGATTGTGATCGCAATTGGCTACGGCACTCAAACCATTGGCTTACAAAGCATTCTCAGTAGCGAATCCGCCTTTCTAACCGCGCTGTATGTGCCCTTAGTGCCCATTTTAATGTGGGTGATCTTCCAAAAGATGCCCTCTATAATGACTTGGGTCGGTACGGCATTGGCCTTTACTGGTTTAATCTTGTTAACAGGTAACGGCTTTTCCAGTATTAACTTTAGTTATGGACAAGTACTCACTCTGATTTGTGCCTTTGTGATTGCACTCGAGATTATCCTGATTGGTTATTTTGCGGGGAAAGTGAATCTAAGACGGGTTACGGTGATTCAACTGGCAGTCGCTTCATGCTTATCTTTTGCCAGCATGCCCTTGGTTGGTGAACACAGTATTCCTAACTTCTCATGGGGATTAGTGATTATTGCAGTGGCGCTCGGCTTAGCCAGTGCCTTGATTCAATTTGTGATGAACTGGGCACAACGCATAGTCGATCCGACGCGTGCTGCGATTATTTATGCAGGTGAACCCGTCTGGGCGGGGGTGATCGGTCGTATTGCGGGAGAACGTTTACCATTACTGGCCTTGTTTGGAGGTGTATTGGTGGTGCTTGGGGTACTCGTCAGCGAATTAAAATTTAAATTCTTTGCGAAGAAACAACGACCAGAAAATTAATAGATAAAAGTGCACAACAGTTTTAGTTCAATAAAATCTATTGTGCACTTTCAAAAGACTAAGCTGGAATTTCTTTTTGATTCACAGCAACAGGACTATTGCCAATCTGCCACACGTACGGCAAAGGCGCTTGATTGACTTCCCAATCTCCAATCACTTTCTGTTTATAGACCAATGGGTTGTGTGATGCGACCACACGAGCATTGCGCCAAAAACGGTCCAACTGCTTGTCAGTGCTACTGGCCGATGCGCCCAAGGCATTAAACAGCTCGGTGCTCAGATTCAAGACCAACTCCGCAATCACCACCTGCCCCTGTGCCGATACTAATTCAGCACGGTCATTGGCCTCCAACTCAGCCTGTTCATCATTCTGAAAATGTTGTAAATACGCAGCATCTAAAGCTTCAGCAGTACTCAGTGTAATCGTTTGCGCCGCATAAGCCTGTGCAGAAGCTTTGCCAATCACTTGCAGGATTTGTGCATCTTCACGCACCAGATTGGCATTGCCATGACTATAAATCCGCGTTCGCTGACGCACTTCCTGCTTAAAGGTCTCTACGGCACTGTGTGCGATACCCGCCAAAGTCGCGAGATGCACCACCTGATAAAATGCGGTTTGATATTTAAATCGGTTTTCAAACACCAAAATATGATCTCGGGCAATTTCTACATTGTTTAAGGTCAAGGTTCCGCTGCCCGTGGTTTTTTGCCCAAAGCCATCCCAGTCATCCACAATATCAATGCCTTCTGCTTGCGTAGACACCGCAGCAATCACATGCTGATTGGTGCTTTCATCCAAAGCAAAAAGATCAATCCAGTCTGCGAAAATCGTGCCTGTGGAATAATACTTCTGACCATTGATACGGAGTTTGCCATCTTGTGCTGCCGTGACACGGGTCACTACATCCCCGATTTCAACTTTACCAATTTCTGTCCATGCATTCCCCACAATCTCACCACGAACAAAGCGTTCGAACCAGCGTGTCTGTGCTTCAGTTTTTTGTGCATTTAAGCGGTCTTCGACAAAGGCAAAATGCCCGCGTAAGGCCTGAACCACATTGGAATCTGCTTGAGCAAGTTCAATCAATAACTGAAATAGCTGCTTTTGCGAAACACCATCACCACCAAAAGCCACAGGCACGCGTACCGCGCCAAAGCCTGCCTGTTTTAACCATTGAATCGGTTCATAGGGCAAGGTTCGGTTTTTTTCCCGTGCTAAAGCACCTTCCGCAATTCGTTCGAAGATCGGACGGAACTTGCCCGCCACCTGTTCATAATGTGCACCCAAGGAGAGATTTTGATTCGTTTGACTGGTCATAATAGTACCCTCCTAGCTCCACGCATGACGTGGCAGTGCCACACCATTCAAATAATAATTACCCACCAGATTGTATTTCCAACGTACCGGATCATGCAGGGTATGCGTGCGTGCATTGCGCCAGTGTCGATCCAGATTCAACTCGGATAAGGTGGAACGGGTACCGGATAACTCAAATAATTTATTGGCTGCCAAGAGTGCGATTTCAGTGGTTAATACTTTCGATTCAGCCGTGAGTAAAGTTGCTTCTGTTACGCTGTCCTCGGTTGGATTCGCCAAAGCACGATCAATCGCCTCACCTGCCAAAGCTAAAACCGCCTCTGCGGCACGGAGTTTAATTTTTAGCTCGCCAATATTGCTAATGGTATAGGGATCTTCACTGGCGTGTTCCACACCTGAATCAATCCAAGGGCGGGCATACTCACGCACATAACGGATGGTTTCCTCAATGGCCCCACGCGCAATCCCCGCATCGACAGCGGACTGAATAATTTGCGAAATTGCACCTGCTGCTGTTGGACGTTCAAAAGCCTGATGGATCGGCACCACATATTTTAAATCGACTCGCACATGATCCAGCTGCACGCTGCCACTGGCCGTAGTGCGCTGACCAAAGCTGCTCCAGTCATTCACAATGGTCAAACCAGGGGTATGTTGCGGAACCAATGCTGCAAATACTTTGCCATCATCACTGACCGCAACCACAGGAATCCAATGTGCCAATAAAGCACCTGTGGCAAAGAATTTCTGACCACTGATCAGCGCATAATCCTCTTTAAATTCAATTTTAGTGGTCAAATCCGCGACGGTTTTCGAGTTTTTTTCAGAGAATGCATTGCCTAAACGCTTGCCTTGCAGTACTTGTTCGAAGAAGAACTGCTGCTGTTCCAATGACGCATCCAAACGGATATGTTCTAAAAAGGCCCAATGATTTTGTGCAATTTGCCCTAAAGATAAATCTGCACTGGAAATAATGGTCACCACCTCAGCAAGGGTTTTATAACTCACCCCTGCACCCCCGAACTGTTTTGGAATATTGATCCCCCACAGGCCAGAGGCGGAATATTGCTGGATTTCCTGCAGTGGCAGCTTGCGCTCATGGTCACGCTTTGCCGCATCTTTGGCAAAAGCAGCCGCTATGCGATGTGCCACAGCGATGGCTTCTTGATCTGAAGCAATCACATGTGCTGGCGTATTATTCAAGTAAAAATCTTGCGGAATACTCTGTGCATCTTCCAATTTTATTTCTATTTTTGAGGTCATTATAAATACTCATTTTCCAGTTATAAAAAATAAACTAGCACTATTTTTATTGCCTATTTATAAGTTAAATTTAGAACCTAATCTGTTTATTTAAAATAAACCAAAACCACCACTTGTTTATTTAAAAAACAATTTAAAATCAATAATAAACAACTCAAAAAGACGAACGAGCGCGTTAACACCATTTGCCCAAGTAAACAAAATAACGTTTTGAATTTAATAAAAAATAATCATTAAAACCACAACCCAAAATCACGTTAAATAGATTCATGATAACCATTTATTTTTTTATGATTAATCAATTCAATCTTTTTTAATTAAGATCAATAAAAATCTTTAATTTAGTAAAGAGCAATGAGCAAGCAAATTAGATTTAATGCCTTTGAAATGAACTGTATTGCGCATCAATCGCCGGGATTGTGGCGTCACCCTCAGGATCGCTCGACTGAATATAAAGACCTCGAATATTGGACCGATTTGGCCAAGATCTTAGAGCGTGGCAAGTTTGATGGGGTTTTTATTGCCGATGTGTTAGGCATTTATGATGTTTATCATCAATCAGCACAACATGCGCTCACAGGTGCCGTACAAGTTCCCGTGAATGATCCTTTGCAAATCGTGCCTGCTATGGCGGCGGTGACCAAACATTTGGGCTTTGGCCTTACTACCTCGATTTCATTTGAGCACCCTTATCCCTTTGCACGGCGCATGAGCACCTTGGATCATTTGACCAAAGGCCGCATTGGCTGGAACATCGTCACCTCATACTTGGAAAGTGGCTCAAAGAATTTAGGTCTTAAAACGCAAGTCAATCATGATCAACGTTATGACATCGCTGATGAATATTTAGAAGTTCTCTATAAACTCTGGGAAGGTTCTTGGGAACAAGATGCAGTACTGCGTGACAAAGAACGTGGTATTTTCGCAGACCATCGCAAAGTTCATCCGATCAATCATCAAGGTCAATATTTTAGCGTTCCCGGTATTCATATTTGCGAACCATCACCTCAACGCACCCCTGTGCTCTATCAAGCAGGTGCATCCAGTCGTGGGCAGTTATTTGCCAGCCAAAATGCTGAATGTGTGTTTATTTCTGCACCGACCAAAGCCGCGGTGAAAAAACTGGTACAGGGCATTCGCTCCAACCTAATTGAACAAGGCAAAGATCCTCATTCGATTTTGATCTACACCATGCTATCCATCGTGGTGGATGAAACTGATGCGAAAGCCCAAGCAAAATTTAAAGACTATCAAAATTACGCCAGCTATCATGGCGGCTTAACCTTGGCATCAGGTTGGTCAGGGGTCGACTTCTCGCAATTCCATGCAGAAGACAAAGTTGAATATATTCATACCGATGCGATTCAATCCATGCTGGATTCTTATATAAAAGCCGACCCGGATCGAATCTGGACCATTGAAGAGATTGCCAAATTTATTAGTATCGGTGGCAATGGTCCAGTACTGGTGGGCTCAGCTGCAACTGTGGCTGATCAACTACAGGCATGGACGGAAGAAACCGATATTGACGGCTTTAACTTGGCCTATATTTTGGCGCATCAAAGCTTTGAAGATGTGGTGAAATATCTGGTGCCGGAACTACAGCAACGTGGCGTGTATCCAACTGAATATACCGAAGGGACGTTGCGTGAGAAACTATTTGGACAAGGTCCATTGCTGACAGAACAGCATCGAGGCGCAAGCTATCGCTATCATGCAACAGCGAAAACCAACAACAATACAGAACTCGCTTAGGTTAACACACCACCCAGCGAGTTCTGGCCGAGCTTAGCCTTGATACATCGGCTTATTGTCATTTAAGGCAATCAGACCACGGATGGCACGATAGACAATCCAAATCCATGCACCAAAAATTACCGCAAAGGCAAAAGTGGTTGCAGAAACCGCAACGCCTGCAAAGGCCGTCCCGTTATCACCGGTAAAGAACAAGAATGAGAACGGAATAAAGGCAATAATATTCCAAGCCAAATACCACCAGAAGGTGCGGATTTGCCAAGTAAAGTGGCTTTCAAAAATCGAGCCTTGGACATCACTGCGTTTTACATAGTTGATGATCAAAGCAATGATTGCCAATAGACCACCAGTAAAAATCGCAATGATATAAAGTACATACAACACCAAAGTCAAAGTACGATTTGGATCTTGATCAACGGAATAATTCATTTTTATTTAATCTCCAGAAACAAACTCCCTCAATCAATAAAACACATTGAGCGGAGAAATTAACCAACATATCAATAGTATATGGAAGACTATGGTACAGAAATAAATCTTACGAAACGGTTGTTTTTGTGTTTTATGTCTCAGTTTTTGCTGAGCAAGCCAACCACCGCACCATCCACCCAAAGAATCCACGATATGCAAAGTCTGCTCTGGAATACGTCGATTGCCCAACTGAGCTGCTTCTTTATCTTGCGCATACAGCCAATAACTCAGCACATTCATCAAGCTGACAAATAATAAAGTATACGGCGGCAGCAATTTGCTAAAGCTTGCGATCACCATAAAAACAATATAAATCACAATACCAATCTGCATCGCAGACCAGCGTTTCGACGCTGTAGGCTGACTCGGACGAGCACGATGTTCAATCACCTGCGATGCTTTCAAATACGTTGCCTGCTGAGCGCGATAACGACCGCGCTCATCCAGAATCACCACATATTCCAAGGCACAACCGACCAAGGGTCGCGGTCCTGTGCGAGCAAAGTCTTTGATATGGATAAAGACACGATCTTTTGCTGTGTCATTGGGTTGGATAAAGCCATAGCCTTTATCATCAAACCACTCAACTAAACGACCTTGATCTCGCATGTCTGTTTCCTAAGCTATGATTCGTTGTAAACGGTCTTGTAACATCATTCGCATTTCCAGCGGATCTTTTTGCAGAATATCATCGCCTGTACGCCCTTGCTCGACATTTTTCTGCGCCACTTGTAAGCGCATACTCCAGAAACGGCACGCCGCCATCGCCAAGAAGATATTTAAACAGGCCAGCTCATCATCGGTCAGCTGACGAATGCTTTGATAGGCTGCAAGAAAGGCATCGGCCTTGGCTTGATCTAAATGTGCTTGTGGATAGGCAGTACAGAAGTCATTGATACTAATCGCAATATCAAATAACCATTCATCTTGATTCAATTCATAAAAATCAAGAATACCCTGTAATTGATCGCCTTCAAACAAGGTGTTATCTCTAAATAAATCCGAATGAATAAAGCCCGTAGGACGGTCTGGATGCTGCTGGGTAATCTGTGCAAATTTCTGAAAAACCTGAGCCAACAATGCCTGATCTTGTGCACTCATTTGTGGCTTAAGTTGTTCAGCGACATCTGACCAATATTGATGATTACGATTAAAATCACGTTCTAAAGGAAAGCCTTGTAAGGTCAAATGCAATTTTGCCTGTGCTTGTGCAATCGCCTGAATTTGGATAATGCTAGCGTCTTCAGGATGCTCACCCATCAAGCGCGGCGCAATTTGTGCTGGTTTATCTGCAATACTATGAATGGCCTGACCACTATGCTTTAAAGGCACTGCCACAGGCACACCTGCCTCACCCAAACAATCCAGTACAGGTACCAGCTCACCTGCACCTTCAGCATCTAATTCTTCAAAAACCGTTAAAACATATTGTTTCTGTGATTGATCCACCAAAAAATAATTGGTGTTTTGAATACCGCCTTGGATTGGAATCAGGTCAATCACCGCTAAACCATAAGGCTCAGCAAAGGCTTGAACTTCTTCTAAACTCAACGGGGTATAAACCGACATGGAAAACCTGCAAAAAATAGCTGTGAAGTTTGATAGAATACCTGTTCCCTCCATGAAGGTGTAGCACCCCTTTCTTTATTGGCGATTTTTTGGAAAATTTTATGCTCGCAAAACGTATTATCCCTTGCTTAGATGTTGATAATGGTCGAGTCGTCAAAGGCGTTCAATTCCTTGATATTCGTGACGCAGGTGACCCTGTTGAAGTCGCCCGTCGTTATAACGAACAAGGCGCCGATGAAATTACCTTTTTAGATATTACTGCTACCCATCATGGACGCGACACCACTTACCGTACCGTAGAACGCATGGCAGAAAGCGTTTTTGTACCCTTAACTGTGGGTGGTGGTGTCCGTAAAGTTGAAGATATCCGTTTATTGTTGAATGCAGGTGCCGATAAAGTCAGTATCAACTCGGCTGCCGTGTTTACTCCTGAGTTTGTCCAAGAAGCCTCGCAACGATTTGGTGCACAATGCATCGTGGTCGCGATTGATGCGAAAAAAACCGGCGAGAACAAGTGGGAAATTTTTACCCACGGCGGTCGTAAGCCAACAGGCATCGATGCGATTGAATGGGCGGTGAAAATGGCCGACTTCGGTGCAGGCGAACTGCTGATTACCAGTATGGATGCCGATGGTACCAAAGCCGGTTATGACATTGCCTTGATGCGTCAGATCAATGATCGCGTCAATATCCCGACCATCGCTTCGGGTGGTGTAGGCAACTTACAGCATTTGGCCGATGGCATCTTAAAAGGTGGTGCAGATGCGGTACTTGCTGCCTCTATTTTCCACTTTGGTCAACACACCATTCCAGAAGCAAAACAATACCTTGCTGAACAAGGCATTGAGATGCGTCTTTAATTAGATGAGCCATAAAAAACCTCTCAGGCGAGAGGTTTTTTTATTTAAAAATAGCTGTATACAGATAAAAAAATACCTTGCTGAGCAAGGTATGGAAACTGCGTTATACAACGCTAGAGGGTAAGCACAATATTATCATTTTGAACAAATTCTGAGCATTTGAAATGCTTGAGCTAAATTAGCGAGAAAATGTACAAAGATATTGACATTAAAAACCAATTTTATTGACAATTCACGACACCCCCTATTTTTGTCGTCATGATTTGTCAATAAAAGCCTGCTCAGCCCACTAGATCAATCGAATTTAGGCCACCGATTCTTGCGATTGTTTTTGCGGTTGCTCAGCTACAGGTGCTTCCACCAATTTTGGTTTTTGCTCGACCCATTTTGCAGGAAAAACGGATTCAATCGCTTGCGTCAATGCTTTAGACAAAGCTGCTGGCAATGCAATACCTAATGGATTAGCCTCTTTTAAATCCGCAGAAGACACCACACGAGTACCCATCACATAATCAAACCATGGACGCGTTACACACCAGTTGGCATCTTGGTTGGAATTCATATGATGATCATAATGCCAAGGAATGGTTCGTTTGGCCCAATCTGGCTCTAAGTGTGCACGACGATGCACATAATAATAGTTGCCTGCACTATACAGTGCCGCCAAAGACATGCCTTTTGAAATGGGATAAAACGCCACACTGGCAACCCCTGCCACGACAGCTAAGGACATGATTTCATTACGGGTACGCCAATGCTCGACACCTTCCACATAACAATCATCCGAAAACTGCTGTTTACGTACTTCACGGTGATGCGCCCAGTGCGACTCCATGCTTTTCGGCACAGGGCTATAACGTGGCTGCCCCGGACGATGTACCCCATGCAAAATGTATTTATGTGCAAACCATTCAAATGCATTTGCAACAGCTAAGCCTGCGATAAAACCCTTAATCATGGTTTTCTCCAAATGTTTCCTTATTTTTATTCAAGATATAAATTTTTGTAGGCGAAGTATTGACGATACGATATATTTATATTGACAAAACACGACAAGATAAGAGGTAGACAGGATGTCTCAACTCAAGAACTATACAGGCTCTGTTTTTGGTGGTTTGGGGCATTTATTAAAAGCCTATTGTGAAGCAGAGAACATCCATATTCCTGAACAATTACAACAGGTTCAAAACCTAGAGCGCTTTGATTATGTGATTTGGCGAGATTTGCTAGAAGATCTAAATCGACTGCATCCAAAGAGTGGTCTAGGCTTGGAAATCGCAGCCTATGTACAACCCAAACACTTGGGCATCATTGCCTATCTGGCGCTGTCCTGTGAAAACCTAGGTGAAGCACTGTCTCGTTATCATGATTTTCATCGCCTGATTTATGATGGTAGCCCTTTGGTGGTTGAATTTAATCACCCTTATGCATCGATTCGTTGGGAAGCCCCTGAACCACATCCGACCCAGTTGACCGATGAAATCGCGATTGCCTTGATGGTGCAGTTCCTTAAACTGTTTATGTCGGGTGACACGATTCATCTGCATGAAGTACATTTCGTCAATACTGCACCAAAAAACATCAGCATTTATGAGCAGTATTTCCACTGTAAAGTACGTTTTGAACAGCCCAAAACACAATTATTATTGCCAATGAGCGAAGCTTTTAAGCCACTCAAAACAGGTGATCACACCTTACAACAACTGTTGTTACAGCAAGCCCAAGCCTTGCTGGATAAATTGCCCAATTCAACCCAACTGGATCAACGGCTACAACATGCTATTTTGACTGGGCTACAAAAGAACCAATATCAGATCGATTTTATCGCCGAAAAACTGGGTCTGTCGGTGCGCCAATTACAGCGTCATTTACAACAACAAGACACCACCTTTCAGGAACGGGTACAGCAGGTGCGCTTTATGCTGGCAACCGAATATTTAAAAGACCCTCATCTGAGTTTGCAAGAAATCGCGCTACTGCTCTGTTATTCTGAACAAAGTGCTTTTCAACGTGCTTTTAAGATTTGGACGGGGCAAACCCCGCAACAGTGGCGAAACAACAACACAACTTACAATTCGTAATAAAAACACTCATGAACTAACGGTTTCGCAACTGACCGATTTTTTTGCCCGTTTTATATAAGAGCCTATATACCTATGTGAATTAGTTCACAATTTTTTCACGAGGGTTAAACATATCCATAATAAATTTTGGATGTTTGCTTTTTTTATTTTTTATAACTGATGTGGTGATAACAATGAACAAATATTTAGCAGAATTTCTCGGGACCTTTTGGCTTGTTTTTGGTGGTTGTGGTAGTGCTGTGCTTGCAGCTGCATACCCTGAACTTGGCATTGGTTTCTTAGGCGTTGCATTAGCATTTGGTTTAACTGTTTTAACAGGTGCTTACGCTTTCGGTCATATTTCTGGTGGTCACTTTAACCCTGCTGTCAGTGTAGGTTTATGGGTGGGTGGACGTTTTAACTCAAAAGACTTAGTTCCTTATATCGTGTCTCAAGTGATTGGTGGTGCGCTTGCAGCATTCGTGCTGTATATCATCGTACAAGGTCAAGCAGGCTTTGCAGGTACAGGAGGTTTCGCAACCAATGGTTATGGTGAACTGTCTCCAAACCATTTCTCTGTTGCGTCAGCATTCCTGATTGAGGTTGTTTTAACTGCGTTCTTCTTGATCGTGATCATGGGGGCTACAGATCGTCGCGCGCCTGCGGGCTTTGCACCAATCGCAATTGGTTTAGCTCTCACATTGATTCACTTGATCAGTATTCCAGTCACCAACACCTCAGTAAACCCTGCACGTAGTACTGCGGTTGCGTTATTTGCTGAGACAGCAGCAATCAGCCAACTTTGGTTATTCTGGGTTGCACCAATCATCGGTGCCATCATTGGTGCAGTGATCTATAAAGTGGTGGGCAGCGAGAAAGACTAAGCGCGATATACTCCATAAAAAAACAGCCTGCAACGGCTGTTTTTTTTATTTATAGAAACGGATTTTCAATATCCTGCTCAGGTTTTCTGTCAATCTGTTCAGGAAGTTGTTCTTTTTCCAGAGCAGCAACCACATCATTAATAAAGCTTTGCAATGCCTTTGCCGTTTTCAGCCCTGCCTGATCTTTAGTAATCTGTAAATTGCCATATAAGCTCACGCAATCGACCTGATTTTCCAAAGTCAGATCATAAATTGCCGAAGATTCATCACCCTGTTCAAAAGGTTTAAACATCGTTTCCCTCTCATTGTTCTTGTCTATCCCACAACATGAGCCAAGCAGGCTGACTTTGCAAGCGCTACTTATCGCAAGATTTGTAAGAAATACTGCACCAAAGCATTTACCAATTGATTGATCAAGGCTTGCTTGGTTTCTTCATCAATTTGCGGGAATTTACTCTCCGTCGCTTCAGTCGGCTTTGAACTAAACTCACGTTGCTGCACTTGAATGGCATCGGTTTTAGCATCTTCTGCACACTGACTCTGTCCATCCCAATGCGAATAACTGATGTCTTTGTTCGGCTTCACTTGCACTGCAGAAAGTGGCAATTGATAAACATTACGCTTCTGTTGTTCCGTCAATTGAGGGAACAAGTTGATGCCAAGTTTCTCTTCCAAATAGCAAACACTAACCACTTTGACCTGTTGAGAATTATTATTCGGTGCATAGTAGGCCCCAATAATCCCCTGCTTTGGTAAATACACCGCTTTGTACACTGCAGTCGGTACAATCACGCCGCTGCCTATGGTTTTAAGTCGCTTGCCTTCAAATACAGGACCGGTCAGCACATAGGCATCTTTATGCTGCTTGGTTACCATCGAGCGCACCGCTTCTTCTAATTTACGCCACACTTCCTGATTATTCTTCGGCGCTTGCGGCACCATATTGGCCAATGAAAAGCTGTCATATTGCGACGCGGTATTATTCATATCACCATTCGGCGCCATATGACCACGGTCATAGCCTGAACCACGATAGTCTGACAATAAAGCACGATGTGCAGGCTTTAGCCGTGTTTCTTCATGGAAATTATCTTCACGTTTAATTTTGATGCTTAAGCGTTCTGGGGTCAGATATTCTGCCGTCCACAATGGGGTCTTAGAAATACCTGAATACATCACATTAAAATCATTAAAACATAGCGCATAACTGTCTTTTTTCAGACTGTCTTTGCTGAGTAAGGGTGGAACATCACGATAAAACTGTTTTAAACAACCCGTATTACTGGATTGAAAGGGAATGAACTTGGAAATTTTTTCACTGCCAAATGCGATCGCAAAACTCCCTGTTGCGACCAGTGCCAACATCATTTTTCCAACATTTTGGCTCAAAAAAGCAAATGGGCTTTTACTCTTTCGGGTTGGTCTCTTTGCCATAACTACATCAAAATCAATATGAACGCACAGCTTAACAACTCAAAAGCCCTGTGTATATTGAGTTTCAGCCCAGAGCGACACTTTATGTCGCAAATCTGTACACTTGATCTACAGACAATAAAAAAGGCACGCTCAGGTGCCTTTTTTATACAGTTTTCTTAAATTTCGATCTGACTGCCTAACTCCACCACTCGGTTGGTTGGAATCTGATAGAAGTCACTGACAGGGCTGGTATTACGCTGCATCGAGATGAATAACTTTTCACGCCATGGCGACATGCCATCCCCCACGGTATGCACAATACGATCACGTGAAATAAAGAAACTCATTTGCATCATATCAAACTCAAAATCCAGCGCTTTATAGGCTTGTGCCAAAGCGACTGGGATATTCGGTTGATCTTTAAAGCCATAATAAACATAGATGCGATAAAAATGCTCATCCAGTTTTTCAACTTTTAAGCGATCTTCATCTGCCACATACGGAATATCTTGGGTATATACCGTGACCATCACATTACGTTCATGCAGCACTTTATTGTGCTTGATGTTGTGTAACATCGCATGCGGCACAATATTCGGTGTACCTGTTAAGAAAATCGCTTCACCTGGTACAAAATGAGTTTCTTTGCTCATACCAATACTTTTGATAAACAATTCAATTGGCAAAGCATTGGTTTCCATACGGTTATAGACAATTTCGCGACCACGTTTCCACGTCATCAAAATGGTATATACCACCACACCAATCAAGATCGGCACCCAACCGCCTGACAAAATTTTCAATGAGGTTGAACCCACAAAAATTAAATCAATAATCAGGAACGGCACCGCAAATAACGCCACTTTCCATAACGGCCAACGCCATACCCCATAGGCCAAAGTCGAGATTAAAATCGTACCGCAGAGCATGGTCATGGTTACCGCTACACCATAAGCACTGGCCAACTCGGCACTACTTTCAAACAGTAAAATCAGAATCACCACCGAGATAAACAGCACCCAGTTAATAAAAGGCAAATAGATCTGCCCTTGTTCTACATCAGAGGTATGGTGCACGGTTAAGCGCGGTAAATAGCGTAATTGAATGGCTTGGTTTGCCATCGAGAATACACCTGTAATGACCGCTTGAGAGGCAATCACAGCTGCGGCTGTTGCTAAGCCAATCATTGGGAATAAGGCCCAATCCGGAACCAATAAATAGAATGGGTTTTCAATGGCTTTGGCATCACGCAACAGCAATGCACCTTGCCCTGCATAGTTCAAAAGTAAACAAGGGAGTACCACCAAGAACCATGCCAATTTAATCGGTACGCGCCCAAAATGTCCCATGTCGGCATACAACGCCTCACCACCGGTCATGGTCAGAATCACTGCACCCATGGTGATAAAGGCAACTGTCGGCTGATCAAAGACAAAATGGAATGCCCAATACGGATTGACCATCATCAAGACATACGGGGTCTGGATAATGCTCCACAGTCCAATCAGGCCAATGGACGCAAACCATAGCAGTGTAATCGGGCCAAAGAATTTCCCCATTGTGGCGGTACCATGCCGCTGCACCATAAATAATGCCGTGAGGATACCCAAAGCAATCGGCACCAACCAACGATCTAAAGCAGGCGTCACCAGACTTAAACCTTCAATCGCAGACAGTACTGAAATTGCCGGGGTAATGATCCCGTCACCAAAAAACAGTGATGCGCCGATAAAGCCCAATGCGATCAGAAAGATTTTATTTTTATTGCTAAAAACGGAGGAACGCAGATTCAGTGCGAGCAATGACATGATCCCGCCTTCGCCATTGTTGTCCGCACGCATGATCATTGAGACGTACTTAAAACTGATGGTTAGGTTCATACACCAGAAGATCAGCGAAAGAATACCTAAAATCGAACCTTCACTGATATCAACATGTCCTGTGACAAAGCATTGCCGTATTGCATAGAGTGGACTGGTTCCAATGTCTCCAAATACCACCCCTAATGCTGCCAGCGTCATCGCGGGCAATGCGGCTTTTTTTGCAGTACTTTGCATATGATGTTGTCTTCAAAATTGAACGTTATATGGCGCAATATTATCACTAGCCAAAAAGTTTTTCTGCAAATCTGTTCGACTACAACTTGGCAGCGTGCATTTTTTTGGGTACTATCGCACACTTTGGTGAGGTGTCCGAGTGGCTGAAGGAGCACGCCTGGAAAGTGTGTATACGTTTGCGCGTATCGAGGGTTCGAATCCCTCTCTCACCGCCAAGATGATAAATTAACGAATGTACAAAAAGAATGGAGCATTATTGCTCCATTCCATATTTCCAAACTCAATCAAATATTTCTTTAATTTGAAAAATCAAGAATTCAGTTTTAAAGTAAATTACATTCAGAAACTTTCAATCTATATTATGCAAATCAATCAAATACTTAATAGACTGACCTAATGCATACCCTAATAATGGTGGTACTGCATTACCCACTTGTGTGTATTGTGGCACTTCAAATTTACGCATTTGCCCACCAGTAGTTACCTTAGATAAAAACTTAAAGTTATCTGGAAATGATTGAATGCGGGCCATTTCCCGTACAGTGAGCGTTCTTAAATCACTATAATGGCAAGCGTCATCTGGAATAGATAAAGCAGCCGGAGCTGGTTGATTTGGTACAAGCGCCTTTTGTGTCTGTTTTTTTGTTTGATGGTTTTTCAAATAATTTACTAAATCATCTCGCATACTAAAACGGATTGATTTACTTTCCTCATCCAAAAACTCTAACGATTGCAGCTCATCAAAAGCTTTCTGTGTTAATGAATCTGAATTACCTTTCAAAACTTGTTGAACTTCCTTCTTAGCCTCTTTTGAAACTAAATTTAGGTTTTGATAAAGCTTGAAGCGCTTTTGTACATGGATACCATTTGATCTCAGTTCATAGTTGCTTAAACTTTCTGGTAAACCTAATAATGGGTTAAATAGCTTATCTAATTTTTTAACATATTCAGATGGTTTCAATTTAGCCATAATCGATAAATCTTGTATGGCATCTTTTACTGTAAATTCATTACCTTTAAAAGCGATCAATGGCTTTAAAAAAGAAGTTGTAAAAAAATCATGATTATTATCTACATCATAATAATCTAAATAGCCATATCCTAATTCTGGATCAGCTTTTACTTTCTCAAAAAATTTAAAACTTTTATCAAATGCCTCTTTTTCCGTACTATTCAGCCTATTTTTAATCTTCTGATAGACATCTTCCCTTATACCTAACAAGATAAATCTAGGGCGATTTTGAGCTACACCAGCGTACTTTGCATTAACATGTAAACACAGAGGAATATAATTAATTCCCGCAAATGCTTTTGCAACTTCGTACCAAGCAAAGAATTGACCTTTATCAGTATTAAATGCCCTTAAAATTCCAGTCACATTTTCCAAAAGAACAAACTTAGGCTGTGTATGTTCAACAAATTTAGCAAATTCCCACGGTAATGTATTTCTTTCATTACCTAATTGACGTAGCCCTGCCATACTAAAACTTTGGCACGGCGGACCACCTGATACTAAATCTAGTCCATTGGATAAGCCTTTATCTTGAATTTGATCCAGTAACTCAGGGCTTTGCTCTAAAAGATTATTTAATTCAATAATACTGCCTACAAGTAATTTCTTATTTAGCTCTGTATTTCTATTGACGTCACTATAACCACCTTCAACTATCGGTGGATATGTTTTAGGATTCTCACGTAATCGTTTACTTATTTCTTCTTTCGGAAAATTTGAATTAATCCATAGAGCATGTTCTGGCGCACTATTCCCTTCTAGCTTTTCATTAAAAAAGTTATAGGAAAACGTTTCTGCCGCCATTGGGGACAGTTCATTTGCAATTACCAAGTTATATCCTGATGCTTCAAGACCAAGAGACAGACCACCACAACCGGCGAACAATTCAATATAGTTCAAAAATAAACTCTGTTAAATTTTAAAAACACCCCTATTCTAAAGTACACTTAACTAAAAATCCAGGGCTTAAATCCATTAAAAATGAATCAAAGAACTCCCATACTTTTAACATCTGAACAAAATCAAATTTCTCTCAAGAACCGTCAATATTTAGCTCAAAAAGGCATTGATTACGGCTTGTTATCTATTACTCAAACAGGTCTAGATAAATCAATCATGGACGCTGTAGGCTCATTACGTGTATATCTAAAAGAACAGCAATATCATGACTATGATAGTCAATTACAAGGCACTCCCTATAAAGTTCTAAACCCTTGCTTTTTAATTGTCTCAGACGATGAGGCGCAAAAACAGAAAGTGAGCTTATACCGCCCAGAGACAAAAAAAGGAGATCCACGCATTTGGATCTATGGCTTAAAAAACTGTGCTCAACCCGGCGATGAAATTGCTTTAATTATTGATAAAGATGAGCTTTATGTTTTCAACATTTCAAAACTAGATTTATCGGTGAACCAAGTTCTAGCCCAAATTGTAAATGACTATGAAGCCGTGGCAAATGAGTTACTTGGTTTACTACAGGCTTTAAGCAAGAAAGGTCCATTACAAGCAATAATGAAAGGTGATACGGCGATTGGCATGACCATAGAGCATGCTTTAGGTATTCCGGCCAATTCATCCCCTTCTCCTGATTACAAAGGAATTGAGCTTAAATCATCACGCTTAAATAAGGCTTCTAACCGTACTAACCTATTTGCACAAGTTCCAGATTGGTCTATTAGCACACTTAAAAGCAGTCAACAAATTGTTGATAAATATGGCTATGAGCGTGACGGTGACTTAAAGCTTTATTGCACTTTAACAGCCAACAAATACAACTCTCAA
This sequence comes from Acinetobacter sp. Ac_3412, assembly GCF_013072675.1. Taxonomy (NCBI): domain Bacteria; kingdom Pseudomonadati; phylum Pseudomonadota; class Gammaproteobacteria; order Moraxellales; family Moraxellaceae; genus Acinetobacter; species Acinetobacter sp. Ac_3412. The sequence goes on along the minus strand of NZ_LXUJ01000011.1, from coordinate 209,983 downwards.
GGATTGGGCTTTGAAGTAGATTTCAATAATGACGTATTAAATGAAATTCATATCCAAAATGGGTCAGTTGTCAGTTGGCTTGGTCAAACCCTTAGAAGTAAATTACTCGAGAAGCACCGTGAAACCTTCTGGATTAAGGCAGATACCCATATAAGCAATGACGATGAATATTTCACACTTAGATCAATTACACACACCAAGAATCCCTTAGCGAGCCAATTTTTACTTTTGATGGAGCAAGGGATCATTACGATGGATCATTTGATTAAGCGCAAAGACATGACTGGGAAAACCACAGAAAAAGGACCTTTATTCAAAATTAGACCACAGCATCTGAATTTATTATTTCCAGAATCAAAGAATTACTATCTAACACAAAATATTGATTAATATGAATAGATAAAATATTGATGTATAATAGATCAAAAGATTTAATTTGAATTTAATAAAAATTAATTTCTTCATTGATACTAAAGAAAAAAGCAATAGGAATTTTTCATGTATATATTAAACTCAAATATCAAAGTCGGGGATATTATCTTAGTTCGTGGTGCTGCCAAACATAGTAAAATAATTGCTAAACTCACTAATGGACATTTTTCACATGCGATGATAGTACTTGAAAATGGTGTTTGTTTAGAAGCTATCACAGGAACTGGGGTTCAACGAACAAGTCAATTAAGAATAGTATTTCATGATAAAGCCAATGTGATTGTTCTTCGCTGTATTTTTCCTGAAGAGCAAACGGCATTAGCTACTTATGAATATATTTCAAAAAATTCCGCAGAATATCAAGGAAATGAATATAGCTATAGAGGAGCAATTGAGTCGATAGCAACAAATGATAAAGATCATACTAATGGTGGATATTTCTGCTCTCATCTTGTCGCTGCAATATTTGCTGATGCAGGTTTTCCACTTCTAGATAAACCCGCCCATAAGATTACGCCAAATCAATTACTTGAATCCCCTTTTCTTGAAAATATTACTGATCAAGTAATTTCTCCTATTTCAGATATTACAAAAAAGCGTATGGAAAAAAATGGGGATAAATTGAATTGTATTGATGCAGGTGGAAGTACCCTTTCTCAAGATGCTAAGAACCACCGTAAATTACTCAATGATACTGCCAAATATTTTCGTAGAAATAAAATAGATGTTCCCAATAGACCTGTTGAATTTGCTCTAGTTTTGACAGATCCACTTAATCAATATTTTGCAAAATAATTAGATTATCAGATAAGCAAAGCTTACAAAAAAATTGGTATTAATGAATACGTACATCAAAGTTTTTCTCATGCTGATTATGAGGCAGATTTAGCAACTTTCGCAGATGAAGTTCATAGTTTTGGATATACCCATGCTTTGAATCTATATGGAAATTTTAACTATCTGCTGATGACACAATTAGCAAAACGTCATAATGCGGTTATTCATAATAAGGTCTTTGAAGATTCCGACCAAAAGTTCAAGTTTAGATATTTTGCATTAAAACTGGAATATTATTCTACAATGATTGGTGCTATCGATGAAATGATAAACCATTTTATCGATATCATCAGAATGATTGAAAACAAATTTCCAGAACATAATGAAGACCTTCAGAAAATCAAAGCAATCATCACCATTAATATTATTGAAGAACAGAAAGATAATGAAACTAAATCTGCTTTAATGAACTTTTTAAAAGTATAAAATCACCACCAATTACAGTGATCCTTAAACTTGAATGATTTGGATTACAATTAAGGAGACTTATTCTCAACTATATAAATCAAATACTTATATTGCTTCAGCTAATTTGGGTAAATTTACAAACTTATCGCTTTATGCTTAAACAACTCAAGTATTTGAATATTAAATCTGATGGCCTCTTTCATCGCCAGAATTTTTTATTCATGTGATTGCATGAAATGAAAGAGCTTAAATCTGATGATTTAAGCTTTTTTTGTTGCCTTATGTTTTTCAATCAACCTTAATGAATATTAAATATTATGATGAAAAACAAGTATATAGAATTAACTCATCTAATAATGTAAATCTAGTTTTCATCAACTTTCCGAACTCTCTCAATCGTAATGTACTCATTTGGAATAACGATCTGTTTCTCAACCTTTTTAACTTTGTAAGCAATCAGAGTATTTTTACCAATACCTTGGAATAAAACTTTTACATCCTTAAAAATAAAGGTTTGATGTTCACTTAGCTCAGGAGTTGTTGTTTTGGGTAAATCAATTAAGTTGGCATAAGGGGCTTTAATATACAGTGTCGCTTTTTCTATACTGACACCTGTTTTTTGCATCGTGAAATCTAAGAATACTTTGCCAATATCCCCAATAAAAAACATAGGTACAAGGGGAATTAGGATAAGAAAGAATGATATTTGTATACTGTCTTTGATATGTGTTTCTAATCTCTTTAATTTAGTTCTGGCAAATGTTTTAAGATTTTCACTGGCATCAGGATCATCAATAATATCCTTTAAGTTTTCAAACTTATTGCCAAACTCCTTGATCTTCTGCCTATTAATATAAAAAGCATAATAGAACAGCGAAATAAAGGCCGAAGTAAGAACTACATAAAAGCTGATTTTCCAATGTAATAACAACAAACCACGAATGGTATATAAGAGATATAGGGAGGCAATCAATGTAAGAATACTTATCTTTGGAAAGGGAAGTTTTTTGCCTATTCGTGTATGCTGTGGCAAATACTTATCTACAGTACTAAAAATTAGATAGACCATAGGCATTAAGGAAATTCCAAAGAAAAACAGTACCATGCTTAATCCAGCATAGACAATTGAACAGGCAACAAAAATCAATAGAAAAATAAGTGTATCGCCAAAGCTAATTTCTGAAGGGATATAACCAATTGTGAGCAGATAGGCAACTAAGCACAATATTCCAATCGAAATAATTGCTTTTATAGTTGTTAGCCCTACTTCATGCCACTGACTAAAATTATTTAAAAATCTTGTTGTTAAATCATTCATTATTCATTAAACCAATTTTTATAACGCCCTTTAAAAGAGCTTCCCCAAATCATGTAGACCTATTCTGAAATACTTTTCGATTTTCCAATTTAGGTTTTTTTCTTCAAAAAATTATAGATAAATTCAAAAAATAATTTATATCAGTGCCCCCATAAAAGATATCCATTCTCTTTAGCCTGTCTATATGCCCAGCCCGCAATACTATGCGATCTTTCAATATCTGTCAGAAAACCAAGCTTTGATAATTCATCCGTAATTAAACTATCAAAATTTTGGTTTCGCTCTTGCCATTGAAATAAAAACTCTTCTGAAGCCAAGAAATCACTTTTAGCTGAATTGCATTTTTCATCTGCAAGCACAAAATTATGACCTGTATCTGCTGGGTACATCACCCAAGGTATAAAATGATCTACAGCCCATTTATTCTGCTTAATTGGCTTTTTACAGTAGAAACATGTACATGCCTGTAGATCAACCAAGAATTCCCCTACTTGACGCAGCTGATTTCGGCTTGGCTCAAACATGAATGTTGCCAAATCAGGTAAACCGTCTAAAACAAGTAAATTACCTTTATTTAACCTGACAAAATCGACCCATTTTTTCTGGCATAACTCTTCAATAATTTCACTGAATTGGCGTAAGCAATACATGACATGTGGGAGAAGTATAAGTTGTTTTCGAGAATCTTCTAAGCGATATAAAAACTCAACATTTTGCCCTTTCAAATTTTGTAGGTAAGTTACAGGCATCTTCTTTACGATCTCTGCCACTTTCTTTTTCAATTGCAGCCAGTACACATGGTCTCGTCTAGCTAAGGCAAGGGATTTATAACTTTGCTGGGCAGCGTGAATTAAGCTGATAACTCCTGCTTGTTTACCATTATTCTGGTGTAATGAAAACGGTTCATTTTCATTAAAATAAAATGGAAGTGATTGCTTCCAATATAAATCTATGAATTTCTCGGCAATATCTAAATAGTCTAAAGTTAAGTCTTCTCCAGTATCTTCTCCCTGTTCAATCGCCAAACGAGAAAGGCTCATCAATAAAGCAAATTTATAAGTCGAAGAAAAACTTCCTGAATGCAAAATTTGCTGAATCTGTTTCAGAAACTTGAGTTGCTGTTGTGGAGTTGGTATAGATACTGACATTATTATTTATTCAATTTTGTTTTTGAAATACGATATTCAGCCAATCTTCATTATGATCGGGGCGCTTATCAATGGTAATCCATTGTTGTAACAATAAAATATTATCAAATTTTTTTAATAAGCTCTGTGCTTGTGATTCATTGATATCAGTAAATTGTCGTCCATCCTTGTAACGATCTTCCTCACCATATTTAAATGACATGTAGCAGATACCATTCACTTTTAATGCTTTTAATATTTTTTCCAACACCTCAGGCAAACGTTTTCTTTCACAATGTAATAGTGAAGCACATGCCCAAACACCATCATACTGATCTTGTTCTGACAACTCATAGAAGCTTTCAAAACGTACATCAACTCCAGACAATCGACTTGCTTTATCTACTAGTTCTTTTGAATAATCCGTTGCTGCAACCTGATAACCTTTATTCTTAAAAGCCAAAGTATCCCTACCTGAACCACAGCCTAAATCAAGTATAAAGGCATGGTCTGGCAGATAGCGTAAAAATGGTTGATATAGACTCTCCATATCTACTTTGAATGTAGACTCGAAGAACTCTAATGCATTGATATCGTAATAGTCTAAAGTTTGTTTCATTTATGCCATGAGTAATTTTTTCTCAATTCTACTAGAAATAAGAACGTTATTGTGCTCCTACTCCTTTCTGTTAGATCGTCTACAGTCTGAAACTAAACTCCCCAGATATCTCGAATTAAAGTTTGGCATCCACTCAGAAAAACGATAGCCATTACACAAGCTATTTTCATAAAATCTGTCTTTTTCATTATTTAAAATTCCTTATACGGCTTCAGTTTCAGGTTTAGCTTCCATACTTGTGATATCGCAATATTTAAGCATATGCTATGAAAGATAAATTTTGTAGAATAGGCTACGAGTTAAATCATTTTGTATCTAAAGACACTATTTTAGCTATTGAATATAAAGTATTTGCCAATACTTGTTGATCTTTATAACTACTGGCGTGATCATAGCCATTTATTACAAAAACTTGCTTTGTTATATCTCTTTGTACATCGGCTCCAGATTGGTGACAAACAGTTCCATCTCCCGCTCCAGTCTTGGGATTTGGTGCAACATGCAGCTTAAAGATGACATCCTCCCCCTGTCGTCTTTTTATCTTGCGCTCACCATCCTCTGCAAATAAATTTCTATCCCAAGTATAAACTTCTACAGTGGGTAATATTTTTTCACCAGTAAAAGGATCTGTTATAACTTTTGCATTTCTATCAAATGGAATACCGTTATAATTTATAAGTTCATCTTCTGTTTCAACATCAATCCTTTGTTCCGTTTCCCACACAACCTCATTAAAAGCAAGATGTTGTGGATCATTACCATAATGAGCATACGTATTGGTATGATAACTATCCTTTATACTCTCATGAAAATTTTGCACCAAGCTTACATTTTTTATAAAAAAATCCGATGTTTCAGTAAACTCTGCCTGCTCTAATCCTCCGTCTTGCTGATCATTTCTTCCATCATTCATTTGCCATTGGGCATCTTTACCACTTCCCCCAAGATTTTTCCATTGTGCGTTTTTATCCCCAAATTGGCCAACGTCAGTTCCCAAAGATTTCCCCAACCCACCCAAGCCACCAAGCCACCAAGCCCTAAAGCTCCACCTTGCCAAGATTTTCTTGAGCTTTCAATTTCTTTAATTCTATTTGTTAAAATACTAGCTGGATCTAAATAATCCATATTGACCATACGCCACCATGCATTTGTATCTTTATAAATTTCGTCGTAGGGATCTGATTTGGGTAAAGTTGCGGTGATGATCTCTCCATTGAGTTTTCTTGCAATAAGCTTTAACCAAGTTTTAGACTTTCCTGTATTTACGAAGTTTGCAAAAGGAAGTAACTGTAAACCTCCTGGCGAATTCCCTAAAACAGGAGTCAGTTTTTCACAAGTCGCACCAAAAACATGTTTCGCTATACTATCAACTGCACTACCCGTTACCTCTGATCCATCCCAACCATTTGCAAATCTTTTATATACAGTAGGGGCCCCACTGGCTGGCATTACACCATGAACAACCCCCAAGATATCATTTTTAATAGAATCATCTTGAATTAAAGAACGAGTTACGAGTCCTCCCATTGAATGGGTAACAATAATAAATTTCTTAAAGGTAGCCTTTGGATACTCTTTTTTTACTTGAGCCTTAACTTCTGAATTTAGTCTTTCTGCCACATTCTTAGCTGATACATCATTGGATTGTAGCCAGTTATAACCTAATGCAAACACAGGGAAAGCGTAGTCGGCTAATTTCCCAAATTCATTTTTTGTAATCAATTTAAAATCTTTTGTAGGGTTCCAAACACTCCTGATCGCGTTTTCTTTGATCATGTCGCTACCAGTGATATTTGTTAGCACTCTCCAAACATCTGACCCTCTAAAATCATCTTCATTTTGAATTCCTAAAAAGCTTAAATCGAATTTAGTTAGCTCTCTATTTAAAAATCTTTCCAAATGAATTAAAGCTGCACCATATCCATCCCACCAAACGGTTCCCCATCCACGACTTCGCGCTTTATCTTCATCAAAATTAGCAATATCTTTCTTCTTTAAATTGATTTCGCCCGCGTTACTAACCTGAGTTGTTTCAGGATTTAATTGTCGTTGTCTTTTTTTAGCAGTTCTAAAAAATTTGCCATCTACTGCAGCCCAGGCACCACTCATTTTACCATTCGGCGGGAACCAGACTTGATCTCCATCATTACTCATAATATTAGAGCCCATGATTCCAGGGATAAATATTATGGGTATCACAAATTTAGGGCCTAGAATAGCATTAGCTAATGTAGGATTAGTGCTCGGTGTTGTTATTGAAGTAAAGTGATCTTCATTTTTTTTGTGGCATCATTTTGAATTGGCATTGAAAAAATTCCTAAAATCTTTTAATTGTATTTAGTATTACTTCATACAAATGAATGGATTCTTTTTCATTAATACTTGCAGTTTTTATATTATTATTTTCATAACCAGTATCAACTTCTAACTGCACAAGAGGGTCTGTTGCCAAACCTGGGGTACCAAGATGTTCCCAAGTTGCCAAAACACCATCTTTCCCTTTCATTGGAGTTTTAACTAACCACTCAACTCCTTCTAACTTCCCTCCTAGATTTTGAGCTTTGACTCCTTTTCGAATTGTTTTCGTCTCTGCCTCTGCTTTAGCAAGCAATCCTTCTTTTTTTAAATTATAGTTTGTTCGCTCTATTAAATCAGGGGTTGGCTTTGAAAGTGCCTCAGCTTCAAGTGCAACCCTCACGGAAGGCGCATCTTTTAGCCTAAATCCAATACTATTGTAACTATGTCTATATACTTTCCCCTCATTTCTTATAAAGCCATTATCTATACAAACTCCAGCCTGTGTTGGAATTTCATTATTTTTCCGTGCAACTAAATTATTAAGCAGGTGATTAAGTGCTTCATCACTTTCAGTTTTAAATTTTGTTGAATAAGTTCCATTAATCAAAAAAAGTGTTTTATTCATTAAAACCCAAGCATAAACATCATTTGCTCCTCTTTGATCTTTACCTACTTTTCCTTTAAACACTTTAACAGTTTTTCCATCATTAACCTGTTCAGCTCTATCTTCAATGATAAGCATATTATTTTTAGAGTATTCCAACAGTTTATCTTCATAGGCCTTTTTAAGATCATAATGGGAAGCATTTTTTTTATTTTTAATATAAAAAGAATTATAACGATCTGAACCACCTATTAATTCAGCGCTAACAGGCAGTTGGAAAGAATACCTTCCAATGCACCAATTTTGCATCTTATCTAACTTAATCATTGTTTGACTACCATTCGTGTTATCATTATCTGCGTAAGAGCAGCCTGAGAATAAAAATAAAACAACTAGATTTATTGAGGCTAATGGGATTCTCATAATTACACCTATTTATCTAAACTAAAGCTTGAGTAAAAAACCATTAGTTTTTAGCCTGTTCAAGTATTTCCAATACGGCTTTACCCATAGAGAGCATCGTAACCTTTTGAGTTTTTCCTTCAGCATCAGTTACACCTTCAATAACTTTCCCATCTTCTGTCATAATCTTATATTTGGTATTTGGTTGCGCCACACCAGCACGATTGCGAACAATAAATTGCTCATCATAATCCATCTGTAGTTTTGGCATTGCCGCCAAGTCAGTACTTAAATTACTCCCCGCCATTGTTTTAATTTGCCCTGCTTTTAGCGACATGGTACCAGGACAAACAAGATCAATATTTCCACCTTCAATTTTGATATAACCTCCCCCCGCGGCTAATAATATTCCCTTACCACTTTCTATTTTGACAAAGTCATTAATCGCATAAACGTGCATCAGTTCTTGCGAGGCTATTTTCATCGTATCAGCCTGAGCTTCTATTTCTATGGGACCCTGCCCAGCTTTAATTTTAATGCCCGCAGCTTTCGCAAAAAGGGAAATCTTATCTAAGACATTCGCCAAAAAGCCTCGCCCTGAAAAAATCTGTACATTCCGTTCAGAACTTAAATCGATATTTTCTTTGGCTTGGGCAACAATCCCTTTATCCGCATCTAGAATGATTGAATCTTTAGCATCAATCGCAATATATGGCGTAGAATCTGACTCATTCCAGTGAGGAAGTTCAGTTTTTAGGGACTCTTGAAGTTCTAATTCAGGTTCCGTGGTTTGATGTCCTTTAGCTGCATCTTTTATTGCTGCATTAGTCGCTAAGAATTTCTCAATATTTTGTTGTAAATTAGGTCGATCAAGTTGGTTTCCACTTGCATTAGAAGCACTTTCAGTCGTAATCAAAATCCCTTTGGGGGCACGAATTCCACCCCATTCATCCGTTCTTAACTCAAAGCCTTCGCCACGACCTTCACTTTCGGCTTTCTCTTTTGGATGGCTTAAATTGCCTAGATTCAGTTGGGTTGTACCATGACTGCTGTGTAACTGGGCACTGATTTGCCCTGTAGTATCATCAAAACGCAGTTGGTTATAGCCTTCGCCACCAACCTCTTTGGAGCGAATTCCACTGAGTTTTTTGGTATCAGGAAGTTGGCCTTTAATGTCAAATTTGGTTGGTGAACGTTGTGCTTCATGAATACGGCCAGTCACAAATGGGCGGTCAATGTTGCCATCAAAGAAGTCAATCACCACGATTTCATCTTTACGCGGTAAAAAGCGTGCGCCATAACCTTCACCTGCCCAAGGGGTCAGCACATCCACCCATGCTGAATCGGTATCACTGTCATTAGCGCCAGCACCACCATCATGCGTATGATCTGCTGTACGGGTGAACAGGAAGCGAACTTTAATCCGCCCCCATTCATCGACATGGATTTCTTCACCATCACTCACCACTCTGGCACGCTGTACATGTGCGGTCGGACGGTGAGTTAATGGATCATATTCAGGCACAATATCAATCGTTCGGCGCACAACCATCAATTCATTGGCTTGGCGTTCTTGTTCGCTGTCTTTACTAATCGCCCAGTGGCTGAGACTCAATAATTTTTCAACTTGGTCTTTAATCTCTTTAGGAAGGTTATTCTGGTTATAAAAATGCTTGGTCAGAATCAAAAACTGTTTATCATTTTGACTATGATTTTTTTCTAACTCAGGATGATCGTTCAACTGAAACCAATAACCAACCTGTGTATCCCGCACACTACTATGCGCAGTAAAATATTTTGCTTGTAAAGCCTGATATTGGTTTAGCTGTTTATTGAGTTTATCTAACTGGCTATTTCCTGAGACTGTAGCTTGATCCTCTCCATTGAGATCACGAATCCAAGCAGGTGAAATATTCCATGCTTGTTCCAGACTTAAACTTTCATTATCTCGCTGAGCACTGTGCTGATGTGAACTGATCACTGAACCACTGGCATCTTCTTGGCTTAAACTATCCGCCTGCCAGCGCTGCACATGAATAGCAGTGGGTTGCAATTGGCGTTGTGCAATAAAGCTGGTAATACTATCCGACTGTTCTGTCGCATGAGAGCGATGATAGCGAATGTTTCGACGTTCAAGTGCCTTAAATTGTGCATTATCATCAATTAAACGTAATTTTTGTGGCTCGATACTCTGGCTATTACTAGAGACAATATAGCTGGATTCATCAATTAAAAAGTTAATCGACTCTTCACGTAACAACCGCGTTAAATAGGCATAATCACTTTCATTCGACTGCATTGAGAAAGGACGAATATCGTAGTCCTTGCTCAAACCACTGCTATCTAATTTAAGACTAGCTGCAAATAAAGGGCTTTTACCTTTCCATTCCTTAAAAATAATTTCACAAATCTCCACCGCACTTTTATTCATAAACACGCGGCTATTGCGTCGCTTATGCCATAAGCTGGTAGCATCCTGCATCGTCAGTCGATAAAGGCTTAAAGCACCATCACTTTGCCCCTGACTTGCGCCTGTAATAATTCCTGTGGTTCTAAACAGTTGACCAGCATCTGTCACTTGATCAACAGCAACCTGACAGCCAATAAATTGTTTGAGTTCGATATAAGGATTGGTAGATAAACAAATCAGTTCTAAGGATAATCCATCATTAATACCATGATAACCCTCTAGGCGTTGCAGCATGACTTGAGTATTAAGTGCTGTATTTGAAAACTGAATACTCATCGCACGTTTTTGAGTGCCAACGCCTAATTTATCTAAGACGTTAAAGATATTATTCAACATTATTATTGCCTTATTCTTGATCAAAAAAAATTACCAGAATGATTTGTCTGATTCAATTATGAACAGGTTTCGTTTTGTGTCATTGTAACTAAAAGTCTTCGATAGCCTTGTACAACATAACGGCCCAACTGATATTTTTCTTGTATTTTAGGAATACTGAGTTGCTCCAAATCCTGTTGGTGTTGTTTTACCCAAGCCCTCTTTTGATCCTCAATGCTAATATTTAAAAATTTTCTTAAAAGCATACGATTTTTAATAATATATTTTTCACTCCGTTTTAATCTTTTCGCAATTTCAGTCAAACTTAAATGCAAGTCCAATAAAATCTCCTGATTTTCTAAACGCCATGCTTGAACTCGATCCTTATGCTTTGCCAGACCTAAACGCTGTCTTAATTCATCTTTCTTCCTAAAAATCTGTTCAAGGCTCAAACCAAGCTTTTTGACTAAGTCCTCATTACTTAACTCAGGATTAATGAGGTCTTCTTGATGTAGCGCAAACCAAGCCTCTTTTTGTGCTTTGATTTTGGGGATCTCCAGCATTTCTCTTAATCTTGCTTTTGCTCTTAAAATTTCTCCTGGCATTTTTTGGAATTGATCAGCTAAGACGGCAACCGTTTTTCCTGAGTTTAATAATTCCTCCTGATGATCCAATAGCCATTGCCGCTTTGCTTGTTTATCATTTTGAAATTTTTCAGAAAAACTGAATTCATCTAGCTCTTGCCGAATACGGTTATAAATTTTTTTAGCGATGAATACACTGACATCAAATTTTTCTACGATTTCCTGAACAGTTAAGCCGTTCAGCTGTTGTTTATTGGCTTGAAACCACTGCTCTTGAATCACCTCAGCTTGTTTTTTTCTAAGTCGCTTTCGCACAGGAATATCGACAAGTTCAGCTAACCAGATTTTATGTTGATAAACTTGAGGTCGTGTTAATCCATACTTCGCTTTTAATGTCTCTAAACTGTCGTACAACAGTTCATCTTGATGTGCCAGAATCCATGAATTATTTCGATAGATAAAATTTCTTTGAATACCCAATAGCCGTCTGAATTTACCGACCATACTTAAGGAGAGTTCAAGTTGTTTCGCAACTTCAAAGACTTTGTATTCTTTTACAAGATCAGCAATCTCTGTGGTTAAAATCACTGAAAAACTTGGACTAACGCCCTCATCTTTAGCGGTAAACCCATAAGGCCAACCACGATAGACGATAATACCTGTATGTGTTTTTCGCTCCTCGTAGGCATCCCAATACTCGCCCTCCCAATCCTTGACCGTTTTAATTTTAAAATATTTATATTTTCCCATTATTTTATTTCACTGCTCGTAATCAAATATAAAATCGTATCCACCAACATTTTTAGCGATTTTAATACTAACTAATCTTTATTTTATAAATCAACAATCCACCTGATATGTATATTAAACTGACCTATTAGGTATAAATTTTAAAATTAGAATATGAGGTATATTTTTATTGAGTTAGAAGGCAAAAATTAAACACTTACATAAATATCAAAAGATAATAATTTCTCAAAAAATAAAATTCTTTTATCCATGCTTATACCCGATCCTGCCCCATCTCTGCTACTCTCTTTCTTTTACTTTTCTGCGTTTTACTATGCTCAGTTTATTTGTTTACGGGACTCTAGGGCCCAACCGCCCCAATGCCCATATCATGGAAAATATTGGTGGTACATGGGCAGAAGCACATGTATTTGGCACACTCAAACAACAAGGCTGGGGAGCTGAATTGGGCTTTCCAGGTATTGTGCTCGATCAGAGTGACAACAAGGTATCTGGCTTTGTGTTTTTCTCAGACAATCTCGAACAACACTGGCAAGCACTGGATGAATTCGAAGGTGCAGGCTACCAACGTGTCCCTGTTAAAGCGCATTTAAGCACAGGTGAAATGATTGATTCCTTTGTCTATGCACTCAATAGCTAAGCTGAAATTGGCGAAAATTCGACAAACGAATTAAATTTATCTGATTGCTCATTTTTTCGCTTGTTTTTTTAAACAGATTCTGTAGAATTCTCGCCACGTTGCCGGCATAGCTCAGTTGGTAGAGCAACTGACTTGTAATCAGTAGGTCCACAGTTCGAATCCGTGTGCCGGCACCATTTCTCGATTTACTCTCTTTTCTTCCCCATCATTTTCTCAAAATGCGAAATATTCGGATTTAATAAATCCCATTCATTTGCATGACTCACAAAACATTCTGCTTGCGGTTGATACAAATTTGGATCATCCAATGTTCCTGCACGGATTGAAATCATTTCAGGTACCAGTTCTGGTAGACCAAACATTTGTGAACCACAATTGGGGCAAAATGCACGGCGGATCGGCTTGCCAGATAATCCCAAAGACTCAAAATATTTTAATTCACCATTAATTTTCAGTTCGGATTGATGAAAGAAGGCAATCGGTGCATAAGCACTGCCTGTGGCTTTCTGACAATCACGACAATGACAATTAAAACGATAACGTGGCGCAACCTCCGCCTGATAGCTCACTGCCCCACACAGGCATGAACCTTTATATTCATTTGGCATCTTGTTCTCACTTTTTTACTGCACTGATTTGAATATAACGTACTAATCCATCTTGGTAGAGTTTTCGGCACAACTTGGCAGTCATGTTTATTTTGAGTTGGGCCAAATCAAACGCTGATTTTTCAATTTTCCGTGTTTCGATATATTCCGCAAAACCATTCAGCACCGGCTCAGAAAAATCCTGAATTTGAATATCAGTAAAACCATGCTGCGCTAAAGTCTGCCCCAGCTGCTGCTGATCCATCACATGCTGCCAATTCACATCGGCACTTTTTAACAGATAGCGATATTTTTGTTTTTGTAGAGCGGAACACTGTAGCCAATTTTCCGACCACATTAATGTGTGAAACGCGATCCGACCTTTTGAATTCAAAACTGCAGATGCTGAATTGAGAAATGAATTCAAATCACTGTGATAAGCCGCATCTATACACAGCACCACATCAAATGAATTCAAAAATTGTGATGCTTTTAAATTCAAAAAAGAGCCACAATGAATTTGAACCTGCGGTAATTGTTTTTGAATTCGTTTGACACAATCAGGCTGTAACTCAACTGCACTGAGTTGTTGAATGTGATAATGCTGGGTCCAGTGCAACAAACTGGCACCTTGTCCACAGCCTAGATCTAAAACATGATCTGTGGATTTTAGTTGAATCGATTGCGCAATTTGATCGGCCAGACTTTGGCAGGCCTGTGGATAACAATGATGTTGGCCTTGCCAAAAACCTAAATTACTCCAAGCAAGCAATGCATCATCACCGAGTCGTTTGGCATCAATCGCATATTTATGCCCTATGACTTTTTCGATCAGCGCTTGCTTGAAGGTGGCCATATTTAATAACCGAGTTCAGGCGCAACTTTGACTTTTGGTTTTAATCCAACAAAGGGAACGGCGGCACCTAAGATTTCAGAAATATGCATCGCAGAGGTCACAGCAGATTCTAAGATCGGCAAACCATCACACGACCATGAACCGCAATAAAACACTTTACGGTTTAAGTCCAAATGACGTTGCTGAATTTGTTTATTCAAGGCGACCGTTTCTGAATCGACCACCGCACGGGTGAGTTTGACTTTAGAAATGATTTTCTTCGGATCGATATCAATCACAGGGCACCACGTCTGGAACACGGCATTTTTACCCACCAAGCTTGGTTCAATCGCATTGATCCACACGGTAAATTGCTGACGGGTAAATTTACGATCCATCATATAGCTCAATACCGCCCAATCTTTACGGCGTTGTGGCATTACAATTGGATCGGTATGAATCACCAAATCGCCCTGCTCAAAGCGGAATTTTTTCAGTAAGGCAATATCATCGGCAAATTGTGGCTGCTTGAGAAAATCTTCAATCACTGGGGTTGGTGTCGCAATCACCACACGATCAAATAACTGGCTTTCACCCTGTGCATTTTCCACCAAAACTTTTTCGCCCTGCTCTTCAACTTTTTGAACAGGCGAACCACTATGAATTTCAATGCCTTCAATCAAGCGATTGACCAGTGCAGGCGTTCCACCTTTCATTCGCAGTAAGGCTTCACCTTCCGTCAACTGACGGATAAATTCTAATAAAGGTTTGGCTGGCCATTCTCCAATGGTTTTAGGATGGCAAGTACAAATGGTATACAGCACTGGCATCACCGTACCATGCCAGAACACTTCCTCAATATGATATTGATTCATGAATTCAGCTAGTGTGATGTCCTGATTATCTGATTTAAAAAATTGATGCACCGCTGTTTTCAGCTGCAACATGCCTTTGACCAAGCGCCAACCATATTGCTGAATGCCTTTGCGGTTATTAATAATCGGAAAATTGCCGATACGGCTACGTGAAGTGGTGAGCCATGTATCTGTTTTATCTTCAAACAACCAACTGCAAGCCATAAAGGTACGGACAGGGAAAGTTTCTATGCCCAAGTAGCTTGCCAAACTTAAAGTATTTTGCCAAAGCTTTGGATTCATTACGCGTAGCGGGGCATCAATAATGCCACCATCAAAATCAATACTATGACTATCCATGCCTCGCCCTGCGAGTGCTTCGAATATAGTTACCTTATGCCCTGCATCATGTAGGATTCTGGCTGAGGCAAGTCCTGCCATTCCACTGCCAATAATTGCAATATCCAAAATTATGTCCCATCAGTTGATGATTTTTCTTGATTATGACCGATAGTTAAGCGAAACACGGTATTAAAAAATACCAGATTGAAGGCTTCTGCCAGACTTTTGTCGTAATATCGTTGTTGGATTCTTGTTACATTTTATCACAAATTGCATTTCTATCTTAACATAATGAAAAAATTAGACTTATTACATTTTAGGACACAAAAACATACAGAACATTCTATATTTTTTCATTTTCGGTGCTTTATAGCCTTTGCAAAGCCCAATATTAGTGCTATTTTTATTAAACAATAACGAGAACAAAGTCACATAACAAGCTGAATAATTATAAGTGACATAATATTAAAAAAATCAATAGAGGACCCTTACAGCGAAAGCCTATCACTCTAACGGAGTGATAGGCTTTCTTATATAAGCAACTGATTTAACTTGCAATTAAGCTTGCATTGAACCAAATTTACCGCTATTGAAATCACGAACAGCCTCAACGATTTCCGCTTTGCTATTCATGACAAAAGGTCCATAACCTTCAATCGGTTCATTCAGTGGCTGACCAGTCAAAATCAGGAATTTACTGTCTTGTTCAGCCTTGATGCTAAAGTCAATCTCTTCACGGCTCAGCACCACCAAACTCGGTGCTTCTATGCTTTGGTTCTCATTTAAGACCACCTGACCAGAGAGCAATACCAACAATGCGGTATGGCCTTCAGTCGCATAAAAGGTATGTTGCTGATCTTTTACAATCGTACCATCCCAAACATTGACTGGACTAAAGGTGGTTGCTGCACCTGCGGTGTCTTGGTATTGACCTGCAATCACTCGCATCTCACTACCCGCATCATCCAATTTAATCTGCTGAATTTGATCTGCTTCAATGGCTTGGTATTTTGCTGGCGTCATTTTGGAATGTGCTGGCAAATTAACCCACAACTGAACCATTTCAAACAAACCACCTTCATGGGCAAACTCAGGCGAATGGAACTCTTGATGCAAGATACCACCACCTGCGGTCATCCATTGCACATCACCTGCTTTGATGGTTCCACCACCGCCACTTGAGTCTTTATGCGTCACTTCACCTTGATAGGCAATGGTCACGGTCTCAAAGCCACGATGTGGATGCGAACCGACACCATGCTGTGCTGTGGTTGGGTCAAAACGGTATGGTGCAGCATAGTCCAACAGAAGGAATGGGCTGAGGCTTTGGCCTAAACGGTCATAGGAAAACAAGTTATACACTGGGAAACCATCACCGACCCAGTGCATGTGTTTATTTTGATACACACCCAGAATTCTTTTCATTTGGTT
This sequence comes from Acinetobacter sp. Ac_3412, assembly GCF_013072675.1. Classification (NCBI taxonomy): domain Bacteria; kingdom Pseudomonadati; phylum Pseudomonadota; class Gammaproteobacteria; order Moraxellales; family Moraxellaceae; genus Acinetobacter; species Acinetobacter sp. Ac_3412. The sequence continues at coordinate 193,130 of NZ_LXUJ01000011.1, read as the reverse complement.
TCTCCTATAGAGTAGAAGTTCTGTTCTTGAGATCTATTTTACGCCTCAAGCTGGTGTGCTTATAGCCTCAGAATAGCAACACATTATTCTACATATAGGACAATTGAAAATTAAAAAGCGAATCAAACCCTAAACCTTATCAATCATCCTATTTTTGATATTGTTTATCTCATTTTTTGCGCTTCATCTACATGAAAAATTTAACTAGCATAATTTCAAGCACGACGGAAATTCACTTTCTTTTCCGTATTCTTTTTACAAAAACACGAGGATACAACAATGGCTAAAGATTATATTCGCCTAGACAAAGACAACGCAGCCGTACTTTTGGTCGACCACCAAGCTGGCCTCCTTTCATTGGTTCGGGATATTGATCCAGACAAATTTAAAAACAATGTTTTGGCATTGGCAGATGCCGCAAAATACTTCAACTTACCTACAATTCTCACCACCAGCTTTGAAAATGGCCCAAATGGTCCACTGGTTCCTGAACTGAAAGAACTGTTCCCAGATGCCCCTTATATTGCTCGTCCAGGCCAAATCAATGCGTGGGACAATGAAGACTTTGTTAAAGCGGTCAAAGCTACAGGTAAAAAACAATTGATTATTGCCGGTGTGGTCACGGAAGTCTGTGTCGCATTCCCAGCCTTATCTGCACTGGCAGAAGACTTTGAAGTATTTGTGATTACCGATGCGTCAGGTACCTTTAATGCGCTCACTCGCGATGCGGCGTGGGATCGTATGTCACAAGCAGGTGCACAACTGATGACCTGGTTTGGTATGGCCTGTGAACTGCACCGTGATTGGCGCAATGATATCGAAGGCTTAGGTGCTTTATTCTCGAATCATATTCCTGATTATCGCAACTTGATGACCAGTTATTTCACCAACACTGCAGAAAAATAAAGCGTCATAACAAGATTAGGAGAGTTAATGCTATCCTAATCTTGTCATATTTATCGGATTCGCTTTGCCTTGATCAACTCATTTGATGACTTTCATTATTTTTATTTGGTGGTGAAACACGGCGGATTTAGTGCGGCCAGCGAAGCTGAGAATATCAGTAAATCCAAGCTTAGCCGTCGCATCATTGAATTGGAACATAAATTCAATGTCAGCCTGATTCAACGCACCACCCGTCATTTTAAAGTCACAGATTTAGGGCAAGAGTTTTATGAAGAATGCTGCAAAGTGATTGCACAAGTCGAATGTGCCGAGAATGTCCTGCTCAAGCAGAAAAATGAACCACAGGGCATGGTCAAAATAAGCTGCCCACCATTAATGATGCATTTCCAGATTCGGAAATTACTCAATCAGTTTTTAAAAGCCTATCCCAAAGTTGAAATCTCTTTAGAATTGACCAGCCGTCGTGTCGATGTGCTACATGATGATATTGATATCGCGATCCGTACCAGTTTTGAGCCCAATCAAGATTCCAGTCTCATTGTCCGCGATGTGATTCGAACCGAGCATTGTCTGGTGGCAGCACCCGAATTATTACAAGACAGAACCATTCAGCATTATTCAGAATTACAGCATTATCCGAGCGTGGCCTTGGGTATTCAAAAACATCAATATTATTGGCATTTATGTCATGTCCACAGTGATGAAAGTGTAGATGTGCCTTATCAACCGCGGGTCAAAAGTAATGATTTGGCTGGGGTTTATTATGCGGTCCATGATGGTTTAGGCATTGCAGATCTACCTTATCTCACGGTGCAAGCGGATATCCAAAAAGGTAAACTGATTCACCTATTACCCGAATGGAAGTCCAATCGGGGCACCGTACAGTTAGTCTATGCCTCGCGCAAAGGTCAACGCTTGGTGGTGGAAAAGCTGATCGAGACCCTGATGGAAGGCCTGAGAGAGTTGGCAAAAACTGACAGTGGTTATTCTTTATAGTGCAGTATTAGTAAAGCACCAAATTGTGCTGTTTCACTTCGGCAAATTTTTGCACCAGAAAATCGATCAATAATTTCATTGATGGCAACAATCCACGTCTAGAGGTATAGACCAAGTGAATCAGCTCGGGTTTAGGCTGCCATTCAGGCAATACATGAATCAAACGCCCTTGTTTAATGTCTTCAGCCACCAGCAACTCTGGTAATTTTGCCACGCCCAAACCTTGCAATGTGGCTTCTCTGAGTGCGGTTAAATCCGTGGTGGTGAGACGCGGATGGCACTGGACTTTTTGTTCTTGCTTATCCTTTGAAAATAATTGCCAATAATATTCAGGGGCAAAGGATTCCATCATGAGCACGGGAAATTGGGTCAGTTGTTGCGGCTCGCTAATTGAATAAAACTGATGTAATAGGTCTGGACTTGCAACAATAAACTGCCGTGCCAAAGCCAACTCACGCACAATTAAATCACTGTCTGGTAACGGTAAAGGACGAATCCGCACGGCCAAATCAAAACGCTCATTGATTAAATCAACACGACGGTTGGTCGCTTCGACATGCAGACTAATTTTCGGATACAGCTGTAAAAACTCATTCAACATTTGACTGATATTGATATGTAATAAATTGGTCGGGCAAGACAGCTTGATCAATCCACGTGGCTCAGCCGTTAAAAATTCAATTGCTTCTTCAGCAGCTTCAGCTTCAATCAACATGGCCTTGCAATGCTGATAATAAATTTTGCCCACCTCGGTAATCGACACCTGTCGGGTGGTTCGATTGATCAGCTTCACTCCGAGTCGATCTTCCAATTCGGCAATACGACGGCTCAGTAAAGACTTGGTCACCATCAATTCCTGACTGGCTGCCGAAAAACCACCGCAATCGATCACTTTCACAAAGAAATATAAGTCATTTAAATCTTTCATGTTATTTGCTCGACCCGTCAATGATGACCACAATTGTTCTTTTGACATGACAATATATCCTATTGCAGATATTTTTCAGTCATCGTCCTGTCTATATCATCAATCATACCCCCTAAGACAAGATGAGGATACAACAATGACAATGCCAGCAAACTTCAACGGTCAAGCACCTGTTATCGATGTCAATGATGCCGTGATGCTCTTGATTGACCACCAAAGTGGTTTATTCCAAACCGTCGGCGATATGCCAATGCCTGAATTACGCCAACGCGCAGCAGCCTTGGCTAAGATTGCCAGTTTGGCCAAAATTCCAGTGATCACCACCGCTTCCGTACCACAAGGCCCCAATGGCCCTTTAATTCCTGAAATCCATGCCAATGCACCTCATGCGCAATATGTGCCACGTAAAGGTGAAATCAATGCATGGCATAACCAAGACTTTGTCAATGCCGTTAAAGCGACAGGCCGTAATACCCTGATTATTGCAGGAACCATTACCAGCGTATGTATGGCCTTCCCTGCGATCAGTGCCGTTGCCGATGGCTATAAAGTCTTTGCCGTGATTGATGCTTCTGGAACCTATAGCAAAATGGCAGAAGAAATTACCCTAGCCCGTGTGGTGCAAGCCGGCGTGGTGCCGATGGATACAGCGGCTGTGGCATCAGAAATCCAGCGTACGTGGAATCGTGACGATGCATTGGAATGGGCGCAGGTCTATACCCAGATTTTCCCAGCTTATCAGCTTCTGATTGAAAGCTATAGCAAAGCCCAAGAAGTGGTGACCAACCACGAAACCTTGGACTCTGCACGATAAAAAATTTCCCCAATAAAAAAGGCATAAAACTCAGTTTTATGCCTTTTTTATGTCTGTTACTTCGATCTAGAACGGTAAATCGTCGTCTAAATCAGCAGGTGCTGCCGCAGCTGGTTGTGGTGCTGCTTTTGGTGTATTAAAACCATTACCTGCTTGAGGGCTACCTGCATAATTGCCTTGATTGCCGCCAGCTTGACCATAACCACCTTGGTTGTTGTTATTGTTATAACCAGTATTTTGGTAACCGCCACCTTGGTTATTATTGTTGTTAAAACGTGGTTGGTTAAAGTCGCCACCGCTCTGCTCGCCTTGTTGACGGCTATCCAGCATCTGCATTTGATCACCACGAATTTCAGTGCTGTAACGCTCTTGACCATTTTGGTCTGTCCATTGACGGGTACGCAATGAACCTTCGATATACACTTTTGAGCCTTTACGGAGATACTGTTGTGCAATTTCACCTAAACGGTTGTGCAACACGATACGGTGCCATTCTGTTTGCTCTTTACGCTCACCCGTACTTTTATCCATCCACGATTCACTGGTTGCAATCGAGAATTGAGTTAATGATCCACCATTTGGAAAGGTTTTAGTTTCTGGATCTTTACCTAAAGTACCTACTAAAATAACTTTATTCACACCACGCATTAGCTGTCTTCATCCTATATATTTCTATGTTTTACTTTATAAGAGTTATGATTAAATGGCTACCTCTTTGCCAATCAAGTGCGTTAAATCTTGTCGCCCAGCATCATCAATGCACTGTTTATCGACTTTAATATACGCAACTTGCTGTTCTGGCATCACCACGACTTCTTCAATACCACGAATCGCCAACAGTTTTGAAGTCCATTCATCTGTTTGTATTGCTTGAGGTAAAGGCAACACAATAGAAGACAAATATCTCGGCTGAGCCAGACCAAAACTAATCAGCAGCCATATTATAGCAATCCCCGTTAGCACACTCCACCCGAGTGCAGTATTCTGTAACATCAAAAGCTGCCCACCCAAGGTTCCGCCAAAGAACGCACCCAAGAACTGGCTACTGGCATTGACGCCCATCGCAGTGGCTTTGGATTGGATCGGAGCTGCTTTGGATAACCAAGAGGGTAATAATGCTTCCATGACATTGAAGGCGACAAAGAATAAACCAAGTCCTGCCAGCAATACATATTTAGACTCATAGCCAAAGATTAGAATCAGCAAACCGCCGATAAGCCCTGCAATCGCAGTAAGAAAAATGCCGCGCATTTTGCGATATTTTTCCGCAATGATAATGCTTGGAAAGGCAAAGAACAGGCTAATGACTAATAGAGGTAAATAGACTAAGCCATGCTTTGCTAAAGGAATTCCTGCATATTCGATCAGCTGTGAAGGCACATAAATAAACATCGCAGTCAGCAATAAATGCAGTGCAAACACCGAGACATGCAGACGATTTAACTCGCCCATTTGGATGACTTGCTTGAGCTGATTCAGATAACCTTGCTGATAGTTGCGATGGTGTCGCGTGACTTTAGGGACCAGCAAGAGCATTGTAATCGCAGCCAAGCCCATAATCGTGGTCACAAAAAATAAGCCCGAAATGCCGACTAAACTGGTCAGCCACGGCCCTAAACTAAAGGCCACCACAAAAGACAAGCCAATACTCATGCCCATTGCGGCCATGGCTTTGGTCCGCTGTTCTTCACGGGTGACATCGGCCAGTAATGCCATCACCACAGCTGAAACTGCACCTGCACCGGCAATGGCACGCCCAATAATCACGCCGTAAATGGTATCGGATAGACCTGCGATAGCACCGCCAATGGCAAATAACAATAAGCCAAGCACCACCAGAGGCTTACGGCTAAAGCGATCAGCCAATAAGCTAAATGGAATCTGTAAAATTGCTTGGGTTAAGCCATAGACCCCCACTGCAAGTCCAATTAAGGCAGGTGTGGCATATTGATAGGATTGTCCTGCGACCGAAAATACAGGAATAATCATGAACAAGCCCAACATGCGTAAGGCAAAAATGCTACTTAAGGCAAAGGTTGAACGGCGTTCTAAAGCATTCATTATTGATAAGACACTATAACTGGCTCAGCGAATTATAAGCCATTCGCCTACAAAGGTTGTAAGTTAGATCATGAAAATCACAATCTTTCTTCAAGGGAAAATAAAGGAGCGATGTTCGCTCCTTTATTTACACTAGCTGATCAAGCTGAAAACAAGCTTAAGAAGCTTGCTGTTCTCGCTTGCTATATTGAATCGAGGCCAACACCGCCCACACAATAAAGGCCACGCCAATCAAACCTGTGACCACTTCAGGCACATGTAAGCCAGTACCGCTGGCAATCATGATGAATGCCAGTGCACCAATCGCATAATGTGCACCATGCTCTAAGTAGATATATGCATCCAAAGTGCCCTTTTCGACCAAGTAAATAGTCATTGAACGGACAAAAATCGCGCCAATTGCTAGACCCAGCATGATGATCACCACATCACTGGTAATCGCAAATGCACCAATCACTCCATCAAAACTGAAGGATGCATCTAGCACTTCAAGGTAGAGGAAACCACCAAAACCGGCTTTTACCACCCCCGAAGCTGCACCACTTGAGTCATGGCCAATGGCATTGCCATTTTCATCAATCTCAGGCTCGCCACCCAATAAATGACTCAAGACCTGTACACCAATATACACCACGATGCCCCAGATTCCGGCCATGGTCACAGCCAAACGAGCAGACTCATCAACATTCGCCGCCATGATGATCATCGCAATCAAAGCCAAGAATACCGACATGGCAGGCACGTTAGCCAAATGGGCCAATTTCGCTTCCAACCATTTAAACCAATGGGTTTCTTTACCATCGTCAAAGAAGAAGTTGAGGAATACCATCAATAAGAAGGTACCACCAAAGGCTGAAATTTCAGCATGATGGGCCATTAAGCGTTCTGAATAAGTCTTCGGATCATTCAGGGCCATTTTAGCAACTTCAACCATGCCCATATCGGCGGTTACCGCGACAATCACCACAGGGAAGATTAAACGCATCCCAAATACGGCAATCAGGATACCCACGGTCAAGAAGATCATTTTCCAGAAATGATCCCAACCACGCAGTACTGAGGCATTCACCACCGCATTATCGAAAGAAAGAGACACTTCCATCACCGCTAGAATGGCAGTAATGGTCAGTGCTTTTAGCATGGTGGCAACACCCGCTTCAGGGCCATGCGTATAGCCCCAGTAAGCCGAAAGTGCTAAACACACAATCGTAAAAAATATTGAGAAACGGAAATGCTTCATGAGCAGCCTTTTATCCAAATGTAGAGTGATAAAAATGTGCTTATTGTAGGCGAGTTTTAACCTAAAAAGAGAAAAGATTGTTGGACTTGTTTTGGCAAAAAACCATCCAGACCAGACTCTGCTATAGTACGAACAGATTTATTTTCGTGTTTTAAACAGGTTCAAATCCATGACGTTTTCTCAAGAAGTTTGGCAACGTAATCAAGATTTATATCAAAAAATATTAGCGCTTCCATTTAATCAAGAGCTTGCAGCAGGCACACTCGATCGTTCAGCTTTTTGTCATTATGTGATTCAAGATGCGCATTACTTATTGGCCTATGGTCGTGCCTTAGCGGTTGCTGCCGCAAAAGCTTATGAAGCTGATGATGTGATTCAATTTTCTGAAGCAGCAAAAATCGCCATTATTGTAGAACGCAGCTTGCACAGCGACTTTATGCAGGAATTCGAGATCAGCAAAACTGAGTTTGAAAGCACACCGCTGACTTTGGCCTGCCATCATTACACCTCATTCTTAACGGCAACCGCATGGTCAGAAAGCTATCCTGTGATTTTGGCGGCCTTACTGCCATGTTTCTGGATTTATGCCGAAGTGGGTAAAGATATCGTCAGCCAATCGGTTGCCAACAATCCTTACCAAGCATGGATCGATACCTATGCAGGAGAGGAATTTAATACCGCGGTACGTAATGTGATTGCGACGGTTGATAAAGTGGCAGCCCGTTGTGATGAAGATACCTTAGCCAAAATGCATGCAGCCTATAGCATGGGTGCAAAACTGGAGTGGTTGTTCTGGGACAGCGCCTATCAACAACGTCAATGGTTAGGGTTAGATCAAGCTTAAACAGCTTCTCTCTGTATTTTCTATAGACATAAAAAAGCCCCAATTAAGGGGCTTAGTCGTATATCGTATCGTCCGATATACTGTATGAGGCTCATCTCAAACTGAGTGCATTAAAGCATAAATCAGTTTAAATGCCTACTTTTATTGCTGGGTTAAAAAACATTCACCACGATTAAAGCAATCAATGCAGGTACAGCCTGAATATAAATAATCTTTTTACTCGCGGTGAGCCCACCGTAGATCCCGGCAATCAAGACACAGCCCAAAAAGAAATTGGCAATCGCAATGGCATATGTTGCAGGTGCTAGTAATGACCAGAATAACCCAGCCGCCAGAAAACCATTATACAACCCCTGATTTTGTGCCAACACTTTGGTCAGTTGTGCTTTTTCCAGACTATTGCCAAAGGCCTTTAAACCATAAGGCTTGTCCCATAAAAACATTTCCAGTACCAAGATATAAACATGCAATACTGCAATTAACCCGATCAGTACTTGTCCCAACATGCGATTTTTTCCTTTTTATTGTGTTCGAATTTAATGAGGCCAACCCCTAGACTGACCTCATATGTTTTACAGTGATGGTGTTAACAACACTTTACCTTGACGTGCGCCTTGAGTTGCTTTCAATACCGCCGCTTCGATCTGATCGAAACCAAAAACCCCTTCAACAGGTAGAACCAGTTTTTTCTGCGTCGCAAGTGTTAGTAATTCCACAAACAAAGCCTTTTTACGCTCTGCTGGCATTTCCTTATTGACCACACTGGCCCAGAAACCTTTCACCGTCGCTTGTTTAAAAATCAGATCACCCGATGAGATCTGCATGGTCTCGCCAGTCATACTACCAAACGAAACCAATAGGCTATTTTCACTGAGTAAATTCAACATTTCTCCGCTGGCATTGCCGCCAATTGAATCCACCCCAGCAATTAATGGCTGATCCGCATGAATCGCTTTTACCTGTTGTTTCCAATCTGGCTGATCCGTCGCAACCACATGCTGAATCCCCAAGGCCTGCATTTCCGCAATCGCATCAGTACGACGAACCAAATTAATCACTTGTAGTCCACGTGCTTGAGCAATTATGGCAACCGTTTTCCCTACCGCACCATTAGCCGTATTTTGAATCAGCCATTGACCTGCTTGTACATTAACAAAATCGAGCAACATCAAAGCACTGATCGGCATCCCAATTAGCTGTGCTGCGGTCTGATCATCAATCGCATCATTTAAAGAGATGATACTTGCTGCTGGTGCGATAAAATATTCCGCCCAACTGCCATGTACCCCTGCGACCGCAACGCGCTGCCCTAATTTACTTGCATCGACACCGTCACCCACTGCATCGACAATACCCACCGCTTCGCTACCACCAATCGCAGGCAAGGTTGGCTTATAACCATAGCTACCACGTACGGTCCAAACATCATGATTATGCATAGGAGACATGATGGTTTTAATACGAACTTCACCTGCTTTCGGCTCAGGCTGAGGCATATCACCCAACTGCAACACATCGACGGGTTCACCAAAACTGTGATGGATAATACTTTGCATGTTTTATTCCTTAATCGGCTGGAGCAGTTGTTGAGTGGTTTCTAAAGCTAAATGTAGTGGTGCTTTGTCTTGAGCCAACTTGGTCATCAAGGCGGCACCCAGCCACAGTTGATACATCACTTGGGCCGTTTTGAGTGGGTCAAGATGGGTAGGAATCGAGCCTTGTTGTTGCCCTTCTTGTAATAACAACGCCACGCGTTGAGTCAGTCGATGCACACCGAGGTTGAGAATTTGGCGCATGTCTTCAGATAAATCCGAAACCTCTGCGGCCAATTTCACAATCAGACAATTCTCTGCCCAGCTGCCATAAACAGGATCATCGATCCACGCCTGCCATAACGCCATCAACCGCGCATAGGCACTTTTTTCGGTCTGCTGCCAAAGCTGCTCGACACGGATTTTATAATCCGCCATGTACTGTTCCAGTAAGGCACAACCAAATGCCTCTTTAGAAGCAAAATAATGGTAAAACGACCCTTTCGGGACGTCACAGGCCTTGAGAATCTCTTGCAAGCCAACACCAACAAAACCCTTACGTAATACCAATTCAAAGCTGGTATCTAGAATGTGTTGTCGCGTGGCTTCACTTTTATTTGATCGTTTCATCGTCACACTATAAACCAATATTAGACCAGTCGTCTAGTAAAATATCTATTTTATTAAGTGATCAATTTTTACATGGTAATCTGAGGCATTGAATGCTAAAAATACTAGGCGCTTAGCGTGAGATAAATGTGAACCAGTTCATTAACCGTCACAATTTGTCGTTTTAATTATTTTTATACCACTTGAACGATTTTAAATCGCTATCATATACACGTTTTCATATTCAGCTTATTGAGATGTATTTATGAGTCAAAGTCATATCCGTATTCGAGGCGCACGTACCCATAATTTAAAAAATGTGTCACTCGATATTCCACGTGACAAGTTTGTGGTGATTACGGGACTTTCTGGCTCTGGTAAATCATCATTGGCTTTTGATACCTTGTATGCCGAAGGTCAACGTCGTTATGTCGAATCACTTTCGGCCTATGCTCGTCAATTCCTGTCACAAATGGAAAAACCAGAAGTCGATTCGATTGAAGGTTTATCGCCTGCGATTGCGATTGAGCAAAAGTCAACCAGCCACAACCCTCGCTCAACCGTCGGTACCATTACTGAAATTTACGACTATTTACGTTTACTCTATGCCCGTGTCGGTACACCTTACTGCCCTGAACATGATCTGCCGATGGTGGCACAAACCATTTCAGAAATGGTCGATGCAGTAAAAAGCCTTGAAGAAGGCACTGCACTGATGCTGCTCGCTCCTGTGGTACGTGAGCGTAAGGGTGAATACACCCAACTGTTTGAACAGCTGCAAGGTCAAGGCTTTGTGCGTGCGCGTGTCGATGGTGAAATCATTGATATCGATACTCCACCTGAGCTGGACAAGAAGAAAAAACATACCATTGAAGTGGTGGTGGATCGCTTTAAAGTCCGTGATGATCTGGGGAACCGTATTGCAGAATCGTTTGAGACCGCATTACGTCTAGGTGGTGATATTGCAGTTTTATCATGGATGAACGGCGAGCATCCTGAACGTGTCTTCTCAGCAAAACATTCTTGCCCTGAGTGCGATCGTGCCGTGGCTGAACTTGAACCACGTCTGTTCTCATTCAACAACCCCTTCGGTGCTTGCCCTGTCTGCGATGGTTTAGGAACGCGTAGCCATTTCAGTTCAGATAAACTAATTCCAAATCCTGAAGTTTCAATCAGCCAAGGGGCTATTCGCGGTTGGGACAGACAGCGCCCGTATTACTACACCATGCTGCAAAAAGTGGCGGATCATTTCAATATTGACCTTGATCAACCGTGGAACACCTTAGATAAAGACACGCAGAAAAAATTCTTACAAGGCTCAGGCAAAGAGAAAATCGATCTTAGCTATATCGATGAACGCGGCCGTAAACACAGCCGTGTGCAAGCCTTTGAAGGGATTTTGCCGCATTTAGAACGTCGCTACCGCGAAACTGAATCGAATTATGTGCGTGATGATTTGGCACAATATCTGTCGAATGCAGCATGTGATGCTTGTGGTGGTTCACGTCTGAATGAAATTTCTCGTCATGTGCGTGTCAAAGACAAGACCATTGCACAGATCACCAAAATGTCGATTGGTGATGCGGAAAACTATTATCAAGACTTGAACCTTGAAGGTGCCAAAGGTGAAATCGCCGATAAAATCTTTAAAGAGATTCGTGAGCGTTTACACTTCTTGGTCAGTGTTGGTCTGAACTATCTCAGCTTGGCACGTTCGGCTGAAACCCTTTCAGGGGGTGAAGCACAACGTATCCGTCTAGCCTCACAAATCGGTGCAGGCTTGATGGGCGTAATGTATGTGCTGGATGAACCTTCGATTGGTCTACATCAACGTGATAATGATCGCCTATTACAAACCCTGATTCGCCTACGCGATTTGGGTAATACCGTGCTTGTGGTTGAGCATGATGAAGATGCCATCCGTGCCGCTGACCATATTATTGATATCGGACCAGGTGCGGGTATTCATGGCGGTGCGGTGATTGCTGAAGGTACTTATGATGAGTTGGCCAATCATCCTGACTCACTCACAGGTCAATATCTGTCAGGTAAATTGAAGATTGAAGTGCCAAAACAGCGTACTCAATCGCCACGTCCAGACGAAGTCATCAAGTTGTCTGGCGCAAGCGGACATAACTTACAGAATGTGGATTTGACTATCCCATTGGGCATCATGACCTGTGTCACAGGGGTTTCAGGTTCAGGTAAATCAACGCTGATTAACCGTACCTTATTACCTTTGGCTGCGACTCAGCTGAATGGTGCAACCACACTGACTGCCGAAAAATTTGATTCAATCGATGGCTTACAGCATTTGGATAAAGTGGTCGATATTGACCAAAGCCCAATTGGCCGTACCCCACGTTCCAACCCTGCCACTTATACGGGTTTATTCACACCAATTCGTGAGTTATTTGCACAAACACCAGAAGCCAAAGCACGTGGTTATAGCGCAGGTCGTTTCTCGTTTAACGTGAAAGGTGGACGTTGTGAAGCCTGTGAAGGCGATGGCATGATCAAGGTCGCGATGCACTTCTTGCCTGATATGTATGTGCCATGTGATGCCTGCCATGGCAAGCGTTATAACCGTGAAACCTTAGAAGTCGGTTATAAAGGCAAAAATATTTCTGATGTCTTGGAAATGACGGTTGAAGATGCCGCTGAGTTCTTTAGTGCTATTCCTGTGATTCATCGTCGTTTAGATACTTTGACCCAAGTCGGGCTTGGCTATATCCGTTTAGGACAAGCAGCGACAACCCTTTCAGGTGGTGAAGCGCAACGGGTGAAGTTGGCACGTGAGTTGGCAAAACGTGATACTGGTCGAACCTTATATATCTTGGATGAACCGACCACAGGTCTGCATTTCCATGATATTGCCAAGTTACTCGACATTTTGTATGAGCTGCGCAATAAGGGCAATACCATCGTAGTGATTGAGCATAATCTGGATGTGATCAAAACAGCCGATTGGGTGATTGATCTCGGTCCTGAAGGCGGTTCGGGTGGTGGTCAAATCATTGCCGAAGGAACCCCTGAGCAAGTGGTGAAATCTAAAATTTCACATACAGCGAAGTTCTTAAAACCTTTGTTGAAATGATCCTTCTTTAAAGGTTTAGCGTTTTCTAACAGGATTAAGTACACAAACTTAATCCTGTTTTTGATTCAATATTTCAAGATACCTAAAGCAAAATAAGCATCACACCTTCCGCACAAGCTTTAAGTCTCTACAATATTCTTCCCTTTTGCCTTCGCTTTGAGCAGTGATTGATCGGCTTTTTCTAATAACTCTAACCAGCTATTTGCCCCAATCGCAACACCAATACTGACCGAAACATGAATCGACTCAGCTACATTCGGGATCACAATCCTTTCCTTTAAAATAGCCGAACGAATACTCTCTGCCACCACTTTGGCGGCGGTCATCTGAATATTCTCGATCACCACCAAAAACTCATCACCGCCATAACGCACAATTAAGTCAGATGCACGAACATTATGCTTGAGCTGATCAGCAATCATGCTAATCACCTGATCACCGACAATATGTCCATACTGATCATTTACAAACTTAAAATTATCAATATCGATCGCAATCACACAAGTCTGAGACAAAGCCTCAGGCTTGGATTCCAGAAGCTGAATATATTCATCTAAAGCCAAGCGGTTTGCGACACCCGTTAATACATCAGAATTTGCAATCTGCTTGAGTTGCAACTCCATGGCATCGCGCTGTTTTAACATCCCTTTTAATTTATCAATCGCTTCAAACAACGAGAAAAACTCTTCCTTATTATTTTTACCTGAAGGAAGTTCATCTGATGTTCCAGATAAGCGCAAAATCATATCACGGGCATGGATCAGTGGACTAAACACCTTGCGCTTGGCATAAATCATAGTGAAAATTGCAATCAATAAAGACAGACTCGAAATAATTAAAGTAAAAATAAACTGCCGCTTTGCGAATTTATTTTCATTCACTGCAACTTGGATGCTGTAATCCAGAATATAGTTTTGCAAGTCCATGACTGGCGTAAATTTCCCCACCATTCGTTCTGTCAATTGTGTCCCAGACAGAAAGTAGGCTTTATTATTTTTACTTTCATCCAATAAGCGCGCAATGATCGGTAATCCTTTATCTAAAAACTCCGTTTTAACACGACGATATAAGTCTACATATTCAAGCGTCTTCGACTGTTCCGGCTGGATCGTATCAATTAACTCCCACAGATAGATCGCTTGATGTTGTGTCTGTAATGAGCGTGCTCGATTTTCATCCGAAATTTTTTCCCCAAATGTCACCGGTGCCATGACATTAGATGCAACTCTACCCGCCTGATCACGCATATCGGTGAGCACCAAAATTGAGGTGAAATAATTCGACATCTTGCTGTTTTTGCTATTGGAACGAACCAATAACCACGTTAAGAACTCACGGCTTTCATCCCAGACACTAAACATAGATAAAATCGCATGATCATATTGCTTGGATGTTCGCTCGGCATGTGGCGTGCTGGCATAAGCATCAACAATGGCGCGTGCTGCAGCCAATTTAACTTTTAAATCAGTTTCCAGTTCATAAGCAATCAGCCTAAACCCGTTTTGTTTTAAGACCTCAATGCTGTTATCAATTTCTGCATCAACAATCTTGCGATACTCGAATAACTCTTTTTGATTTTCCAATAACACATTCGGTTCGCTCGACATCACCTTATTGGAAGGTGCACGTTCTCTGGAAATTTTATTGGCTGTTTTAACTAATGTGCGAAGGCAGGTAATTTCATTGAGTGTTTGTTCTGATTTTATATATTCTTGATAACTATTAATAATTAAAGGGATGGAGAGATAAAAAATCGAAAAGATAATGACTATCATGCAGAAAAAGAGACGACGACTAATCTGCTCAGAACGTAATTTCGAGCTTTTTAATTCACGCCCCATTCATACACCTTGTACTTTTCAAAAACGATCTCAATTGATTTTTAAACAGAACTTAATTTTACCTGAATTATAAAACCCACTACCACGCTTAAACCGAGGTTTTTGGTTACATTAATCGCGACTGACTTTATTCAATCGTTATTTCAGTCCCGCAATTACTTTTCAAAATTGATTATGAGAATGATTTTTATTTAATTAAATTAATCTAAGTATTTTATATCACTAAAATAAATATTTTTAAATCTAGACCAAGGTTCAATAGAGAATCGGAAATCAAAGCAGTTTTTTCTGAATGACCTTATCTAAAATGATCTTAGAATTAATACTCATAATGCCTTTAATCTTATTCAATTTATTAATAATGAATTGTGAAAACGCATTCAGGTCTTTGGTCGCCACATGCAGCACATAATTCGATTCGCCTGTAATCACATAGGCATTCACGACCTCTTCAAAGTCCTCAATCTGCTTTAAGAAAAAATTATGATCACTTTCAGTAAGTTGAATCAATTTTATTTCAACTATGGCCTCAATTTTAATACCTAATTTTTCATAATTGAGCCTAGCTTGGTACTTCTCAATAATGCCATTGCTTTCCAAAAGCTTGACCCGTCGATGACAAGCAGAGGGTGAAAGATTCACCAGATCGGCCAATTCCTGATTACTCAGGCGTGCATCGTTCTGCAAGAAATTTAGGATTTTAAGATCAATCGCATCAATATTCATATTCGGAAATTATTCTAATAATTTAAATATTATTGAAATCATATCCTAATTTTCAACTTTATCTACTGGTTTTATCGGATAAAAAACAAAAATTGCAGTGATAAAATTTAACAGTGGAATTCAATAAATATAGGGATGTAATTCAATATGGTGACACAAGAACAATGCCTTTATTGGGATAAACAAGACGAGCTCGGCACATTTAAAAATGAATTTGCCTTGCCTAACAATGTAATTTATCTAGATGGTAACTCTTTAGGTGCAAGACCGAAGCAATCTTTAAATTATGCACAGCATATTATTCAACAAGAATGGGGTGAAGATCTCATTAACAGTTGGAATAAAGCAGATTGGTGGGGCTTACCAACTCGGTTAGGCGATAAAGTCGGACAACTGATCGGGGCCAATGCAGGCGAAACCGTGATTTCTGATTCGACCACCTTAAATTTATTTAAAGTGTTATCCGCTGCAGTCAAAATTCAGGCCGAGAAGTATCCACATCGTAAAATCATTGTCGCGGAAAAAGACGCTTTCCCCACCGATATTTATATTATCGAAGGCTTCATTGACTTGATCAATCAAGGCTATCAGATCGAATTGATTGAGGGCCCCGCAGGTTTAAGCGAAATTTTAACGACTGATGTCGCTGTTGTGGTGCTGTCTCATGTCAATTATCGCACTGGTTATTTCTATGATATGACCGCGATTAATCAGCAAATCCATGCCAGTAATGCCTTAATCATCTGGGATTTATGTCACTCTGTTGGCGCTGTACCGATGGATCTCAATCAAACGGACAGTGATTTTGCCATTGGCTGTACCTATAAATATCTCAACGGTGGTCCTGGCTCGCCTGCGCTGCTCTGGGTCAATCCCAAACATCGGGATCAGTTCTGGCAACCACTTTCTGGCTGGTGGGGACATCAAAAGCCCTTCGCCATGGCTCAACATTATCAGCCAGCCAACAATATTCGCCGTTATCTGTGCGGTACTCAGCCGATTATTTCCATGAGTCTGATCGAATGTGGGGTAGATATTTTCCTGCAAGCCAACATGCAGAAAATTCGTGAGAAATCGCTTAAATTAACCGACCTATTTATTGCGTTGATTGATCAGGAATGTGCCGAGTATGGTTTCGAGCTGATCACCCCGAAAGCGCATCAATATCGCGGCAGCCATGTCAGCTATCAACATCCACATGGCTATGAAATTATTCAGGCACTGATCGCCCGTGGTGTGATCGGAGACTATCGTGAACCTGGAGTTTTACGCTTTGGCATTACCCCACTCTATCTGGGATTTGAAGATATCTGGCATGCAGTGCAACATCTCAAAGCCATCATGCAGCATCAAGAATGGAACAATGAAAGCTACCTGGTACGGGGTGAAGTGACCTAAGTCGTCACTTTCGGATTGAGCTGATGGCTAGGAGAGGCCGATGAATAATTTTGATAAGATTCAAGCACGTGAAGCAGGACTACATAAAAAATTATCCGCCAAGCAGATGGCAATGATTGCAATTGGTGGTGCGATTGGAACGGGGCTGTTTATGGGGAGCAAATTTGCGATTAGCTTTGCTGGCCCTGCTGTCATTTTGAGTTATGCCATTGGCGGGCTGATTGCCTTTGCACTAATGGCTTGTCTCGCCGAAATGACAGTGCAACACCCGACTTCAGGCTCGTTTGGGGCTTATGCTGAACATTATATCAGCCCCTTGGCGGGTTTCTTAGTGCGCTACAGTTATTGGGCCTGTATCGTACTGGCGGTTGGTACTGAGATCACCGCCGTCGCAGACTATATGAAAATGTGGTTTCCCGATCTGCCCGCATGGATCTGGATCGTGTTTTTTTCAGGTACATTGCTTGCAGTGAATGCTTATAGCGTCAAGGCATTTGGACTGGTGGAATACTGGTTCTCCACCATTAAAATTTTTGCCATTATCGTGTTTATTCTGTTGGCAATCGGTATTCTGACTCAAAACACGCAGCAAAGTCACCATGTTGTGAGTAATCTGACTGGACACGGTGGCTTCTTTCCCAATGGATTCAGTGGCGTCTGGATTGGGGTGATTATTTCAATTTTTAGCTATTTAAGTATTGAAATGATTGCCGTCGCTGCAGGTGAAGCATCGAACCCAGAAAAAGCGGTTAAATACGCCTTTAAAAGTACCGCACTGCGTCTAATTTTATTCTATTTACTGTCCCTGTCTTTAATCGTGGCACTGGTTCCATGGACAGAACTGATTGGCAAAGATGCCAGCAGCCCCTTTGTGACTGTGATGAAAATTGTCGGGATTCCATATGCAGATAGCATTCTCAATTTCATCGTGATTGTCGCCGCTCTCTCTGCCATGAATAGCATGCTGTATATTTCAACCCGAATGCTATTTAGCTTGTCACGGGCAGGTGATGCACCTCAAATCTTCGGTAAAATCCGTCCCAATGGCGTGCCCATCAATGCGCTGTTTTTATCCGCCATGGGGATTGCTGTTGCCAGCGTGGTGTATACCATCAATCCTGAATCGGCTTTCCCCATCATGATTGCCTTATCCATGTTCGGCGCATTGTTTACTTGGGGCAGCATCTTTGTGACCCATATCTGTTTTAGACGGCATATTGCGAAAAATGGTATTGGATTAAAATACAGAATCCCAGCAAGTCAGTTCATTTCACTGTTTGGTTTATTCAGTATTCTGAGCATTACCCTCACCACCTGGTTTACTGCCGAATTTAAATCTACGCTACAGTTTGGCATTCCTTTTATTGTGCTGTTAATCGTTTTTTATATGCTAAAACGCAGCTCGGCAAAGCTCGATTTAAGCACAAACACCGAAGCTTCCGAGTAAACACGCCATGAAGCTTTATGATAATTCTCGAACGGTTGCAAATGAGCAGGATATTCTGATGGAGTTTCAACAACGTAGTCGGTTGAGCTATCAGCAACACTCTTGTATTCAGGATATTGCCTATGCCAAAACGGCTCGATCCTGCTTAGATCTCTTTCCTTTAGCACAGGCGCGCAAAACCGTCGTGTTTGTACATGGCGGCTATTGGCAATGGTGTAATAAATCCGATTTTGCCTTTATCGCCACGGATGTTGTTGCCAACAATATGCAGTGTGTCTTGCTTGAATATGACTTGGCCCCGCAACGCAGCATGGGCGAAATCGTCAAGCAAATCCAACAAGCGCTTGATTTTATCCAACAACAAGCATGGAGCACTCAAGACATCATGCTGGTTGGGCATTCTGCAGGAGCTCATTTATCTGCATTAATGCTCACCCATCCTGCTGTGAGTGAAGCCGTTTTATTGAGTGGTATTTATGATCTCA
The DNA here is from genome assembly GCF_013072675.1 of Acinetobacter sp. Ac_3412. Classification (NCBI taxonomy): domain Bacteria; kingdom Pseudomonadati; phylum Pseudomonadota; class Gammaproteobacteria; order Moraxellales; family Moraxellaceae; genus Acinetobacter; species Acinetobacter sp. Ac_3412. Next base: position 174,206 of record NZ_LXUJ01000011.1, on the reverse strand, counting down.
CGCCCATTCAACAGACCCATTTAAATACAGCATTGAATCTCTCGGAACAGGAGATTCAACAATATAGTCCCCTCCTGATCGAGGCCGCTGTTCAAAAGCCCTATGCCATCTTCTGTGGTGCTGAAGAGCTCGATGAGTTGATCGGGCAAAGTCAGTCGTATTTTCATCGAAGGAAAGTCATCGACCCAGACTTTGTCTCCTTCCAGTTGCTAGATAATACGCATCATTACAATATCTTAGATGAATATTTTCATCGGAGATTAACCACTCACACTTAAATCTATACATGGACGTATTTAAAAATGGTTAAGTTCAAACTTCAATACCATCGGGTTTTTATTGCCCTGAGTTTTGCACTCTGCTCTTCGGCATTTGCACAGATTGAATTGATCAATCAGGATCAGATTTTCACTGCACAGGACAACTTTAAACTGACCAGTGCCGGCAGTCTCAGATTGCAAGCCCTGAATTTTGATCAGTATCAGCCATCCAATGCAGCACAGAAATATCGTCGTAATGGCTATAGCTCAACCAGCAGGATCTATCTCAATACCGACTATAAAATCAATGATGATCTGCATTTGATTACGGGTTATCAGAATTTTATTAATCCAGCCAAAATTTTAGATTGGGATGGGCATTATCAAAACAATGATGAGCGTCTGACCACAGAACAAGCCTATGCGGGAATCTCGAGCCATGGCTATGGCACTTTAAAATATGGAAAAATTTATAGTCTGTATTACGATGTGGTCGGGAGTAAAACCGATCTTTGGGACTACAGTACCTTGGCGCAACCACAAACATGGAGCCCTTTTGCTTATTTCGATGGGACTCAAGCGGCCAGTAAGACTTTAAGATATGAGAAAAAAACGAAAAATATTGATTTTTATGCGGCTTATTTATTTGAAGATCACACTAGTCTGAATCAGCTCCGTTATCAACGCAAAGCGGGGCAAGAAGCCGCTGTCGATATTCACTTAAATAAAAACTTAAACTGGGCGATTTCATGGAAACACAACAAAGCTCAGCTGCAATCTGATCATGCAACATCTAAGCTCTCTCAAGACATGCTTGCGACTGCCCTATTCTATTTTGATGGAACATGGATGCTCAGTAGCAGTGCTGGCTGGTATAAAAATCTATTGCCTAATTTTGATGCATTCAATCAGACATCCGCCCAATCTGTTGAAAACCTGTTAGACACGGAGGCTTATGGACTTGAATATTATGCAGGCTATCATGTCGACCTTGACCATCATGGTATGAAATACATTCAACCTTATCTGATGGGGAATTATTTAAAATATCGGAGCGGCTACGATTTCTCTCGACGCGATCATGGCATTGGCGTGGCAATCCGTTTCAATCATGGTATTGGCTTTGACTATGAGCGCCTATATACGCAAGATAGCAACCATACGCCTGACATGCATTTATTTCGCTTACGCTACGAGTGGTAATCACGAAATTTAATGCACTCATATGGGCAAAACGTTTTGAGTCTCATTACACATCACCAGTGATCTAAACGTTTTGCCACTAAACTTCTACTTTAAATAATATCAATCATATTTCACTTGGGTTCGGCACTGGTTTTCCAATCTTGAACAGACTTAATAATCGAAAAATTCTATTCAAAATATATAAATTATCAATTTTACAAATCAATTTCCAAAGCAGATAATTTAAACATACAGAGATTGCAGAATTTAAACCTCTAACCCTCTAGGATGTTTTCTCCCCCAAGCAAAACATCCTTTCTCAGCCCAGCTTTCCCCAAAAGCTGGGTCTTTTTTTGCCTATTTAATGGGCTAACAACCCCAACTCTTGCAAGGCCTGATACACAATCGCTTTACGTGCATCTGCATGCTCAGGCTGGCTCATTTGCATATTCAGTGAGAAGGCTGTGATCTTACCATTTGGCTGTTCAATCCAGCCTGTCCACCATCCCACTTGCGGGCTGACATCCATACCCCAACCACTTTTGGCATAGATTTTGGTTCCCTGAATCTGATCCACCAATAACATCGCTTTGACTTGTTGCTGTGTCGGCTGGTCAAATGGCAATTTCTGTTTTGCCAGCGCATAGACAAAACGAACTTCTTCTATGGGAGTGATTTTTAAGGGGCCAACTAACCAGAAATTATCGATTTGTGCCCCGATATTTTTATTACCATAACCCACGCGCTTTACTTCACGGGTCATCAGTTCCAAACCAATACGTCTTGCCAATTCTTGATAGACAGGTACCGCTGATGCCTGCATCGCCTCAGCTAAGGTTAAATCTTTTTCCCAACTACTAAATGCCCGCTTTTTGCCATCCCATTTAAATACTTCATCTGGTGTGGTCTTATGATACTGTATTCCGATCAAGGCGTTTAACATTTTAAAGGTTGAGGCAGGAATATAGCGCTGTTCTGCACGATCAAGATCATTGCCATAGCTTTGAATTTTCTTACCATCATAAATCACCAAAACACCACTGGTTTGGACACTCTGGAATAAACTTGAGATCTGCTGCTGCTCATTTTTTTGTGTCGAGAGCTGTTGCTTTTGTTGGCTAAAACTTTGACAAGCAGTCATGGGAATTGCAAAAAAGATGGCTGTAAAAAAGGCCAGACATTTTAATTTTTTCGACATCATCATAAAGCTGGAAAAGTAGAATAATCTGCCACTATAAGTGTTTTGTCTCCGTTGTTCTGTAGTGTTATTTTCATCAATACTTTGTAAAAAAACAGACAAAAAAAAGCTCAGCCTTGGGGAAAGCCGAGCTAGTAAAACGATGATGTAAAAACATCAAAAAACTCAAAAGAAAATGTTATGAGATACTTAAATGCAAATTAGATATCCCTTGCTTTGTATTATGTGAATTGGCTCTCACAAAGTAAAGTTGATTAAATAGATCGGGTTTATCGTTACAATCGATTTTGTTGATTGTTCATTAAAAATCAGATTTATTCGATGCTTTTGGTTTATATTAACACGCAGCCAATAATATGAAATTATGCAAAGCAGGTCGCATAAAAACAGTAGAACAATATTTCAATACACACTTTTATCGTCAAAATTATGACAATAACAAGAATGACTTAAATGAAAAAACCGATCACAATGATTGAATAAACCAATTGAAATATTTACGGATGACATTATTATGACATCACTTATCTTGTTAAAAAATAAACTTATCTATTTGTTAGATATGTATTTTATAAAAGGTTGACAGCGTTTTTCTTAATTGTTCATTTATTATACACCGCATGATCGGTATTTGTTCATTTATCGGAAGCCCAAATTTATTACATTGACTTCATACTTTGTTACAATACAATGGCTCCAACTTTACTCTTTCTTGTTTTAAAGCTGGAAATTATTATGAAAAAACTCGGTTTAGCCACTGCTTTAGTTTTAGCCATGACCGGTGCTCACGCATACCAAGTAGAAGTTCAAGGTCAGTCTGAATTCATCGATGCAAAAAGCAACAATGACAAAGACTTCACTGGTGCTGCTCAAGGTACTTACTACTTCAAAAATGTAGATGCTTCTAAAGGTCCTTTAGCTGAAGCTGCATTCTTAAACCAAGCGTCTAATGTTTCTGTAGCTTATAGCTTTGCAGAATTAAGCGGTGACGAAGTTGCAACTGTGAAGAACAATTCTTTCGGTGCAAAAGGTGAAGCTTACCTTCCAACTCCTTACTTACCTGTGTATACAAGTGCTGCATACAGCCACTCACAAACTAAGTCTGAAGGCGAAAAAGACAATGGTGACCGTTTCGCATTAGAAGTCGGTACTATGCTTACTCCTAACTTCTTAGTTGCTGTTGGTTATACTAACATCGCTGACCAATTTGCTTTAGACGCAAACAGCGTTCTTTCAAATGGTATTGCTAAATCAGTAGCTCAACCATTAGTTATTGGTGAAGACCAAGATGCGATCACTGCGCGTACTAAATACGTAGGTAACATCGATGGTACAAACATGGCTGTAGGTTTTGAAGCTGGTCTTGTTTACGGTGACTTCCAAGCATACGAATTGAAAACTGACGTATATGTGACTCCTAAGTTAAGCGTTGGTGCTTCTTATGCTGAAGCAAACTTCAGCTCTAACCCAGCAAATGAAGACAACTTCTCTGCAATCAATTCTGCTTGGGGTGCAAACGTAAACTACTTCATCACTCCAGCAATTGCTGTAGGCGCAACTTATGTTAACGCAAATGCGAAACATGAAAGCACTGATACGCAAACTATTGGCTTAAACGCGAAGTTCCGTTTCTAATATTGGATTTGAGTTCTACATAGAACATCTCATTCATAACAAAAAACCAGTTCTGATGAACTGGTTTTTTGTTTTCCGATATTAACGAACTAAGAAATCCAATTCCTCAGCTTTAAAATTTACATCTTCTTATCTTCAATATTTAAAGCACTAATTGCCAATACCGCTTGGGTACGGTTTTGTACGCCCAACTTACGGAAAATTGCGGTGACATGTGCTTTGATTGTGGCTTCTGAAACTTCTAATTCATACGCAATTTGTTTATTCAACAAACCTTCTGCCACCATCATCAATACACGGAACTGCTGTGGCGTGAGTGATTGTAAACGTTCAGCTAAAGCGGTTTCATCTGCTGCACGCGGATCAAAGCCTGCATGGGTCGGTAAGTTCGGTGGTAACCAAATCTCACCTTCCAAAACATGCTTAATCGCTTCCCCAATATGGCTTGGATGAGAGGATTTCGGAATATAGCCCATTGCACCATGCGCAATCGCACGCTGAATAATCGACACCTCTTCGTGTGCGGAAACCACAATAATTGGAATCGCAGGATATTGGGCCCTGACATAGACTAAGGCAGAGAAACCAGAAGCACCGGGTAGATTTAGGTCCAAAAGGACCAAATCAGGTTCTGCACCATGTTCTAAACGTGCATAGAATTCATCTACATCTGCAGTCTCTTGGATCTGCGCCTGAGGCAAACTATAACGAACCGCTTGAATCAAAGCATGTCTAAATAAAGGATGGTCGTCTACAATTAAAATATTCATAAGCGCTTAAGCTATCTGCAAGTACGTCACTGTACGATGTTTATTTAAATTCAATCCGCTTAAGCCTATTTTCAATTCAAGGCTAGGTCAAGCACAAGACATGATTTATTTCCTTTTCCCGCAAAATAAATCAAATATTGATATAACTTGATTAAAATCACCTTTGCATAAAACAGATTCAAAAATATTGAATAGAAACAGAAAATTAACGACCTAAAATTTGATATTTATTGTGATTTATCGACATATCTTTAAAAAAGATAAGCTTGCAGCATTTCCTTATTTTACAGCTTGGCATGCGGTGTAGATAAATAAATAGTAATTCGAAATGATCTTTTAGGCCGTTATTATGTCCAATCACAATACCCTCTCAACTCCCCTTAATATTGTTGCAGTATCTGGTGGTTTAAATAGCCCATCAAAAACAGAAAGCTTAGTTCAGGCGATTCTGGATGAGCTGTCTGAAGCAATTAATATTAAAGTGCATTTCGTTAAGCTTAGTGAAATTGGACCTTTATTGGGTGGTGCAATTTATCGTAATCAACTGCCTCAACGCGTACAAGATGATTTGGCTGCAGTTGAAGCCGCAGATGCATTGATTGTGGGCACCCCTGTTTATCGTGCTTCGTTTACGGGTTTATTTAAACATTTCTTCGACTTTGTTGAGCAAACAGCTTTGGTTGATGTACCGGTCTTACTTGCCGCTTCAGGTGGCAGTGACCGTCATGCACTGGTGTTAGAACATCAATTACGCCCTTTATTCAGTTTCTTCCAAGCACAAACCTTACCGATTGGGGTCTATGCCACTGATCGTGATTTCACCCCTGAATATACGGTAAAAAGCGAACAATTATCGGATCGCGTCACCCTTGCTGTGGCGCGTGCCTTACCAATTTTAGAATGGGCACCAGCCAAAGGCCAACGTGCAGCGGCTATCAAAGCCAAAACTGAGCAAGCGAATCAAAACCTCGGCATCAATAAACAGATTGAACAAGCAGAAGTCTTACCATCTGCGGCAGTACCAAATCTGGATGCAGCTGAATCTCGCTTACACCCGAAGTCAACCAAGAACCTCACCCACGTGGCATAACCATATTGAATGGAGGATACAACGATGACAACAACAGCATCCGCAATTAAATTTGCCTACTGGGTTCCCAATGTTAGTGGCGGTCTCGTTGTAAGCAACATTGAACAGCGTACTGACTGGAGCTATGACTATAATGTGCGCTTAGCACAAGCAGCGGAACGTAGCGGCTTTGAATATGCCCTCACACAAATCCGTTTTACCGCTGGCTATGGCGCAGAAAACCAACATGAATCCGTAAGTTTTAGCCATGCTTTATTAGCAAAGACTGAAAAACTCAAAGTAATTGCGGCAATCTTACCTGGCCCTTGGAAGCCTGTACTCGCGGCTAAACAGCTGGCCACTATTGACTACCTCACCCAAGGGCGTATTGCGATTAATGTCGTCAGCGGCTGGTTCCGTGGCGAATTTGATGCGATTGGTGAACCTTGGCCTGAGCATGATCAACGTTATGTTCGCTCAGAAGAATTTATTCGTACCCTCAAAGGTATCTGGACAACTGACAATTACAGCTTTGATGGCAAATATTACCAATTCCAAAATTACACGCTTAAACCGAAACCTTTGCAAAAACCTTATATCGAAGTGTTTCAAGGCGGCAGTTCCCGTGCCGCACGTGATATGGCCGCGCGTGTATCAGACTGGTATTTTACCAACGGCAATAGCGTTGAAGAAATCAAGAAGCAAGTTGATGATGTCCGCAGCAAAGCAAAGTTAGCCAACAGACAAGTCAAGATTGGGGTTAATGCTTTTATCATTGCCCGTGATACTGAGGAAGAAGCCAAAGCGGTACTGAATGAAATTATTGCTCAAGCCAATGTCGAAGCGGTGAATGCCTTCGGTGATGCCACCCGTGAAGCTGGTGCAGCAGCCCCTGAGCGTGAGGGCAATTGGGCAAAATCGACCTTTGATGATTTGGTGCAATATAACGATGGCTTTAAAACCAATCTGATCGGTACACCACAGCAAATTGCGGAACGCATTGTGGCCCTAAAAAATGTGGGCGTTGATCTGGTTCTTTCTGGATTTCTTCATTTCATTGAGGAGGTTGAATATTTTGGAGAAAAAGTTCTACCCCTCGTCCGTCAACTTGAACAACAACAGGAGCATCATCTCGCAGCAAAATCAGCGTAGTTTTCAGCATTAAATAAGAAGAAAAACAAAAGAAATGGCAAATACTCCCCAAGGCTCGGCTTGGGGCTTTTTTTATTTTAGCGGGTCTCAATTTCTCGCATGACAGTTTCAACCGAATAACGGCACCATTTCGACAGCTGCTCAATAAATTCATTTAATTGTGATGGATTAAAATGGCTAACAATCATATAACAGGCATTGCCGAGAATTTTAAAACACTCATCTACCTGTTCATATTGTTTGACTAAGTGCTCAACCTCAATAAAAGCTTGCTGATCATTCATAAACAATTGGATGAATTGTTTATGTTCATACTTTATCGCGACGGTGTAATTTTTGATAATACCTGCATCCATTAACTGTGCAATACGAGCACCCACCGCCTGCCCAGTACGATGCACTCGCTGCCCAATTTCTTTATGGCTTAAACGTGAGTCTTGTTTTAGCAGTTCAATAATTTTTAAGTCGATGGGATCAAGTTCAATATTCATTTTTCATTACGAAAGAAAACCAGCAACAATGCTTTCATTTGAATATAGCCGATTTCTCAGTTTCACCCTACTCTTGTTTTATCTTAATGTTGGAAGAAAAAACGATGAAACAAGCCTTACTGATTATTGATGTTCAAAACGACTATTTTAAAAATGGCAAAATGGAATTGGTCAATCCAGACTTTGCTCTGGCGAAAACCAACCAATTAGAAGATCATTTTATTCAAAACAATTTACCGATTATTTATATTCAGCATATTAATCCTGCCTCAGCCAGTTTTTTTCAGGAAAATACCGTGGGTGTTGAATTACATCCTCAACTTAAAGTCACAGATCAATCACTGATTGTCGAAAAGCATTTCCCAAATAGCTTTCTAGAAACCAACCTTCAAGCCATCCTTGAACAGCATCAAGTTGAACAGTTAGTGATTACAGGCATGATGACCCATGTCTGTATTGACTCAGGGACACGTGCAGCCAAAGAGCTTGGCTACCAACCAATTGTCATTGCCGACGCCACTGCAACCCGTGATCTGGAACATGAAGGTAAAAGCGTCAAAGCAGCAGATGTACAAACGGCGTTCTTATCTGCACTGGGTTTCTTCGCCACCGTACAAAACACCGCAGATTTTTTAGCACACCATTAAACAATGCAGATAAAAAAAAGAGCGTTCCATCGAACGCTCTTTTCACATTTGCATCGGGTTTATCGGTTTGGATAAACTGTCGCAATCAAATGATCAACCACCGCAGGTTCAGCAAGGGTCGAGGTATCTCCTAAACTATCCAATTCATTGGCAGCAATCTTTCTCAAGATACGACGCATGATTTTGCCTGAACGGGTTTTTGGCAAAGCGGGTGCCCAATGCAGTGCATCTGGAGTTGCCACAGGGCCAAGCACTTTACGCACCCAATTCACCAACTCCTTACGCAGCTCCTCAGATTCAGCCACATCGGCCTGTAAAGTGACAAAAGTACAAATCCCTTGTCCTTTAATATCATGCGGCATACCCACTACCGCAGCCTCTGCAACTGCGACATGCGAGACCAAGGCACTTTCAATCTCGGCTGTACCTAAACGATGCCCTGAGACGTTGAGTACATCATCGACACGACCCGTAATCCAATAGTAACCATCAGCATCTCGACGTGCGCCATCACCTGTGAAATAGTAGTTTTTAAAGGTTGAGAAATAAGCCTCGATAAAACGTTGTGGATCACCCCAAATGGTTCGCATTTGACCCGGCCAAGAATCCTTAATCACCAGATTGCCTTCGGTTGCTCCTTCTAGCTCATTGCCCTCGCCATCCACCAAGGCGGGTTGCACCCCGAAAAATGGACGTGTCGCAGATCCTGGTTTTAAGGCAGTTGCGCCCGGCAAAGGTGAAATTAAAATGCCACCTGTTTCTGTTTGCCACCATGTATCCACGATTGGACAACGGCCTTCACCAACCACTTCATGATACCAATTCCATGCTTCTGGGTTGATCGGCTCACCCACCGAACCTAGTAGGCGCAAACTACTGCGATCACTCTCACGTACATAGGCATCACCTTCACGCATCATGGCGCGAATCGCAGTCGGAGCCGTATATAGAATGGTGATGTTATGCTTATCAATCACATGACCAATACGTGCCCAAGTTGGGTATTGTGGAATTCCCTCAAACATCACCGTGGTGGTGGCATTACTGAGTGGCCCATAGAGTAAATAACTATGGCCTGTAATCCAGCCGACATCGGCAGTACACCAATACACATCATCTTCACGCAGATCGAAGACTTCTCTAAAGGTGGTGTTGACATAGACCAGATAACCACCTGTGGTATGCAATACACCTTTCGGTTTCCCTGTTGAACCTGAGGTATACAGAATGAATAAAGGGTCTTCTGCTTTCATTGGTTCTGGCGGGCAGTGTTCATCTACCTCCATGATGGCAAGGTGATACCAAACATCTCGTGGTGCATTAAACTGAATTGGATTACCTGTACGATGCACCACAATCACGTTTTCAACACTGCTGGTACCATCAATTTCTAATGCGGCATCCACATTTTCTTTCAGTGGTAGTAACTTGCCACCGCGCATGCCAGCATCCGCAGTAATCACCAGTTTTGCTTGGCAGTCTTCAATACGACTCGCCAAGGAGTCAGGAGAGAAGCCACCAAACACCACACAATGCACTGCACCAATACGTGCACAAGCGAGCATGGCAATTGCCGCTTCAGGCACCATAGGCATATACAGCACCACACGATCGCCTTTGCGAATACCTTGCTTCTTTAACACATTGGCAAAACGACAGACTTCATCATGCAGTTCAGAAAATGAAATGATTTTATGACGCGAAGGGTGATCACCTTCCCAAATAATAGCAGGCTTTAATGGATTATCTTTAAGATGACGATCTAAGCAATTGGCTGAGACATTCAACTCACCATCAGCAAACCATTCGATTTTGAAATTATCTTGATTAAAACTGGTATTTTTGACCTGTGTAAATGGTTTGATCCATTCAATCTTGCTGGCTTCCTCTGCCCAAAATGCTTCTGGTTGCTCAATCGAATGCTGGTAACGTTTGAAATAGTCTGCTTCAGAGATTCTTGCCGTTTCTTTGAATTTATCAGGCACTGGGTAGATTTCTTTCATAGCTCACTTCCTTGGTTTTTTATCTCATACCTTAGATGTTCTCATCTATTACACGGGTATGTTTTGTTCTCACTTGCAGTATTGACACCATTTACAAGTGCAAACAATGCGGCTTTGGTCGTAGAAATGTCTGGGCTTTTAATCTTTCGACCTTGACTAACTTATAGGCTAAAATAGCAAAACCGACACTTTTACGATCAATTTATTTTCAAAAATTTACTCAAAATAATTTAAATTTGAACTGCTTGTCTATGCTTTTTGTTTTTAAAATAAGTGATTATTTTGATCATTGCCAAAAGCTTAAAAGATTTAATAATCAAAAAAATAGGAATGCACTATGTTTGACCCTGTAATAACGACCCAAGTACAACCAATCAATGCCCATCCACTTTCTCCTAAGGGTCGTTTTAACCGTCTCAGCTATTTAGGTTGGTACGGTTTGCTCAGTTTGGCTTGTCTGGCTGCATTTATCTTGATCTTTGCCTTTGCTGGTATTTTTGCAAGCAGCAACATCGATGATGCCATATTTAGCGCGTTTTCAGGCATGTCTGTCTTTGCCATGATTGCAGTGTGGTTGGGTGCCTTTTATTTGCAAATCGTGTTTTTGATTCGTCGTCTGCACGACTTAAATAAAACTGGCTGGCTATGCTTGTTGCTATTGGTGCCCGTGATTCAACTACTGTTTACCTTATATGTCTTGCTTGCACCAGGAACGCCGCATCGCAATGACTATGGTGATGTTCGCCCATCTCGTGGCTGGGAAAAATTACTGGCATGGCTCATGATTCTGCTCAGCCTATTCATGATGTTTACGATATTCATTTTTGCTTATTATTTTGCTAGTCCAGATTTATGGGAAGCCCCAACCCAAATCATTCAAAATACGACCGAATATTTTTAAACGACCGTATTCAGCGAATTGATTTAATCATCATGGGAAACAAAGACTGAATTTTGCATGCGTGTTGGCAATAAATTCATTATGATTGCTTCCCTCATTTACTCCTTCCTTTGCGAAATAGAGATCTTGCTGTGGCAAACGAACAAACAACATTGACTGAAGTTGCAAAAGATACGGGTGCGCTGATTCATCAAGCCAGTACCAAGACCACTGAAACAGTCTTGGCCCATACTGAAAAGTATCACGATGCCTATACCACCATTGATAAAATCATGGACAGCTTTTGGGAGCGTATTCCCTATATCGGTATCGCGATTACAGTTTTCATTATCTTTTGGTTACTCACCAAGTTGTTTAAGCTCTTTATTCGCAAGACGCTAGAAAATCGCAGCTATACTCGCCAAAACCTAGTATTGGTACTGAATCGGGTCGGTAGTACTTTTATTATCTTCTTTGGCTTCTTGATCGCGCTGGTGATTGCTATCCCAGGCTTCACACCAAGTCAGTTGATTGGTGCACTCGGTATTGGTTCGGTTGCGATCGGTTTTGCTTTCAAAGATATTTTTCAAAACTTATTATCAGGGATTCTGATTCTGATCAGCGAACCGTTTCGTATCGGTGATGATATTGTCGTCAATGGCTTGGAAGGAAACGTCGAGGATATTCAAATCCGAGCAACCTTCTTACGTTCGCCTGATGGTCGCCGTATCGTAATTCCCAATGCCACGGTGTACACCAGTGCAGTCACAGTCAACAATGCCTATCAACGTCGTCGTTGTGAGTTTGTGGTCGGTATTGGCTATGAAGATGACATGCAAAAAGCCAAGAAGATTATTCTCGATATTCTGGATCGTAATTTAAATGTACTGAGTCAACCCGGCTTCTCGGTCAACGTTACCGCACTGGCAGACTTCTCAATTAATTTAACAGTACGCTGGTGGGTCAATACCACTGAAACCACCACCTCAGCCTCTATCAGTGAAATCCAAGAATTGGTGGTGACTGCTTTTGACGAAAAAGGAATTTCAATTCCTTATCCAGTACAGGAAGTCAAAGTCTATCGGGGTGATCAATCTGAGCTGAGCGATGCTTTAGACAAACAAGCGCCCTAAAATATTCGATACGGCTGTTTCAGTTCGCAAAATTCGGTTGCCTAAGCTCATCGCTTGGCAGCCGTTTTTGATGAGTAGATCGACCTCATAGGGAATAAATCCTCCCTCTGGACCAACGATCAAACTACAAGACTGTTGAATTGCATATGGCATTGGCTGCTCAGCATAAGGATGCGCCACATAAGCAGGCTGTTCTGCGCTGATCAATGTGGGTAAAACATCTTCAACAAAAGGTTTAAAACGTTTATACAGCTGGATTTCGGGTGCAATGGTATCGCCCGCCTGTTCTAAACCCAAAGTGACATAATCATTGAGCTGCTGCAAAAACGGCGTTTGCCAATAGCTTTTATCTACGCGATAACTATGAATCAGGCTAATCCGTTCCACCCCCAATGTCACCGCATCCATAATGATGCGACGTAATACTTTAGGACGTGGCAAGGCCAGAATTAGATGCACGGGAAGCTTTGCAGGAACCGCTTCAGTTTGAACTGGACGAACCCTAATGCATTCTTCGCTGATAGCGACCACCTCAGTTAAGTAGCGCTGACCTGCACGAATCCCAACCTTTAAGGTATCACCAACATTGAGCTGTAAGTGCTGAGCTAAATGCTGTAATTGTCTGGGCTGACTGATCTGCCATACATCCTCTGAAACACACTGATCTGGCTCGAGTAAAACAATATTCATGATAATGCTGTTTGCTGTAAATAGTGATCAAGACACTGAATATGCTGCTGTAGTGAGCCTTTATTTGTTTGTAGAACCCGCTGAGCCTGCGTAACCAGTTGCTGAGTCTGAGCATCATCTTCTAAACAGGCTAATAATTGCTGCCCCACCTGTGCTGCATCCTCTCCAATCAAAATCCCTTGTTGAGCCACAAACTCATCCACAATGGTTTGAAAATTGAAATAACGCGGACCAATGACGGTGGGTACATTCAAGACCATAGGCTCTAAAATATTATGCCCGCCACCTGGTTCATTCAATGAACCACCAACAAAACAGGCTTGGCTCAAGGCGTACCATAACCACATTTCCCCCATACTATCCGCAAGGAAGACTTGGGTATCTTCTTGAATCGATTGTTGCAGACTACGGCGTTGAGTTTTTAAATTTAAACTTTGGCAAACTTGGTATACCTCATCAAAACGTTCAGGATGACGCGGCACCACAATACACAGCAAAGCTGGATTTGAATTTAAATGTGACTGCAATTGTTTGAGTAAACTTTGTTCTTCGGGCGCATGCGTACTGGCTAAAGTAATAATCTGACGATCCGCCAAGTGCCAATCTTGTTTCAACTGCTGTGCTTGTTGCAGATACTGTTCTGGTGCTGAAATATCAAATTTAATATTGCCAACCACCTGACTTTTGGCTTGTTCTAAACCTAATTCAACATAACGTTGCTGCGTTGCCACATCTTGTGCCAATAGCCAAGTGATTTGTTGCAGCATGGGTTGAGTTAAACGACGGACCTTGCCATAACCTTTGGCTGATTTCTCTGACAGACGCGCATTCAATAAAATACAAGGAATCTGTTGCTGTTGTGCTTCAGCAATTAAATTGGGCCAGATCTCTGTTTCAACCAATGCCAATAGTCGCGGTTGATACAGATTAAAAAATTGTTTTAATAATGCTTTTTGATCGACAGGCAAATACACCGCCTGAAATAAATCGAGATAAGGGGCTTTTAAAAACAGGGATTTGGCACGCGCTTGCCCAGTCTTGGTGGTATTGGTCACTAAAACGGGATGACCTAATTTTAAATAATGTTCTATTAATGGTTGAGCCGCGTTGGTTTCACCGACTGATACCGCATGGAACCAAATTGCCCCCAAATTTTTTGGGGGTTGAAACGGCCCAAAACGCTCGATACATTCCTGTTGAAACAGCGCATCACTTTCAGCCCGTTGTTTTATTTTCCAGCGGTACAACGGCTTGATACAAGCCAGTAAAAAGTTATACCAAAACGGTGTTTGCTGTGTTGCTGTGTTCTGCGCCATCCGAGACCATAATTTACAAGGTGATTCCAGCTCATTATGCGGAAATTTATGATGTTTTGACAGTTAGACTTTTAAAAGTGTTTTGAAAAAAATATGGACTTTCTGTCTATATGCTTAGGCCAAATTATCTTGTAAATTAGCCAATTGCGCGATTTAGTCAATGGCTTAAAGAATTGATATGTTTTCACTCTAAAAGAAAAATCTATTTGAAATTTCATTAGATCACGACACAACCATGAAAAGAAAAAAACGAACAAGGGATTAAGCAAATGTATACTGCCCATAAACAAAAAGGATGTTTTCCAGCTGGAACTCGGATTATCACAGAGCAAGGTCTAGTTCCGATACAAGACATTAAAGTAGGTGATATGGTTCTGTCCAAGCCAGAATCTGGTGAGGGCGAGCTTTGCTATAAACCTGTTATACGCACAGCTTCTTATGAAGATACAGAAATTTGGGAGTTAACATACTTTCAAATTAAAGCAGATACTGATATTTCAAAATTAAATAAAAGCAAGTTATTACAGCTATCTAAAAAAGGTCAAATGAGTACAATTCTTGCCACTCCGAATCATCCATTTTGGGTTAATGGCCTTGGTTGGACACAATTGGATGAATTACAAAGTGGACAAATCCTTCAAACTAGAGATATAGACATTGTAATATTAGTTTTCAGTGTACAACCTCGATATAAGACAGATAAGCCTTTTATTGCTGCATCTTATTCACCGAGAAATATATTTGACGCTGATAAAAAAGGCTTTGATATAGATAACGTTGATTATTATTTCTTTCTAGAGCAGCACCCAGATGGGCATCGAAAATATATAGGTAATGGTGATAACCCAAGCCCATTGATATTAAAAGAACATGACCCAATTTATGTGTTAAATGAAGCCTTTTCTACAACCGCTTTTCACTTGGAAATTGCTGACTATCATACATACTTCATTTTTAATGACGGTTTGTGGGTACATAGTACTGATTACCCTCAAGCCTTCTGATGTTGCACCTCGGTTTCCAGAGATCCGTTCAGGTAATTAAAACAAAAACTCATGCAATTTTGGTAAATCACATGAGTCATTTTTTAAAGTTTTAAAGCAAATTATGCTTCTAACTGCTCAAAGGCAGGATAATCAGTATAACCCTCAGCACCATCGCCGTATAAGGTTTGTGGTTGAAGCGGATTTAAAGGCAAATCATGTTGCAAACGTTCAAACAAATCTGGATTGGCAATATATTGTTTACCAAATGAGACTGCATCGGCTTGGTCTGTCGCCAAAATACGTTTCGCAGAATCCGCCGTTAAACCTTCATTGGCAATCCACACGCCTTTAAATTTCGGGCGCAGTTTTGGCAATACACTATCTTCAGCTTCATATTCACGCGTGAAAATAAAGCCAACCTTACGTTGATCTAATTGCTCAACCACATAACCAAAAGTTGCTAATGGATTTTCATCGCCCATATCATGCGAGTCACCACGTGGCGCAAGATGTACACCCACTCGACCAGCACCCCATACTTCGATGAAGGTATCTACAACTTGTAGTAATAAACGCGCACGGTTTTCAATTGCACCGCCGTATTCATCATCACGATGATTCGTGCTGCTTTGCAGGAATTGATCAATCAGATAACCATTGGCTGCGTGTAATTCCACACCATCAAAACCAGCGGCTTTGGCCTGTTCCGCTGCATTTCTATATTGTGCAACGATTTCTTGAATTTCTTCATGCGATAAAGCACGCGGTGTCACAAAAGGGCGCTTTGGACGAAGTAGGCTCACTTCACCCGCAGGTTGAATCGCACTGGGTGCCACAGGTGTATCACCATCCAATAAGTCTGGATGTGAAATACGACCGACATGCCACAGCTGAACCACAATTTTTGAACCTTGTGCGTGTACGGCTTCAACAATTTTATGCCATGCCTGTGCTTGTTCTTGTGACCACAAACCCGGCGTATTGGCATATCCCGCTGCTTTTGGGCTAATTACTGTTGCTTCGGTAATAATAAGACCAGCATTGGCACGTTGTTGGTAATATTCCACCATCAAATCGTTTGGAATACGCTGTGCACCACTACGCGCTCTCGTTAAAGGAGCTAAAACCAAGCGGTTTTTAATCGTGAAATCACCTACTTGCAAAGTAGAATTTAGTTCAGCCATGATCGCCTCAACTTACACTTCTTCGATTTAAAGTGCTTGTTTTAAATGTTCGATATATTGCTGAATCAAAGCTTCATTGCGCGTGAAATAAGACCACTGTCCATATTTCTCAACCTTAATCAAACCTGCCTGTTGTAGTACAGACAAATGATTCGACATGGTCGATTGTGCAACTTTTCCTAAACGTTCGATGTGCCCTGCACATACACCCCGTTCAAAACTACCACCACATTGCTCAACGGGTAGAAATTGCTCAGGCTCTTTTAGCCATTGCAAAATCTGTCGACGTAATGGATTGGCTAAGGCTTTGCTTATAACATCAATATCCATAGACTCACCACGTTTCTCAAGCGGCAACACTTTGTTCAGCACCTGAAACCAGTATATCGAAATTTTTAAATATTAATATCCATTTTTTTCGATATTAATATCATATTTTTTCGATTAACCAGCCGATGCTGAACGAGATTGCCGTTTTAATTGGGTTAAAACTTATAAACCTTGTTTCAAACTTGCTTCGATGAACTTATCTAAATCACCATCTAACACTGCCTTGGTATTGGAATTTTCCACACCTGTACGCAAATCTTTAATGCGTGAGTCGTCGAGAACATACGAACGAATTTGGCTTCCCCAACCGATATCTGACTTCGAGTCTTCTAAGGCTTGAGCAGCTTCATTACGTTTGCTCATCTCTAATTCATAGAGCTTGGCACGTAATTGCTTCCACGCATGGTCACGGTTGGCATGTTGTGAACGTTGGTTCTGACACGCCACCACAATGCCTGTCGGTGCGTGAGTTAAACGAACCGCAGAATCGGTTTTGTTAATATGCTGACCACCCGCACCCGAAGCACGGTAAGTATCGGTACGAACATCGGATGGATTGATATCAATTTCGATATTGTCATCAATCTCAGGTGAAATAAACACGGCTGAGAATGAAGTATGACGGTTGTTGTTACTGTCAAATGGTGACTTACGCACTAAACGGTGTACGCCACTTTCGGTACGTAACCAACCATAGGCAAATTCACCATCGACACGGATGGTTGCTGATTTAATTCCAGCCACATCACCGTCTGAGACTTCCATCAATTCAGCTTTAAAGCCATGACGTTCAATCCAGCGTAAATACATACGCAATAACATCGACGCCCAATCCTGTGCTTCTGTACCACCTGAACCAGATTGAATTTCAAGGAAGCATGGATTTGGATCCATCGGATTACTGAACATACGGCGGAATTCAAGATTACCTAAAGCCTGTTCAGCACTGTCTAATTCTGCTTGAACATCCAACAATAAACTTTCATCATCCGCTTCAACCGCAAGATCAAGCATGGCTTTGGCATCATCTAACTGTTCAGCAAGACGATCAAATACACCTAATGTGTTTTCTAAACTGCCCTTTTCTTTTGCGATAGCCTGAGCACGGCTTTGATCATTCCAAATCGCAGGGTCTTCTAATTCTCTTAAAACTTCTTCTAAACGCTCAGCTTTTAGATCGTAGTCAAAGATACCCCCGTAGTGTTTGGCTACGATCAGATAAGTCTTTCAATTGAATTAAATACGGATTAATTTCCACGCGTCTGTTCTCACACTATTTTTTCACTTAATCCGCTATTTTAACATAACTGTTTTAGTCGACACAGCCATGTCATTTTTAATACATTTATTTATTAAAATTGATTTTTTAAATTACTTAATTTTATGCCTGAAATGTTTAGTCAAATTTCTGCGACCCTAGTTTTTGTATAAAAATTAGACCAATTACACTAAAACACACAATCTCTCCTAAGTTTTAATAAATCAAAACATTGATTTTTTATTAAATAATATCAATAAGATAAAATGTCAAAATTACAAGTCAATTACATTCGTACTGTTCGATTACCTTATCAAGATTGACGATATTGAAAATTACTCTAGACTCAAGTTGTAACAAAACATGTATCAGTGTTTAACACTTGGTTTAAATCTTAATGAGGAAACAACCATGAAAAAATTAGCAATTGCATCAGCACTTTTATCTGCAATCGCAGTAACAGGAACTGCTCATGCTTATCAAGCTGAGGTAGGTGGTTCTTATACCTATAAAGACCAAGATCGTTTTGGTGACAATGATCGTTTCAGCGTAGACGGCAAATATTACTTTAACCCAGTACAAACACGTAATGCACCTCTTGCAGAAGCGGCTTTCCTTGATCGTGCCAGCAATGTAAAAGCACAATACGCTCATGAAAAAGATGATGCATTCAAAAACAACCAATATGGCGCAGGTATTGAATACTTTGTTCCAAACAGCGATTTCTATTTAAGCGGTAATATTGGCCGTGAAGAAATCAAACCGAATTCTAAATATGCAACTGACGAAGACAAATTAAAAATCAACCATTATTCAGCAGAAGTAGGTTACTTACCAGCACCAGGTTTATTGGTTGCTGCGGGTGCAAAAACTGTTGATGTGAAAGATGGTGACCGTGAAACTAGTCCAACACTTCGTGCCAAGTATGTGACTAAAGTTGGTCAAAATGACGTGAACCTAGAAGCATACACTGCTTTTGGTGACAACAAAGAAGTGAAGTTAAAAGGTGATTACTTCATCGACAAAACTTTAAGTGTTGGTGTTGACTATCAAAAGCTTGATTATGACAACACTTTCATCAACTCAAATGAATGGGGTATTTCTGCGAAGAAATTCTTCAACCAACAAGTGAGTTTAGAAGGTCGTGTAGGCTTCGGTAACGATAAATCATATATTGATAATGACTACACTTCATTCGGTATTCGTGGTGCATACCGCTTCTAAGACTTGAACAGAAGTTTGTAACATCGGAAACGCCCTGAATCATTCAGGGCGTTTTTTATTGCCCCGTTTTCTTATCATTTTCAACCCTCCTCTTTTGTTTTTTCCAGCTTAATCCTGTATTTAAGAATTGACGCTTAGCTCTTTTTGAATACACTACTCCGTGTAACAAAATATGTATTATTTTTAATCAGGGGAAATTCAAATGAAAAAACTAAGTCTTCTAGCAACACTTATAAGTGCTTGCTTTACCATCAATGCCCATGCTTATCAAACTGAAGCCAACGCTGCATATGAACATATCAACATGGATGATGGGAAAGGCAACAGTGCCGTAATCAGTGGTAAATATTATTTTAACCCTGTGCAAACCCGTAATGCACCCTTAGCAGAAGCTGCTTTCTTAGATAAAGCATCGAATATTGGCGGCGGTTATGCCTATAGCAAACTGAAAGATGACGAAGATCTCGGTGACTTACAATTCAATATTATCGGCCTTCAAGGTGAGTTCTACGTCCCTAACTCTCAATTTTATTTTTCTGGAGCCTTACATCGTACCAATGTCAAAGCAACGATTAATGGTTTAGGCTCTCATTCCGAAAATGGCGATGGCTATAGTCTTGAAGCAGGTTTCTTACCAATCAATGGATTACTCCTAGCAGTGGGTGTTGCAGATTTATCTGATAGCCTAAATCCAGTTCAGGTTGCTCAATACGGCTTTAGCAATACGCTTTCAAATGCTGCAATTGTGTCTGGTGAAAATGACGATACCGCTGTTTCTTTACGCGCGAAATATGTTTCGCAGATTGGCGGTTACTATACCAACTTTGAAGCACTGAGCTATATCGGTGATGAAACGACGTATCGCCTAGGTGCTGATCTTTATCTTGATCCAACCCTCAGTGTCGGCATCTCATTTGCAGATTCTACCGCTGATGATTCAGACAGTGTTTTCAATATTCACGCGCAAAAATTCTTTACGCCACAGTTTGCTTTAGGTGTGGGCTATACCACAACAGATGGTGCTGATTCTTATGGTCTCAACGGTACTGTCCGCTTCTAATCAATAGTGTAAACGATTAAAAAAATCCGCTCATCAGAGCGGATTTTTTATTGTTTTAAATAAGCGATTTGCAATTGTAGACGGGTATTGCCATTAAAGACATTCCGTTCCAAGGTATACACCAAATCGACATAACCCAGCATTGGATTAAATTCAAAACGGTCCATCGCATTAAATGCAATTGCATCTATGGAATGTGACCCGACCGCCAATTTGAGTTTTAAATGTTGCTCTTTAAGCCAACGATAATCGATCACTTTGAATCGCCCTTCAAATTGCGGCAGTGGAAACTTTTGCCCCCAAGGCCCAAGTTGTTCTATCCAATCCAAAGTCCCTAAATGTAAATCCGAATCGCCCAGCTCGCCATCAGTCCATAAGGTTGCCGTGAATAATTCATCATCCATTTCAGCAATCGCTTGGGTGAAAGCCGTTTTGAATGCAGCAAAATTTTCTTTCTTCAGGGTTAAACCCGCGGCTGCAGCATGCCCGCCAAAATGACTGACCAAATGTGGATAGTGTTCTGCAACTTGCTCAATGGTATCTCGGATATGAATCCCATCAATCGACCGTGCTGAACCTTTAATATGAATCCCATCTTCATCAGGAGCAAACACTAAACTTGGACGATGAAATTGCTCCTTTAAACGTCCAGCCACAATGCCAATCACACCTTGGTGCCATTGTTCATCAAACATTACCAGTGCTGCAGGTAAATGCTCTGTTTCTAACTGAATATGTTGTAGTGCACTCAGTGCTTGCTGCTTCATTTCAGTTTCAACTTGACGGCGTTCGATATTGAGCTGATTCAACTGTTGTGCAATCGGATAAGCGGTTGCCATATCAGCCGCAAGTAAACACTCAATGCCGATCCGCATGCTTTCCATTCGACCTGCTGCATTGATTCGCGGGCCTACCACAAAGCCTAAATCTTGTGCACGTAAACTGGCTGCGTCACGTCCTGCAATATCCAGTAAGGCTAAAATACCTGCACGACATTGATGTTGCTGAATCCGCTTTAATCCGGCATCAATCAAGATACGGTTGTTATAATCCAAACTCGCGACATCGGCATAAGTCCCTAATGCGACCAAGTCGAGATACTGGGTCACTTTACTGCTGCTTTTGCCTTGATGGCTGCGTGAACTGGCCAATTTCGCCAATACATAAAAAGCCACGCCCACCCCAGCCAAAGCCTTACTTGAAAACCCACAACCAAGTTGGTTCGGATTAACCACAGCCTCAGCACTCGGTGTCGGTTTGGTGGTTAAATGGTGATCGGTAATGATCACCTGCATCCCTAACGCTTGAGCCGTGTCCACACCCGCATGACTCGATATACCATTATCCACCGTAATCAACAGATCTGGTTGATAGCTCTGCTTTGCCAATTCAGCAATGGCGGGCGTAAGTCCATAACCATACTTAAAACGATCAGGCACCAGATATTCAACTCTGGCACCCATATCTTGCAAGACAAGCACCATTAAAGCGGTACTGGTCGCGCCATCGGCATCATAGTCCCCCACAATCACGATCTGTTTTTGCTGATCAATGGCTTGATCAATCAACGCTACTGCCTCTGCTAAGCCTTTAAGCTCTGGAGATAGCAAGTGCTTGAGTTTCAGTTCCAGCTCTTGCTCAGACTGCACACCACGCCTTGCTAAAATTTCGGCAATAAAAGCAGGCACGCCCTGAAACTGTTCAGGGCGTGTAAGCAAGGGTCTTTTTTGAATTTGAATCTGCGTCATTTATGGCATCAAACGTTGGATAGTCCAAAGACCATTTTGTTTTTCATAACTTAAACGATCATGTAAGCGATTTGGTCGCCCTTGCCAAAACTCATAATAATCTGCTTCTAAGCGATAACCGCCCCAAAACTCAGGCTTATCCAGTTCAGCTTGAGCCTGAGCTTGCAGCGCTTGAAAGCGTTGTTGCAATAACTCACGACTTTCAATCACCCCGCTTTGTGGAGTACTGATATGCGCAGCAATCTGACTGTCACGTGGGCGCTTATGATAGTAATCCGTCGATTCTTGTTCAGAAATCTTCACGACTTTGCCAGCAATGCGGATCTGACGCTCTAAACTTGGCCAATAAAACAGCAGCTCAGCATACGGATTATCAGCTAAGTCTAAACCCTTTTGGCTGTCATAATTGGTATAGAAATCATAGCCTGCTTCTGTCGCACCGCGTAATAATACGGTACGCACATGCGGACGCCCTTGAGCATTTGCCGTGGCTAATGACATTGCATAGGGTTCATGTAAATTGGCAGCTAATGCATGATTAAACCAATTCAGAAACTGTAAATGCGGCTGTACGCTGATCTGGGCTTCATGTAATTCACCCTGCTCATAGCTCAAACGCAACTCACTCAGGTCTTTAATGACATCACTCATGATGGCTCCCTTAAGCAGCTTGGGCTTGAGCGCGTACTGCATCTGCTAAATGATTCGCCAAAGCCTCAACCTCTTGCTGCTGATCACCTTCCA
Source organism: Acinetobacter sp. Ac_3412 (assembly GCF_013072675.1). Taxonomy (NCBI): domain Bacteria; kingdom Pseudomonadati; phylum Pseudomonadota; class Gammaproteobacteria; order Moraxellales; family Moraxellaceae; genus Acinetobacter; species Acinetobacter sp. Ac_3412. Next base: position 151,243 of record NZ_LXUJ01000011.1, on the reverse strand, counting down.
CCATGACACGAATCACAGGCTCAGTACCTGACTTACGAATCAACAAACGACCACGACCTTTCAATTGCTGTTCAGCCTTTTCAAATTCTGCAACCAAAGCTGGAATTGAATATGGATCAATCATGTGTTGTAGACGAACATTGACCAGTACTTGCGGGAATAACACAAAACCTTCAACCAACTCATGCAGTGCTTTGCCTCGTTCTACCATCACGGTCAACACTTGTAACGCTGCAATAATCGCATCACCTGTTGTGCTCTTATCCAAAGTGAGAATATGACCTGAAGGCTCACCACCTGTGACCCAATTCTTTTCTTCTAGGGCTTGCAATACATAGCGATCACCAACTTTAGCACGAACAAAGCCAACCTTAGCTTGTTCTAGGGCCAACTCGAGTGCCATATTACTCATCACGGTACCTACAACACCCGCTGGCTTATTCTTCGCCTGTGTCGCAAGAATATAAAGAATATGGTCGCCATCAATCAATTGACCATTTTTATCCACCATGACCACACGATCAGCATCTCCGTCAAAAGCAATACCAACATCTGCCTGATGTTCTAACACTGCTTTTTGTAGCTGTTCTGGGTGGGTTGAGCCACAGTTTTCATTGATATTTAAACCATCAGGTTCGTTAAATAATGGAATAACTTTGGCACCTAATTCACGGAATACCGAAGGCCCCACGCTATAGGCTGCGCCATTGGCACAGTCCACTACGATTTTTAAATTACGTAAGTCAAAGTGGTACGGGAAAGTTGATTTACAGAATTCGATATAACGACCATTGGCATCTTTTACACGAACACTTTTACCCAAGTTTGCAGTGTCTTCAATCACTAAATCTTTTTCGAGTTCCTGATTGATTTCATCTTGCAAAGTATCAGGTAATTTCTTACCAGCACTTGAGAAGAATTTAATGCCGTTATCAAAATATGGGTTATGTGATGCTGAAATCACGATCCCAGCATGTGCGTGTAATGCGCGAGTTAAATGTGCAATGGCAGGTGTTGGGAGCGGGCCCAATAAATGTACATAAACACCCGCAGCATTCAGACCTGCTTGTAAAGCCGCTTCTAAAATATAACCTGATAAGCGTGTGTCTTTCCCCAACACCACAATCGGTTTATTTTTAGGACTATTTCTTTTTAATACTTTCCCTGCAGCAAAGCCAAGTTTTAATGCGAACTCTGGGGTAATTGGCATTTGCCCAAATTTGCCGCGAATTCCATCAGTACCAAAATAGCTCATCTTTTACTCACTTTCTTATCTTTTATATGGTGTGGAACCATATCTTTCTTCATCTAATTCACTTTACACCAAAACGAAAAAACCGTCAGTGGACTGACGGTTTTTCTGTCAACAAAATTACCAAAAATCAACCAACTCGATAGTTTGGCGCTTCTTTGGTAATTGTCACGTCATGAACATGTGATTCTGACATGCCTGCTGAAGTAATTTTCACAAATTTTGCATTTTGACGAAGATCTTCAATCACAGATGAACCCGTATAACCCATTGATGAACGTAAACCACCCATCATTTGATGTACGATATTCCCCATTGGGCCTTTGTATGGCACTCGACCTTCGATGCCTTCTGGTACCAACTTTTCCGCACCTGCTTTAGCATCTTGGAAGTAACGGTCAGCAGAACCAGATACACCGGCCATTGCGCCCAATGAACCCATACCACGGTATGCTTTGTAGTAACGGCCTTGGAAGAATTCAACTTCACCTGGTGCTTCTTCTGTTCCAGCAAGGAGTGAACCGACCATAATCGTGCTCGCACCTGCACCAATCGCTTTCGCCATATCGCCAGAGAAACGAATACCGCCATCTGCAATCAAAGGAATTTGATCTTTCAATGCGTTCGCAACGCTATCAATTGCAGAAATCTGTGGCATACCAATACCAGCCACGATACGTGTGGTACAAATTGAACCAGGGCCGATACCGACTTTCACGGCATCCGCGCCTGCATCAAGCAATGCCAATGCTGCATCACCAGTCGCAATGTTACCGCCAATCACTTGTACTTGTGGGTAGTTGGCTTTAACCCAGCGTACACGTTCAATGACACCAGCTGAATGACCATGGGCAGTATCCACCACAATCGCATCTACACCTGCATCGACCAATGCTTCGACACGACTTGGTGTTTCTGCACCTGTACCTACCGCAGCACCAACACGTAAACGACCCAAATCATCTTTACAACTGTTTGGATAGCTTTCAGCTTTACGGAAGTCAGTTACGGTAATTAAGCCTTTAAGCTCATGGTTCTCACCAACAACCAAAACTTTTTCAATACGGTGTTTTTGCAATAATGCTTGGATATTTTCTTTAGACTCGCCTTCACGAACAGTCACGAGACGGTCTTGACCGGTCATGATATTGCTTACAGGTTGTTCAAGATTGGTTTCAAAACGTGTATCACGACCCGTGACAATACCCACCACTTTGCCATCTTTTACAACAGGCACACCGCTAATGTTATTCGCTTGGGTAATCGCAATCAGCTCACGCACTGTCGTTTCAGGACCAACAGTGATTGGATCTTTCACCATACCAGCTTCAAATTTTTTCACACGGCGAACTTCAGCGGCTTGTGCTGCGATATCCATGTTTTTGTGCAAAATACCAATACCACCATTTTGCGCCATCGCAATTGCCATACGTGACTCAGTCACCGTATCCATTGCAGCAGAAACGAGAGGGATATTAAGTTGAATTCCGCGAGTTAAACGTGTCTTTAAGGAGACATCTTTTGGGAGAACAGTTGAGTAGGCAGGAAGTAATAAGACATCATCGAAGGTTAGCGCTTCTTGAACGATGGTCAGCATAACAATCTCACTGGTAATTTCCGTGAGCTATTATAAACAAATTTCGATGTGATTTTCATTTTCTATGATGAAAATAATTTCAAGCGTTGCTTAAAAAGCTTTCTGATGCGCGCTTATGCTTACCGAACCCGATAATTCCTGTTAGCAAACCTGATCATAATTGTCATTATTTTCAGAGGCCTGCTGCTCAATCGTGACCAACGGAATCAGGTTGTGCGCCAACCGTGCCTTGTTACAATGTGAATCGGCAATCTGTACTTCCTTACAACTTGAACTCCGAAATGGGTAGATGGAACAGCTCACTTGCTGTCCCACCTCCCCTTGCAAAGCCACACATTTGACTTGTGCTTGATTGGTTCCCTTCATACAGGAATAGACGGCTGTAAGTGGTTCAACCATGTGCTCAGGGATCTGTTCTGCCTCAGCCCAATAGAAAGAAACACGGTAATTTGCACAGCACGCACCACAACTGACACACACATCTAGTGTCGCAATTTGAGACAACATTTTCTTAAAATTCTCGTTATCAAATACAATCCTTTATCTGATGAATCCTAAGAAAATTTATTGATGGCGACAAGCGTGCTCAATCAGCGATTTATGTATTTCCCAGTCATTTTCCTGACTCAGAAATTTAGCTCATTTCAGTCGGTAAACTAAAAACATATTCATTCATCAAATCTACGCCACATTCCAGCGTTTCGATCCAGTCTAGAAATTGATTAATCATCTGTTTACCAACAAAAGCGGTTCCATGTTGCGGCACAATCATGTCGATATCCATTTGGCGAACCATATTGACCCACAAACGGATCACCTTATTGGAACACATATAGCGCTGATGGAAACCTTTCATCTTTTTGATATGTGTTTCAAAATCTGTAATCGGTAGGCTTGCATCATCAACAATCGAAGCCCCCATGTCCCCAGAAAATAGGATTTTGGCAGTTGGATCATAAAACTGGAAATTACCAACGGAATGCAGGAAATGTGCAGGCACTGCAACAATCGTAGACTCACCTAAAGGAATAATTTGTCCCGTATCTGACAGTTCGATCAAACGCTCCTCCCAATTCCCTTTCATACGCTCACTCATAAAAGCTGAATTTAAATGCGGTAAAAACCGTGCCCACAGCTTAGAAGCCACCACTTTGGCATCGGTATACACCAACCAGCGCGGCATTGAGGTAATAATGTCAGGGTCTTGATGCGAAGCCATGACATAGTCTAGATTTTTCAGTTTGGTATAGCGATTGAGTTCCATGGTTAAAGGAACATAAGTGAGATCCCCCCCCGGATCCAAAACCGCTGCACGATCATGATCAATAATTAAAAATTGATTGGCCTGAATACCTTCGCCTTTGACTAAACTGGTAAAACTAATGCATTTATGTGTGCCATTATCAAACAGTATTTGCGATGTTGTCCGTTCAAAACTCATAACTACCCCAGAAAAAATCTTTAAATATGAAATATTTTTAATTCCATAATAAAATAATGGGATTTAGTTCATGTTTCAATCAAATATTGGACTTTTATCATAATTTATAAAAAAGACCCATCACTGTTGGATGGGTCTGGACTGATTTTAAATTCGAATCATTTAGAAGAAATAATGCTGCACTAAAGTTGAAATACCCACAATCAAGAAAATCGCGGCGCCAATTTTATGAATTAATGAAATCGGCAATTTATCCGCCAGCTTATTACCAATAAATACCGCAGGGGCATTGGCAAGCATCATCCCAAATGTGGTACCTAACATCACCCAGAACACACTATCAAAACGTGCCGCTAAAGCCACGGTTGCAATCTGGGTTTTATCGCCAATTTCAGCCAAGAAGAATAAGATGAAGGTGGCACCAAATACCCCAAATTTCTGCCATTTATTGATGTTTTCAGTTTCATCTCCCAATTCATCTGGAATCAGCATCCAGATTGCCATACCAATAAATCCAAGCGCCAAAATCCATAATAGAATTTCAGGACTGAGTACGGTGGTAATCCATTGTCCCAAGACAGCAGAAATACCATGGTTAATCGTAGTGGCCAGTAAGATGGCAATTAAAATCGGAATCGGTTTACGGAAACGTGCTGCAAGCAAGAGAGCGAGTAATTGGGTTTTATCGCCCATTTCAGCAAGGGCAACAATTGAGGTGGAAATGAGAAATTCATACATAGTTGAATGCTCTGGCTAGCAAAATATACCGATGACCTACCCCTCCTGCTAGCCAAAATCAAATAGATTGATGCAGAGTGGTAAATCAAAGGTCTTGCCAACAAAAGCACAGCTGAGAAGCTGTTCTTGGTTCTTTGCTATGATGACCATGTTCGGTTGAACAATTATGTTGATCATCACCTCTTTACTTTGCGTAAAGAGCGGCTACTCCCCAATGAAGTGAAACTATTCTAGCAAACAATAAAATGCTTTTGAATGGTTAAACCCAAAATTTTTGGTAACTCCAGATCAACACACGCAGACAACCAAGTAAAAACGCCAAATAAGCACTTAAGCCCAGAAAACCAAAGCTCCCCCAGCCACTCGCTCCACCCACATCTTGGGCTTGATATTCCATCGCCATAACGACAGTTGCAAGCAACACTTCAACCCCCATCACCACATACATCACCCAATCCCATGGAAAATGTAAGAAGCTGACCCACAAGCCCATCGCCACAAAAACAATCAGCAATAAAGGCAGCATCACCCGATAAATCACCAACATCCCTGCTCCTTCAAGCAATGAAAATTTATTTTAAGTTCAACATAGCATACATAGATTCATCTTTTGTTCAGCCTAAAAATAGAAAACCCCGCTTCTGCGAGGTTTTCTAAGTACAAAAACAATTAGAGCAATAAGCTACGAATATCTTTTAACAATTTAGTCAGCTTATTGGTAAAACGCGCTGCATCCGCACCATTAATCACACGATGGTCATAAGACAATGATAATGGCAACATTAAGCGCGGATCAAAGTCTTTACCATTCCACACAGGTTGCATGGTCGCCGGTGAAATACCCAAAATCGCAACTTGCGGCCAGTTCACCAATGGTGTGAATGCTGTTCCACCAATACTGCCTAAGCTGGTAATGGTAAAATTGGCACCTTGTAGATCTTTCGGTGACAATTTACGATCACGGGCTTTTTGGCTGAGTTCAGCCAATTCTGCTGCAATTTGCTTAATTGATTTTTGATCAGGATTGCGCAATACAGGCACTGTTAAACCATCTGGCGTTGCAACCGCAATCCCCATATGGATTTCGTTACGCAGCAATACTGACTTTTGATCATCAGCCAAATGCCCAGCAAAATACGGCTCTTCTTTTAACAAGTGCGCAACCGCCTTAGCAATAAAGGCCAAGATGGTTAAGCTCAAACCTTGCTTTTTAAAGCCATCTTTCAGTTCACCACGCCATGCTTCAAGCTCGGTAATATCCGCCAAGTCAAACTGCGTCACTTGTGGAATGAAATTGTTCAATGACAATTGCGGTACAGACACTTGCTGTAAACGCGTCATCGCTTTCACTTCACCACCACCAAATGCATTAAAGTCTGGCAACTTTGGTAAGCCTGAAGCCACTGGAGCGGCTTGCGTTGCAGCAGTTGGTTGTGGTGCGGTCAAACGTGTTTTCACATAGGCAAAGACATCGTCCTTCATCACACGACCGTGCTCACCTGATGCTTTCACCTGTCCAAGAACCACACCTAACTCACGTGCCAGTTTACGCACGGCTGGACCCGCATAGACTTTCGCATTGTCAGCTTCTTGCTGTTTAGTCAACTTCTCAGCTTGTGCAGGCGCACTTGGGGCTGCTGTCGCTGCCACCTGTGATTTTGCTGGCGCTGTCGTTGCTGCTGGTGCAGAAGGAGCTTGAGCTTTTGGTGCAGATGCTGGTGCAGCGGCCTGACCACTGACCTCAATCGTTGCCAAAGCCACACCTTGACGCACTTCTTGATTCGCAGACACATGGATCGCTTTCACAATCCCTGCTACCGAGCTTGGCACTTCAACCGATGCCTTATCTGATTCAACTACGCATAAGCTTTGTTGCGCTTCAACACGATCACCAACATTGACCAGAATTTCTGAAACAAGTGCTTTTTCTACACCTAGATCAGGTACTTCAATTTCAACATTACCTGTTGAGGTATGAGTTGCTGCTGGTGCTTCTGTTTGAGCTGGGGCTGCTTGCGGTTCAGATGGTGTTGCAGCGCTCGCAGTCTTGACCTGAATCAATACCACGCCTTCCTTAATACTGTCACCTTCTTTAATCTGGATCGCTTCCACAATCCCCGCAACCGAACTTGGGACTTCTACCGTCGCTTTGTCCGATTCAACCACCACAATGCTTTGTTCAGGTTCAATCTGATCACCGACTTTGACCAGCACTTCTGCAACCAAGGCTTTTTCTACACCAATATCTGGAACTTTTACATCCACAATCTGGCTTGCAGTCGCTGCTGGAGCAGCAGCTGGTTGTGCTTTTGTTTCAGCAACTACAGCTTTTGCTTCGGCTTTTGGTGTCTCCGCTTTCGGTGCTTCGTTCACAGGTGTTTCAACAGCAGACTCAGACTCTAATTCAATCAATGCGACGCCTTCAGTGACTTCATCACCCTGTTGAACCAGAATACTTTTCACGATACCTGCCGCAGTACTCGGTACTTCTACCGTTGCCTTATCTGATTCTAAAACCAGAAGGCTATCGTCAACTGCAACATGGTCGCCCACTTTGACCAAGATTTCTGCAACTAGGGCTTTATCTACGCCAATATCAGGTGCTTGGATTTGCATGATTATTTCCCCTCACCTGTTTGCGTTTCATGGTATTCAGCAACTGCCTGAACTTCTGGATGCGCTTGTGGTGCCCATGCAACTGGACGGTCAGTATCTAACTCAAAGTTAGAAATTGCGTCTTTGACCAAACGGTTTTCAACTTCGCCTTCGTCCGCTAATTTTTTCAATGTCGCAACCACGATATGTGCAGCATCAACACCAAAGAAACTACGTAAGTTCGCACGTGTATCTGAACGACCATAACCATCAGTACCTAATGCAACAAATGGACGACCATCTGGAAGATAGGCGCGAATTTGTTCACTGTACGCACGCATATGGTCTGTCGCAGAAACCACGATACCTTCTGTACCACGTAACTGTTTAGATACCCAAGATTCTTTCACTTCTTCAGTCAGTGGATGTAAACGGTTGTATTCTTCACATGCCATACCATCACGCGACAACTCATTGAAGCTGGTGACACTCCACACATTTGAGTGTATTTGGTATTCATCACGTAAGATTTTCGCCGCTTTAATCACTTCACGAAGAATGACACCTGAACCCAATAATTGAACCGTTGCTTTTTCATCTTTTTCGAACAAGTACATACCACGTTTAATGCCTTCCTCAGCGCCTTCTGGCATTGCAGGATGCTCGTAGTTTTCGTTCATTACAGTTAAGTAATAGAACACTCGCTCTTGGTTCACATACATACGTTGTAAACCGTCATGGACGATCACCGCCAATTCATAACCAAAACATGGATCATAAGATACGCAGTTTGGAATGGTGTTCGCCAAGATATGTGAATGACCATCTTGGTGCTGTAAACCTTCACCGTTCAATGTGGTACGGCCAGCAGTCGCACCGAGTAAGAAACCTTGTGCCTGCGCATCACCAGCAGCCCATGCAATGTCACCAATACGTTGGAAACCAAACATTGAGTAGTACATATACATTGGAATCATCGGCAAGTTATTGGTTGAATAACTGGTTGCCAATGCAGCCCACGCACTCATCGCACCCGCTTCGTTAATTCCTTCTTGAAGCATGTGACCATCACTTGCTTCACGGTAATGCATTAACTGTTCTTGGTCTTCTGGGGTATATTTTTGACCGTGTGCCGCATAAATACCAAGCTGACGGAACATCCCTTCTAAACCAAAAGTACGCGCTTCATCTGGAACGATTGGCACGACGCGGTCTTTAATTGCTTTTTCTTTCAGTAAAGCCGCAATTAAACGAACCATCAGCATCGTGGTCGATTGTTCTTTACCACCTGAACCATTTAATACCGCATCAAATACAGAGAGTTCAGGAATCGCTAAAGTGTCACTCTCACGACGACGTGCTGGTAGGTAACCCCCTAATGCTTCACGACGCGCCTTCATGTACTTCATTTCTGGAGAGTTTTCACTTGGACGGTAGAATGGGAGTTCTTCTAACTTATCATCTGTAAATGGCAGGTTAAAACGGTCACGTACATATTTCAAAGAGTCGATCTGCATTTTTTTGATTTGGTGAGTTTTGTTCACCGCTTCAATTTCTTCAGACAAACCATAGCCTTTGACCGTTTTCGCAAGAATAACGGTTGGTTGACCTTTGGCTTTCATTGCTTCTGCATAGGCAGCAAAAACCTTGTACGGATCATGACCACCACGGTTAAGATTATCGATGTCTTCATCACTTAAATCTTTGACCAGTTCCGCAGCTTCTGGGTACTTGCCAAAGAATTTCTCACGTGTATACGCACCACCTTTCACTTGATAGCGCTGATATTCACCATCAACTGTTTCTTCCATGACCGCTTTTAAAGCGCCTGAATTATCTTGCGCAAGTAGTGGGTCCCAATGACGGCCCCACACCACTTTAATCACACGCCAGCCCGCACCACGGAATAAAGATTCTAATTCTTGAATAATTTTACCGTTACCACGTACAGGACCATCGAGACGCTGTAAGTTACAGTTCACAACCCAAATGAGGTTATCAAGCTTTTCACGACCCGCAAGTGAAATTGCACCTGTACTTTCTGGCTCATCCATCTCACCATCGCCCAGATAAGCCCAGACTTTACGATCTTCTTCTTTGATCAAACCACGATTCATCAAATACTTTTGAATGTGTGCTTGGTAAATCGACATAATAGGACCCAAACCCATCGAGACGGTTGGGAACTGCCAGTAATCAGGCATTAAATAGGGATGCGGATAACTCGGAAGACCATTGCCACCCACTTCACGGCGGAAATTATTCAATTGATCTTCAGTTAAGCGTCCTTCCAAGAACGAACGCGCATAAATACCAGGGGCACAGTGACCTTGGTAATAAATCATATCACCGCCAAAGTTATTGCTGTTTGCGCGGAAGAAATGGTTAAAACCGACATCATATAATGTTGCAGATGATGCGAAACTTGCAAGGTGGCCACCGAGGTCATCGCCTGTTTTATTGGCACGTAATACCATCGCTAAGGCATTCCAGCGGATCAAGGCACGGATACGGCGTTCCATATCCTGATCGCCAGGCATCGCTGGTTGTTCTTCAACTGAAATGGTATTGAGATAAGGTGTATTTAAGCGCTGGATTGGCACATGTTTCGCAATTGCCCGTTGATAGAGTTTTTCTAGTAAGAAGGCAGCACGTTCCGTGCCCATATGTTGTAATACTGAATCAAATGCTTCTTGCCATTCTTGGGTTTCTTGCGCGTCAGAGTCGCCATAAAACGCCATACAATTCACCTTTTCCCTTAAGTTATTTGTCGACCCTATTTTTATCATGTTTTGCTGTGATAGAACTATTGCCCCAGATGAATGCAAAACGCCTTATTATTTTCTGACAAAATAGTCATTGACCTAAATGAAACAAAACACATAAAAAATCGCCAATAAAGGCGATTTTTTTGAATATTTATATACAACTGTTAACAAATTACATTAAGGCAACATTGCTAAGTAAGTTGATGGATTTTTACGTTGACCATCTTTTACAACTTCAAAGTGTAAATGTGGTCCAGTACAACGACCTGTACAACCGACATTGGCAATATGCTCACCAGCACTCACGCGATCACCCGCATTCACGATTAAACGTGATGCATGGGCATAACGAGTGATATAGCCATTGCCGTGATCAATTTCGACATACTGACCATAGCCTGTACCCCAACCCGACTTCGTCACAACACCAGGACCAGTTGAGTAAATTGGCGTACCAGAAGGTGCAGCAAGATCAACACCTGAGTGATGACGTGTTGAACCTAATAGGGTGCGGTTACCCCAAGAAGAGCTGACACGGCCTTCTTGCAATGGATGACTCACCAACCAAGAATAACCTGTGTTTGCAGAGAATGAAGGAGCATTGTCTTGGGATGAAATCGCTGAACGACCATATTTCTTCTCGATCGTTGCGTTGTTCAATTCAATGGTTTTTTCACGTAATTTAACTGAGACATTCGATACGGCTGGCAGATCCATATCAGCAGAATGAGTATAAGAACCTTGAGCTAAGGTTTTTGATAATTGCTCTAAGCGGTCATCACCTGTGGCTTGACCAATGTTCTGATAATCTGCGAAAGCAACCGAAGCAGCTGAAGCAGCCAACGAAAATGCGAGTAAAATACGACGCGTATGATGCATAAAAAACCTCTTGAAACCGTCCTTCAAACGTTCCTTTATCATCTGTTCCTTGATAACAGCTGAAGCAAACGCTTAAGATGGACACATCACCTCCGAGGAAGTTCTATGTCTGACCCTAACAACGTTTTCCAACAGAAAGGACAACACATAAAAACTGGAAACTTAACGTTTCTGACGACGCAAGTCACACAATGGAAACAACTTACGAAAATTATTCAACCTTTATTGCCCCAACCAGAGCAATGGCAGGTTGTTTGTTATCAACATGGTGTGTTGATCATCACTGGTGAAAATCAAGCAATGATTAGTCAACTCAGCTATTTACAAAGCCACTATGTTGCGCAGTTAGCTCAGCTCGAAGGACTCAAGGAATTACGAAAAATTCAAGTTCGGTTAAGAAACAAAACAGTTGTCTCTCGTGAACCCTCTCCCCCAACAAAAACACTAACATCAGAGACCCAAGAGCAATTGCGCAGCGCCGCTGAATATGTGAGCGACCCTAAGCTTAGCCAAGCTTTACTACGTTTGGCAAGCAATAAAAAGTAAACTTCATATATTAAGTGTTGGAATACACACTAGTTTTATGTGACGAAAATCTCACATTCATTTGTTATAATATAACATAGGCAATAAAAGACAATGACTTATGTCACACTCACATAAGGAATTGGACAATCACTCTCGTTATTAAATGTTACAATTTCATAGCTGCTTGGATCGTTTTGAACATTGCGTAATAGCTGATTGTTTAGCGCATGCCCCGATTTATAGCCATCAAACTTGGCAATAATTTGATGTCCAAGCAAATATAAGTCACCAACAGCATCTAAAATTTTATGACGTACAAACTCGTCGGCAAAGCGTAAACCTTCCTCATTGACCACACCTGTGTCATCGACACCAATCGCATTTTCAAGGCTCGCACCTAAAGCCAGATTATTGGCTTTTAAATAGTCCAAATCTTTCATAAAGCCAAAAGTTCGTGCTTCGCTCACTTCGTAGACGAAAGTTTCCGTCGAGAAATCGATGGTTGCTGATTGATATTCTTTGGCAAAGGCAGGATGATCAAAGTCGATGGTAAAGTTCAGCTGAAAGCCTGAATGTGGTGAAAAAATAGCCTTTTTATCATCAATTAAAGCCTCAACAGGCTTTAAAATACGAATGAACTTCTTTGGCGCGTCTTGCTCCGCCAATTCACCTTGCATCAATAAATAAATAAAAGGCCCTGCACTACCGTCCATAATCGGTACTTCGGATGCAGAGACTTCAACAATCAGATTATCAATCCCCAGTCCTGCAATCGCACTCATGACATGCTCAATAGTGCCGACTTTGATATCTTCACGGACCAAATTCGAGCACATAAAGGCTTCTTGAATCAATAAAGCATTGGCTGGAAGGTCAATCGGGGGATTTAAGTCGATACGGCGAAAGACAATACCTCCATCAATATGATGTGGAACAAAATTAATCAGCACCTTTTGACCACTGTGCAGACCAATACCGCTCGCTTTCACCACACGTTTGAGAGTACGTTGTTTCAACATGCCATACCAACTTCATTTGCAAAAACCGATATAACTTAGCATATTTTGCCATTTTAAAAAAATAAAAAAGGGGGTAATTACTTACCCCCTTTCTCTAAATATATGATTTTATTATTTACGCTGTTGATTTTTCAGATAGTCTTGAATGCTCATTGGCGATGAACGTGGCGTAGAACTTGCTGTTGCGCCCACTGGTGCATCCGTATTTGCACGTTTGCTGATCGCAGGAACATCATCTTCATCCACTGGTTGCTGAGCTGCTTGAGCAGACGGTGCATGTGAAACTACAGTACGTCTTTTCTGATCAACTTCACTTGCATTACGGGTTAAGCCTGTTGCAATAACAGTCACACGAAGCTCATCTCGCGCATCCGGATCAAATACCGTACCGTAGAAGATCTCACCTTCATCCAAATCAACGATCTGGTTGACCACATCAGTAATGATTTCAGTTTCACGCAGGGTAATATCATCCCCACCTGTAATGTTAATCAATACGCCTTTTGCATTAATAATATTCACATTATCAAGCAATGGGCTACGGATTGCTTGCTCAGCAGCTTGGCGAGCACGATCTTCACCACGACCTAAACCAGCACCCATCATCGCATAACCACGTGTACTCATCGCTGTTTTCAAGTCAGCAAAGTCAAGGTTAATATGACCACGGTTTACCACAAGATCAAAAATACTACGCACTGCATTCAGCAACACATCATCTGCCTTTTTATAGGCATCTTTCATTGAAATATCGCCATAAACGCTGAGTAAGCGCTGGTTTGGAATGATAATCAATGAATCAACATGTGCTTCTAAAGCATCAATACCCTTTTCAGCAGACTTTTGACGACGACGGCCTTCAAAGTTGAATGGTGTAGTCACCACACCTACGGTCAGAATGCCCATCTCTTTGGCAACTTCTGCAACCACTGGTGCAGCACCTGTACCTGTACCACCACCCATACCGGCAGTGACAAACACCATGTCGGTACCTTCAAGATGCTGACGAATCACTTCACGGCTTTCTTCCGCTGCGATTTGACCCACTTCTGGATTCGCACCTGCACCTAAACCACGTGTACTTTGTTCACCCAATTGAATTTTGAATGGGGCGTTCATGCTATCCAATGCTTGTTTGTCTGTATTTGCACAAACGAACTTTACACCTTGGATATCAGATTGCGCCATGTGCTGCACGGCATTACCGCCACCACCACCAACGCCAAATACTGTGAAACGGGCTTGACCGTTGCCATTGTCTAGTTCATCTTCTATAAATTCAAATGAGGCCATGACCTTTAGATTTCCTAATATTAATGGCAGTTACTTCAGCCCGTTACTGCCCTGATTTTTAAACAACTGATGTTTAGGATGCTGTTCAATAATCGCTAGCTTGTCAAGTACAGTGGCTGATTTAGAACAACTTCCTAACAAATTTTCCCAAAAATAACTACAACTTAAAAGATGGCCTTTAATTTGCTATTTAATGCATTCCAACCATTGGCAACACGATCAACAAAACTACGATCATTTGCTTCTTCTGGCTCTTCAACCGTATCTTGCAAATCACTTTGGCTAAACATCAACAAGCCAGATGCGGTTGCGTACATTGAACGACGCAATGCAGCTAAATGCTGATCATCTGCATACACCTGTAATGGCGGATTGCCCAAATGCGCAGACACCCCCAACATTCGACGCGCCAAATTCACCATACCTTCAATTTGACACGCATCACCTGTCAGTACCACACCATGATAGAGACCATGAATCGCACCGCTATGTTCCAATTCTTCACGAATTAAAGTAAAGATTTCTTCATAACGCGCAATGATGATTTCTGCAAGCTCAATACGACTGATGGTTTGCGTACCATCAATCCCCTGCACCTGAATCATGTGATCAGGTTTCACCACACTCAAGTCAACACAACCGTGTAAAATCTTGATGCGTTCCGCTTCTTCCGTGGTGGTCTGCAAAACGGCAGCAATATCACGCGTCACATTCTCACCACCACGTGGTAAGGTTCGTGCCAAAGCCAAACGGCCATCTAGATATACCGCGATATTGGTAATACCCGCACCAATATCAACCAGACACACGCCATATTCTTTTTCATCTTTGAGCAGACTGGCTTCAGCGGTTGCCAAGCAAGACACCACCATTTTCTCCACCCCGATATTCGCACCTTTCATGGCACGATCAAGGTTTTGCATGGTGCTGATCGGCATCATCATTAACTGATAATGCCCAGTCATACTATGCGCCGACATATTGACTGGGTTCTGTACCCATTCCGCTGAATCACCCAACTCAAAGCCCAATGGCACAGCACTGGCAAGATAGTAATCTGGCGATACATGACTGGCTTTGGCCAACTCTAACGCACGCACCACTTCATTTGTCGTAATAATATGATCGTGGTTGGCAACAGGCGTACGGCCTGAGGCATAAAAACTTTGTAATTCAGTACTTGGAATCGACACCCACGCACTATGAATACGACACTCAGCCATATCCTCAGCTTCGGATACCGCATTCTTAATCGCCGCAATGACCTTGTCTAAGCTAACAATCTTGCCTTTAACCATACCTCGGTTGCGAGCAGTTGCCATGCCAATGACTTGGATCTTATCTGGTGCATGGATCTTACCAATCAAAACTGAGACTTTATGGGTCCCAATATCAATCGCAACAACTGAGGGAACAGCTTCACTCATTACTTCAATACCATATCTTTAGTGTTGTTTAGGACGATTGCCCTTTATTTTAAGCCACGTATTATGGCTTTGCCTGAATTGCCCCTGCAAGGCTTGTGTCATCAATCGTTACAACTAACTGACCGTTGACAATCTTCGGCGGAGCTGCGTTTTTCCACTGAATGGCAAGACCATTCCGATAACGCAAATCGATTGCCGTGATTTTTGACCATACAGGTTTTAAATCCGTTTGTGCCAAATGGCTTAAGCGTTGCAGCTTATTCATAGTTTGATCTTGGTCTACAATAATCCGTAAGCCCGAATCAAACTGCATGAACCACGTCATACGCTCGGTTAAATACAATTCTTTTAATCTCAAATTCGCTGGATGAAATAACTGATTAATTTCATTATAGCGACGCATCATCATTTTGGATTGGCTGGCTGGCCCATGTAAAAGCGGCAAGTTTGGATGTGCTGTTGGCACCGCCTCACTAAATACATCGCCATTGTCACTGAGCAAACGCCCTGTTCCCCAACGTGCAATCGCATGGCGCGGCATCACCCGTACCCGAATTGCATTTGGCCAAGCCCGTGACACCACCACACGATCAACCCATGACACTTTTAACGCTTGATCTCGAATTTGTTCTAAATCTGAAGTGAAATAGTTATCTTTAATAATTGGACTCAGATATTGAACTAACTGTTGGTTCTCAATATCAGAATTGGTTCCAACCACCTGCAACTGCGCCGCTCTTGCATCGGTCATGACTTTATACAAGCCAAACAAACCCAATGCCAAAACAGCAAACGCAATCACCAGCAAGACCCAACCGCCCGCATTCACCATTTTTTGTTTAGGCGAAGGCGGTTTCTCGTGAATCGAGCTAATGGCTGGCCGCGTTTTACGGCGCATCGAGGCAGGAAGCTGAGCCATAAATCGTTAAGCCGACGTAGCTAAGGTTTGCTCTAAAATCGCAACACAGAGCTGATCAAAGTTATAACCCACTGCTTGCGCCGCTTTTGGCACCAAAGAGTGACTGGTCATTCCTGGAACGGTATTCACTTCCAATAACCAGAAGTTGCCCTGCTCATCCTGCATCGCATCAATACGCCCCCAACCTTCTGCACCCACCGCTTGGAATGCACGTAAGCACAATGCTTGCAAGCTTTTCTCTTCTGATTCGCTTAGACCGCAAGGAATGCCATATTCCACATCATTACGCTGATACTTTGCTTCATAGTCATAGAAGGCAACGTCTGCGGGTGGCTGTAAACGAATCACGGGTAATGGTTGACCATTTAAGAATGAAATCGTGAATTCACGACCTGTGATCCATTTTTCTGCCATCACCACCGCATCATGCTGAGTCGCTTTTTCAATTGCTGCAGCAAAATCTTCAGCTTTCTCAACCTTGCTCATGCCAACACTTGAGCCTTCATGTACAGGTTTGATAATCACTGGCAAGCCCAATTCAGCAATCACGGCATCCAGATCGGTATCTTTAGTAACAATACGATAAGGTGCTGTTGGCAAATCACTGCCTTGCCAGATTTGCTTGGTTTTAACTTTGTCCATACCGATCGCAGAACCTTGCACACCCGTACCGGTATAAGGAAGGTTTAGCCACTCCAATACACCTTGGATCTGACCGTCTTCACCACCACGACCATGTAATACGATAAAAGCACGATCATAGCCAACCAATTCAGTCACACTACGATCTTGGGGGTCAAATGCTTCTGCCTGAACGCCCGAACGTAATAACGCCTCTAAAACAGCTTGACCGCTGTCCAATGACACAGCACGCTCAGCCGACTTCCCACCAAACAACACAGCAACTTTGCCGAATTTTGCAGCATTTGACACGTTTATATCCTTAAAACTTTTAATATTCACAAAACAAAATTATTTGGCATACAAGCGATGCTGAGCCAATTCTACCGAAATTGCGCCAACGTTACCCGCGCCTTGTGTTAATAACAGGTCATTTGCTTGTAACACTTTTTGTAAAACGTTCGGTAAATTGCCTTCCACTGGATCAACCAAAATCGGTTCAACATCACCACGTAGACGAATACTACGCGCTAAAGCACGACTATCAGCGCCCACAATCGGCTTTTCACCTGCTGGATAAACTTCCAGTAATAACAACTGATCCACTTGTGATAACACATCAACAAAGTCATCAAAACAATCACGGGTACGGCTAAAACGGTGCGGCTGGAACAACATCACTAAACGACGGTCTGGATGGCTGGCACGCGCTGCTTTAATGGTTGCTTCAACTTCTTTTGGATGGTGACCATAGTCATCCACCAATTTCACCAAGCCTTCATCAACCTCAAATTCGCCC
Organism: Acinetobacter sp. Ac_3412; assembly: GCF_013072675.1. Taxonomy (NCBI): domain Bacteria; kingdom Pseudomonadati; phylum Pseudomonadota; class Gammaproteobacteria; order Moraxellales; family Moraxellaceae; genus Acinetobacter; species Acinetobacter sp. Ac_3412. The sequence goes on along the minus strand of NZ_LXUJ01000011.1, from coordinate 133,367 downwards.
TGAACTTGGAAGCGACGACCTACCCCACTAAAACCTTCTAAGGCACGGCAAATCGCGCCATCAGACACGCCTTCATCCGTTGCCACACCAATCGCAGCAAGTGCATTCAAGACATTATGCAAACCTGGTTGATTGATCGTAACGCGCAATGGCTCACGATCTTTACGCAATACAGTAAAATGCGACTGCATGCCTTCTTGTGCAACATCCACCGCACGGATGTCATTGTCTTCAGCAAAACCATAGGTCAACACTGGACGACCCACGCGTGGCAGAATCTCACGGATATTGGCATCATCGCCACAGACCACAGCCAAACCATAGAATGGCAGGTTATGTAAGAACTGGATAAAAGTATCTTTTAGCTTATCAAAGCTGCCTTCATAAGTATCCATGTGATCCGCATCGATATTGGTCACGATCGCAGCCATCGGTTGCAAATACAAGAATGAGGCATCTGACTCATCCGCTTCCGCCACAATAAAACGACTTTCACCAAGCGCTGCATTCACCCCAGTACTATTCAGCAAACCACCGATCACATACGTTGGATCAAGGTTTTCTTCCGCCAACATGGTGGTCAATAAGCTTGTCGTTGTGGTTTTACCATGCGTTCCCGCAACCGCAATACCATGACGGTAGCGCATCAACTCACCCAACATTTCCGCACGACGCACGATTGGCGTACGTTGTTCGATAGCTGCTTTAATCTCTGGATTTTCAGGATCAATCGCAGTCGACACCACCAATACATTGGCATTTTTAATATTGTCAGCTGAATGGCCAATAAATACTTTAATACCATTCGCTTCGAGTTGAGCTGTGGTTTTCGACGCTTTAATGTCTGAGCCTGAAATTTTATAACCTTGGTTACTCAATACTTCGGCAATACCACACATCCCCGCACCACCAATACCAACAAAGTGGATATTTTTAATACGGCGCATTTCTGGCACTTTAATCAGCTTTTTGGCTTGGTTTGGATTTGTAGGAGACATAGATAAACTCGAATTACAATTTTTTAATCAGATCAACCACATGCTGTGTTGCATTCGGTTGTGCTTGTTGACGTGCTTTTACCGCCATTTCAGAGAGTAGTTGGCGATTTAATAATGTTGCTAACAACTCATCTAAAACAGCAGGTGTCATGTCTGCTTGCTGGCAAATCTTGGCTGCGCCAGCATTGGCCAAGAATTTTGCATTTGCGGTTTGGTGGTCATCCACCGCAATCGGTAAAGGCACAAAAATCGCCGCCAAACCTGCGGTTGCGACTTCAGTCACCGTTAAAGCGCCAGCACGGCATATAATTAAATCTGCTTCACTATAGGCTTTTGCCATATCGTGAATAAAGGGTTCCACTTGAATATCCAAACTCGCAGGTGCACCTTGATATAGTGCACGCGTGGCATCTTGCTTGTTTTGACCACACTGATGGAACACCTTCAACGGAACATTGACCTTTTTCAAAGCCTCAGGCAAACGCTCATTCAGCGCTTGAGCACCCAGTGAACCACCCACAATCAGAAGATTGATCGGCAATTGTTCCTGTTCACGGGTTTGATAACGCCAAGATGGATTCAAAATCGCAGTGATTTCCGCACGTACAGGATTACCTGTAGTCACGACTTTATCACTGTTTGCAAATGTATTTGGAAAAGCCTGACACACGGTCTTGGCAATACGTGCCAATTGGGTGTTGGTAAACCCTGCAATGGCATTTTGCTCATGAATCAATATAGGAATACCCAGCAAACGTGCAGCCAAGCCACCTGGGCCTGCCACATAACCACCAAAACCCGCCACAGCATCAATCTTGAGCTGTTTCATATAGCGCATGGCGCTGAGCGTAGCTTTTAAAATTTTAAAGGGTGCACTGAGTTTACGGACAAGACCATTACCGCGTACACCTTGAATATCAATTTGATAAATCGGAATATTTTGATCTTTCAGCAACCGATTTTCCATTCCCGTAGGCGTCGCTAACCAAGAGACCTCACAGCCTTCCTGTTGCAGTTGTTTGGCAACAGCAAGTGCGGGAAACACATGCCCACCTGTACCTGCGGCCATCATCATGACATGTTTGGGTTTGTTCTGCGGTGAATTGGTCACGGTCTAATTCTTCAACTCAAAAAAAGAAGGTTATCGTCTATTGTTTTCGGGAGTTATTTTAATCCTAAAGTTTCATTCACGAAAAGCGAATTTCACTTGTTTACAACAGAAAGCTGTGCTTTTTTCGATTCTTTGTTAAAAACAAGGTTCTGCCAATATACAAAAGCCCATTTGCGTCCAAATTTTGATGGAATACAAACGGGCAATTCGGTCAAAAATACAACTTTTTAGTTTTTACGACCTGCTTCTAAAACATCGAAAAGATCGTCGGCAATCGAGGTGCCAAATTGTGCATCAATCTCACGGATACAGGTTGGACTAGTCACGTTAATTTCAGTCACATAGTTACCAATCACATCCAAACCAACAAAGACCAGACCTTTTTCACGCAGGAATGGACCGACTTTTGCCGCAATCAATTTATCATTTTCAGTCAGTGGGCGGGCTTGACCTAAACCACCTGCCGCCAAGTTACCACGCACTTCGCCATTTTGCGGAATACGTGCCAAGCAATATGGAATCGGTTCGCCATTGACCAGCAAGATGCGCTTATCACCTTCGACAATTTCAGGAATATAACGCTGTGCCATAATTGGACGTGTGCCCATTTCAGTGAGCATTTCCAAGGTCGAACCAATGTTCACGCCATCTTGGTATAAACGGAAAATCCCCATACCGCCCATACCATCCAAAGGCTTCACAATCACATCACCATGTTCTTTGATAAATTCACGAATCAGGCTTTGTTGTGAGGTTACTAAAGTTGGGACTTGTAGCTCTGGGAACTGCGTGGCGAACAGCTTTTCATTACAGTCACGTAGTGATTGTGGTTTGTTGATAATCCACACGCCTTCACGCTCTGCCTGTTCCAAAATATAGGTGGTATAGACAAAGTTCATGTCGAATGGCGGGTCTTTACGCATCAACACCACATCGTAATCCGCCAACGATTCTTTGCGCTGCTCGCCCAACTCATAGTAATGGTTATAGTCTTCAAAGACTTTTAAAGGTGAGATCAGGCCAAAGGCTTTGCCTTGGTCGATATATAAATCGTGCTGTAATGCATAACCCAATTCATGTCCGCGACGGTTGGCCGCCCATAACATCGCCATGGTTGAATCTTTTTTGAGATTCACAGTTTCAATCGGGTCCATCACTACAAGTACACGCATAATCTGACGCTCGTATTTTTAATCTTGGCAAAAAGTATAGCGAAGTTTGCGGTCAATCGTGAAACAACTTGTATAAATCTTAAAGATTAAAAAATCTATTTTGTTCAATTAATTACAACATATTAAAAATATTCAGCTTTATGATTTAATTTGTTTCGGATGAGGAAATCACCAGTGGATGCATCGTAGACCAGTCATTTCCATTTTCCTCATTTTCCAGCCTATTTATCGCAAAAGCTTTTGAATATCTTTGGCAATTTTTTCAGGTTTGGTGATTGGGGCATAACGTTTAACCACTTCCCCTTTTTGATTGATCAGGAATTTAGTGAAGTTCCATTTAATGCTGCTGCCTAACAGACCTTTGGCTTCAGAAGTGAGATATTGATATAAAGGATGTGCGGTTGGGCCATTCACATCAACCTTGGCAAACATGGGGAACGATACGCCATAATTGCGCTGACAGAAGCTGCCAATTTCTTCATTGCTGGATGGATCTTGATTGGCAAATTGATTACATGGAAAACCAAGAATCACCAGACCTTGCTGTTGATAGTCCTGATATAACTTTTCCAAACCTTCAAATTGTGGCGTTAGACCACACTGGCTTGCGGTATTCACCACCAATAAAACTTTGCCTTGGTAATCGGCGAGGTTCTTTTGTTCGCCTTCTAACAATTCAGCCTGAAAATCATAAATCTTGCTCATAGGTGTTCTCTCTTCGATCCACTGGTGGATGTTCTCAAAATCGTTTGCTGAATCATTCAGCTTGTCTATTTAATATTTCACACAATTATCTTGTGTGCAAGTTAATTATGCGCAATATACTTTTTATGCAATCCCATTTATACTGAATGTTCAACAACCGAGTCGAGGACAAATCATCATGGCTGAAGTTTCATTTTTGGATAACCAAGTGTGTTTTGCCATGTATTCCGCGACCAATGCGATGATTCGCCAATATCGCCCTTTGCTGCAGGAATATGATCTGACCTATCCGCAATTTATTGTGTTGCTGGCTTTGTATGAGCAGGACAATGTGATGTTGTCTGAAATTGGGCAAAAGACTTTTTTCGATTCTGGAACGCTGACACCAATTATTAAAAAACTCGAAGAGAAGCAGTTTTTAAAGCGTGTTGCGGTCAAAGAAGATGAGCGGATGAAAAAAGTGATTTTGCTGGAAAAAGCACTGGCGTCAAAAGATGAAATTACCCTGATTCCGTTTAAGCTCGCCTGCTCATTGGGTATGGACCCGAATGATTTAGTGGCGATTCATAACTTATGCCATCGTTTTTTAAAGGGTTTGGAACAATCTAAACTCGAGTCTCTGGAAAATTAAATGCAGCAAGCCATTGTCGGTTTTCATCTCGATGAGCAAGGACATTACGTTGCTGATCTTGCTTGTGGGCATACGCAGCATGTGCGCCATGATCCACCATGGCAGAATCGCCCTTGGGTGTTAACCGAACAAGGACGTAAAGAAAAATTAGGGATGATGTTGGAATGTAAGAAGTGTGAGGATGTACAGTTTTTATCAGAGATTTATGTTAAGTAAATGAAGGCTATTTAGTATCTTTAAGATTAACTTTAGAATAATTTACTTTAGCTAGAAGTAAGGATATATATGATAAACTATTAGTTTTAAAAAAAGAGAGTTTATAAATGCCAACTAGTCTTGATAATTACTTAAGAGAACGTGTTTCTGAAAATTGGCAAAAAACGAAAGAACCCTTTTTACTTAGTTCAATTGGCTCAGCGTTCAATAAAGAGGAAATTAAGCAAAGTACAGGTGGTTTAACCATCAGTACTTGGATTCGTAATAATTTAGACTCTTTAGAATTAAAACTGGTGTCTCATCCAAGCCAAAAAGAGAAAATAGGGCTAATACCTAAGAGCGAAACATTTTCTTATGAAGACGACGAAATTAGTATAAATAGCACTAATCTAACAGATCGTGAATTAACACTATCTTTTATCGAGCTTTTACAAAAAAAGTGTACACCTAAAGAGCTAGAAGAAATTAACTTGCCTTTAAAAATACTAGTTAAATTACTGTAAAAAGATCATATGTTAAAGATAGTGAACCTGTTCAAAAAACATCATAATTCGATATTAAAAAAAAGTGAAAGATCTTTTTTTGATCCTATGGTTTTAGGAAATTATTGTGCTTCTTACGGCATAGAGTACTTAGATTTTGAGGATTTTAGCGGTGAAAAATTTATAGATAAATTACATGAATTATGTGCAGAAGATCTTACTTATATTATCATCTTAAAGGATGAACGAATTGAGCTTAATCAAGAACTGTACAAGAGTATATTTATTGGAAGTATTGATGTTTCCCTACCAGATACTTCTAATGCTTTTATCACTAACCAAATAGCGAAAAGATTAAAGCAATTTAATATTGTTAAAGCTAGTTTTAGTACAGCTGATGAAATAGAACTAATGAGATTACCATTTCGTTCATTTCAATCTGAGATTTTAGAACGCTTACGATTAACGATGATTACTTTAGATCCTAGTACTTTTAATGATGAGTTTGAAGGGTGTATTAGAGATATTAAGAGAGTTCATAGAAAACCTATGAAAAGACCCCAGTCTAGGAAAAGATATCTTATAGACGAAAAAAGTTTACACTTTGAGCTAGGTAAAGAGTTACATGCACGCCATGAAACTGGTAATCCTCATACTCAGTTATGTGACCTGAATGCTAGGTATCGATTTGGTTGTGCCATCGATCCAATTAGACATTACAATGCATGTAATGCAAATAGTTCTTCTAACTTATTAACCTTAAATTTATTTGATTGCCATAAGGCAATTAGGAATATAGTAAATAGGACACATATAAATGTGTTTTCAAATGATCATATAGCATAAAGGCCCAAGATGGGCCTTTACATTTATATCTAGTAGCGATTCACTATTGACTTACTTTTCTAAGTAAGTCCTTATAGTAAATGCTATTTATCAACTAATATAAAATTTTTGACTATCTGGGGTTGTCCCCCAATGACCATCTCGCAATCTAACAAAAACAACTCTTCGTCATATAATGACGGGGTTGCCCCCCCTAGACCATCTCGCAGTACATTCAAAAACAACTCTTCAGATATAGAAATTCTATACGTTGAACTATAACCTTTAGAATAAGAAATAAACTAAAGGCAGATAATCTATTTATACACCAACTGTATATTCATATATTATAAACCAAAATTTTCAATTAAATTACTAATTTTAGTTTTATCTTGTTAAATGAGAGAAAATTTCATCTAACTCTAATCTAAAATTAATCAAGTAATCCTAAAAGTAATGTAATATGCCTTATGCGCAAAACTAAAAAATTTACATTAAAATCAATATGTTATAAAAATAAATTCTAAAGCCCAACCCATTTGAACAGATTTTTCGTCACTTTTCACGTTCTACACTTGTTTTTCAATCATTATTTCCAATAATTGATTAATTACACTCAACGAAACAAAAAGGAAGCTTTTTCTTCCGTCTCTCTACCATCTACATTTAGATGCCATACTTTTCACGATAAACTTACATATCTGACAAAGCGTATTCTAGAACTATAGGTTTAAGTATTGACCTCAAGCCAGCTTGAGCTTTTATATTCATCTTTTAATCTAAAAAATACGGATAAATTGATGAGTCGCTTGAATAAAACATTTCTCATATACGGCGTCAGTAAAGGTCTAGGCAAAGCCATTGTTCAAGCTGTACCAAAGCCAACAGATACCATCTATGGCGTATCTCGCAGCCAACCACAAGAAATTCCAAACTTAAACTGGATTTGTGCTGATCTATCTAAACCAGAGCAGGCTGTAAGCGATGTAAAAACAGCAATTGGACAGCAAAAACTTGATGTGCTGATTTACAATGTGGGTATCTGGGAACAACAGGCATTTAGCGAAAACTATAATTTTGAAGAGATTTCTGCTGCTGAAATCAACCAAATCATCAATACCAATATCAACACCTGTATCCTGTCGATTCAATCTCTCATTGAAAATCTCAAACTCTCCGATAATGCCAAAATCATTCTGATCGGCTCAACGTGGGGTGTTGATAATCATAACGGCAAAGAGCTTGTTTTCTCCGCAACTAAATTTGCTCTAAGAGGCATTGCACACTCACTACGAGAAATCTTGCGTGAACACTTGATTGGCGTCAGCGTACTCAACTTGGGCTATCTGGCCAGTGAATATGAAATAGATAAACCAACGCAAGACGTTTTAGAAGAAACTAAATTCTCTCTTATTCCATTATCCGATGTGATTCAGGCGATTCACTTTATTATTTCAACCACTAAGGCAAGCTGTGTTAAAGAAATCTTAATGCCTGCGATGTTGGATCAGAATGTTTAATAAAATACCGACCAACTCTTCTTTTGGAACAACTTGATATAAAAAAGAGAATAACATGGTAAAAACCTTGAAATACACTCAGATAAAATAGAATAAAAACGGAGTGTTAAGACTATGACGTGTCGTAATTGTGGACACTTGAATATTGATTCATCGCAGTTTTGCTCAAACTGTGGAACAAAAATAAATCAGCAAAATAATAAAACTTACCTTTGGAATCCATCTGCTATTACCAACTGGAGTATTCTGTGTACTCCCATATTTGGCTCTATTCTATATTTAAAAAACTCAGAGGCTTTAGGTAATAAAGACAATATCGCAAAATCAAACAAATGGTTAGCCATTAGCCTCATCGTCTTATGCCTGTCACTATTTGTTATTTATAGCGATTTTAACAATGATCTAGAGTCCAGTATCAGTGGTGCAAATGGATTAGGTTTAGTCTATTTATTTATATGGTATTTTTTCTTTGCAAAGGAACAAATCAATCAAACCAAGAATTTAGATTATCAGAAAAAATCTTGGATCATCCCCCTCATTCTCGGGATTAGTTTTAGGCTAATCATCTTTTTATCCGCCAGTTATTTCGCAAACCTACATCAACTGAACTAAGATCAAGAGTTAATCTGATCTGCACCTTATAACAAAAAAGGAAGCCTCAGCTTCCTTTTCTTATACACCTAAAACTTAGATGCCATATTTTTCACGATACGCCTGCATATTGGCTAAAGCGTCTTTTTCGCCTTTCGCATCCAGATAATCCATCAAATCTTTCATGGTAATGAGAGCATGCACAGGAATTTCGAGTTCTTTTTGTACTTCCTGAATCGCAGAAAGTTCACCTTGACCACGTTCTTGACGATCTAGCGCAACCAATACACCTGCAATTTCAGCACCTGCATTTTTTAAGATGGTGACCACTTCACGAATCGCTGTCCCCGCAGTGATCACATCATCAATGATCCAGACTTTTTGACCTGCAACCGATGCACCCACTAACACACCGCCTTCACCGTGATCTTTGGCTTCTTTACGGTTAAAGCCCCATGGTACGCTTTTGCCATGCACTTGAGACAACGCCACCGCTGTTGCTGCGACAAAAGGAATTCCTTTATAAGCTGGGCCAAAAATCACACCAACATTGTCACATTGTACTAGTTTGTCGGCATAGCCTTGCGCTAACAAAGACAGTGCTTCACCATCGTTTAACAAACCTGCGTTAAAGAAATAAGGACTGACACGGCCTGATTTTAAGGTAAACTCACCAAATTTAAGCACTCCACGTGATAATGCGAGTTCGATAAAAGCTTGCGGATGAAATGACACAGGCGTTGTCATATTAAAGTGCTCCAAATTCTTCAATTGAGGTTAAACAGACGTATGATACCAAAGGATAGCTATCCAAGTGATGTAAAAATTCTTCGAGTCGTTTCAATTAACGTAAATGGCTTGCGCTCATCAGTCACTAAAGGTCTACTCGAATGGCTTGAACAGTCGGGTGCCGATGTGGTGTGTATGCAGGAAAGCCGCATCACCCATGAACAATGGACCGATAAATTTAAACCTGAAGGTTGGTATACCCACCTGTTCCCTGCTGAACGTGCGGGCTATGCAGGTACAGCGATTTATAGCCGTCTGCCATTCGTATCGGTAAAAGATGGTTTAGGCTTTGAATTGGCTGATTCTCAGGGTCGTTTTATTGCCGCTGAATTTGATTTAGGTCTGTCACAAACTGTTCATATTGCCTCGTTATACTTGCCATCAGGATCAAGCGGTGACGAAGCGCAAGCACGCAAAGACGTGTTTTTACAAGAATACGCCAAAATACTCAAACAGTGGCGAGATGAAAATAAATCAATCATTGTCTGTGGGGATTACAATATCGTGCATAAACGCATCGATATTAAAAACTGGTCAGGTAACCAGAAATCTTCTGGGGTTCTGCCACATGAACGTGCTTGGCTCGATCATATGTATGACGAGTTAGGTTATGTGGATACTTTCCGCGAAGTTCGCCCTGAAGCAGAATTGTATTCATGGTGGTCAAATCGCGGTCAAGCGCGTGCGAAAAATGTTGGGTGGCGTATCGACTACCATGCCTGTTCTCCAGACTGGAAAGCACGCACAACAAATGCATGGGTGTATAAAGAACAATGGTTTAGTGACCATGCACCCGTGATTATCGACTATAAAATACACGAATAAGTGAACACTTGTTCACTTTGATCGCTTCTTTAGCTTACATAACTTGTCGCTTTTGTGTATTTTTATTTCGCATCTAGAACGGCATTATAGCTTCACGGCACAGGGAAGCGGTCAGGATGACCAAAAAGGGATAGGACGCCGTAGGAAGATAAAATAAACTTAGATTAAGTTTATTTGCATGGATGAGACATTGGACGTTGAAATGAGACCCGCATAATCAGGAAGATTATATGCGGGTTTTCTCTTTTCTAAATCTTAGATTTTCTTTCTTGGCTTTGTCTTTAGCTTTTCTGCTCAAAGCGCATGATCATTTTCGTCATTCAATTGTTGCTGCATACACCCTACCGATCAACTTAATAAAAAATTTCAACTGGTACACCACCCTTCTTTTGCGTTAGGCTTTGGCTCATATCTTTTATTCTTTTTTATGGTTTTCGGTATGTTTAAAATTTACGGCATTAAAAATTGTAATTCGATGAAAAAAGCCTTTGATGCCTTACAAGCCAACGGCATCAATTACGAATTTCATGATTATAAAAAACAAGGCATTGATGCAGATACTTTAGCGATCTGGTTAAAAGAGATTGGTGCAGACAAAGTACTGAATAAAAAAGGCACCACATGGCGCAAACTCACTGCCGATGAGCAAACACACGCCACCAGCAATGAACAGAACCTGATTGAAGCCCTAATTGCGCAGCCTAGCCTGATTAAGCGCCCTGTACTGCAAACGCCTAAAGGTTTTGTGATTGGCTTTGATGAAGCCATCTATCAAGCTTTATCAGCTTAAATTCTATAAATCAACAGCAATAAAAAAACCGAGTCTTAGGACTCGGTTTTTTTATTTAAATCTGGCTTAGTTGGTACGAATCCAAGTCTGGTTACGACCTAAAGCAGCGACACCGATATAGCCACGTAATTTCAGCTTTTTACCACCTTCGATAATTTCAGCTTTCAATTTATAGGTTTTACCATTTTTAGGATCGATAATTGAACCACCATCGTAATTCACACCACCGACATTTTTCAGGCCATTCACAATGGTCACGCCTTTCAGTGGTTTGTTATGGTAAGTTCCTTCACATTTAGAACAAGCATTTTCCTGACCTGCTACTAAATATTTTTGAATCGACGCCGTTAACGTTCCATCCTTTTGCTCCGTGAACTTCACGATCGCCTTTGGCTGTTTTGTTTCATCATCAATGGTCTGCCAAACAGTGCCATTCAGCGCATCCGCTGCATTGGCAAAAGTTGTCAAACCGAGCAATCCAAATGCTAAAGCAATTTTCTTCATTTTTGTAATATCCTTAAGGGGTCTTTCAAACTGAAAGTATTGAGAACTTCAATCAATATTGCAATTCTTGATTATGACTATTTGGTATAACCTGAGTAAGAGTGTCATAGTGCACATTTTTTCAGATTTTATCGTCGTGCTTAGACATAGCTTATTTTCAAGAACTTTCTTATTGCTATACTGATCTAACAATATGGAAAAATTATGAAATTTGCTACTGTTTGGAAATATTATTTTACTGAATCCTTACTTAAAGCGACGATTCGGACACCTAGTCAATTTAACTTGGCCCCAAATGCATTGCGTCCGTTGCTCGATCAGCTGTGTCGTCTATTTCCACAAGATTCAACAGTACAAGTCCGCCCAATCCGTCTAGCGGGTGTACGTGGTGAAGAAATCAAAGCCCAAGCCGCGGCTACACAACTGATTTTCCATATTCACGGTGGTGCTTTTTTCCTCGGTAATTTAAATACTCATCGTGCTTTGATGACAGATATTGCTGCACGTACTCAAATGCAAGTGATTCATGTCGATTATCCACTTGCACCTGAACATCCATATCCTGAAGCGATTGATGCGATTTTCGATGTCTATCAAGCGCTGCTGGTACAAGGCATTAAACCGAAAGATATTATTATCTCAGGTGATTCTTGCGGTGCTAACCTTGCCTTGGCGCTGTGTTTACGTCTCAAACAGCAACCTGAACTGATGCCAAGCGGCTTGATTCTGATGTCGCCTTATCTTGATCTCACCTTGACCAGTGAATCGCTACGCTTTAACCAGAAACATGATGCCTTGTTGTCGATTGAGGCCTTACAGGCAGGCATCAATCATTATCTCACCGAGAACATCCAAGCCGATGATCCACGTGTTTCACCGTTGTTTGATGATTTAAAAGGGCTTCCACCCACCTTGGTGCAAGTCGGCTCTAAAGAAATTCTATTGGATGATTCAAAACGCTTTAGAGAAAAAGCGGAAAAAGCCGATGTCAAAGTTCAGTTCAAGCTGTATACCGGCATGTGGCATAATTTCCAGATGTTTAATGCTTGGTTCCCTGAAGCAAAGCAAGCATTGGCAGATATCGCAGAGTTTGCACATGCACTCGATCGTGACTAAGCAAAATAAAATTGTGTAAAAAATGGTCAGCTATGTCTGACCATTGTCATTCTTAATTCCCTTTGGTCATCATAAAATAAAATTGATTGGATATTCTGATAAGAGCTGATTTATCAAAGAATTTTTCCCGTCCTGATTTGCATTAAAAAGCCCAGAGCTAGACTTTTTTCTCATTCTAAAGATGTTATTGTTATTTCAATAATCGTTCTTCGGTATTTTGACGACAGATCTACAGTTGCTAGGAATCTCATTGCATAAAAGGATGCATGCCAATGGTGAAGATTCGTTTTAATCGGTCAACTGACACAAAAGGATGGGGCTTTAAGCTTTCTTGGGAACATCATATTGTAGTCAATTGGACCATACTCAAAAAAAGTATTTTATTACTGATACTTGCTGCATTTATGAGCCTATTTTGGATCAGTTGGGATATTTTTGTCCTAATCCACCCGCAGTACGCTGAATGGGTCAATCTCGGAATTGTACGCTCACACTTAATCACCAGTTTGATCACACTGACTGTGATGTTGTTGCTGATTATTCCTTGTCATGTGTTTAAGGATCGAGCGTGGGCGCAAAATATTTTACCTATTCTAAGTGTGCAGATTTTTACCGCCATGCTGTGCCATAAAGGCTACTTAGCAGGCAGTTTCAGCCCAGCCACTATGGTGGGTTATGTCAGTGTGGTTGGCGTGGGTTTAGTACTCTTTGACCGCAGGATGGTCTACTGCGCTTTAATTCCTGCAACACTTGCCTTATTGCTGTGCAACTATCTCAGTATGATCGGTGTTCTAACCTATGCGCCACTGTTTAATATGCAGCGTCTGAATGAAGTCCCGATGCATCCTTTTTGGGTAGGTAGTATGGTGTTTTTCTTATTACCAATTTTATTAGCATGTTTATTCTTATTTGAAATTTTACTGACGCAATGGCGAACGCGAGAAATGACCATTCAGATTCTCAGCCGTCTCGACCCACTCACCAATGTGTTAAATAGACGCAGTATCAGCAGCTATTTAAATAAATTGCATCAACAACCCCATCCCCTCTATTCCATTATTCTGCTTGATCTCGATCATTTTAAAACGATTAATGATCAATATGGGCATAGCATGGGCGATCAAGTGCTGATCCAAGTCGCACGATGCTTGGCAAGTAATCTACGTGATCAGGATATCATTGGTCGTTTTGGTGGCGAGGAGTTTATTTTATTGCTGCCCAACACGCCGACGATGCAAGCACAGAACGTAGCTGAACGCTGTCGCCATGCAGTATCACAACTGCGCTTTATTACAGAATATAAGCAGGAATTTAGCGTGAGTGCCAGCTTTGGGATTAGTAGTTCACTCAGTGCCGATGAGCCACATTTGATCATCAGTCAGGCCGATCAAGCCCTGTATGCGGTCAAAGCTGCGGGGCGTAATCAAGTGAAAATATTTACTGATCTTGTCATTGATTAGATATCTTCCAACCATTACCTGAAATGGTTGGAAAATTTTCTGATCAACCATCCTGAAAGAGTTGCTCTACATCAATAATTTCATCCGCTAACTTAATACATTCTCTAGAATGAGTAATCATAATCAGGGTCTCAACATGGCTTTTTAAAAAGGTGATGATCTTTAATGCTGTATTTGAGTCTAGTGCCGAAGTTGGCTCATCTAAAATCAATAACTTTGGTTTTTTCAGAACAGCGCGAAGAATATTTAAACGCTGCTTTTCTCCCCCTGAAAAACTTTTTAGATATTCATTGATATCATCATCCAATGATAAATTTTTATCTAAAATCGCATCCTGAAGACCAAATAAATCCAACAACAGGTATATTTCATCATCCTGGTATGTATACCTTGAGTTATAGATTAAGTTTTCTCTCAAAGAGCCCGTAAAAACAGAATAATTTTGCCCAACAAAAGCAATTTCCTCAAAGATATATTTTGAATAAAGTTGACTAATATCCAGATTTTTATAACGTAACTGACCAGATTTAATTTTATAAAAACCCAATAGATAATTAATTAAGGTTGATTTACCCGAGCCCGTTTGCCCGATGATTGCATAAACCTTTCCCTTGTTGAAACTTAAATCAAAAGCTTGTTTTACACGCCCACCGACTTCCACTACAGCCTGATGAAATGAAAATAAGGATCGTTGATCCTGAAATTTTTCAGACCCGACCTCCTCTTTTGGCATATTTAAATAATCTGAAAACTTTTTGATTGCAACGATATGTCCTGCAATCAAATTAATTTGCTGTGAGATCATCAAAAATGGCATGGTGAGCATCATGATATAAGAGCTGATCATAACCATATCACCCGAAGTAATTTGATCCAATTCAAAAAGTTTGGTCGATATAAGCCAAAATGTAATTAGAAAAATAAAGATTAAAAATATTTGGAAGACCATCAATTGGCCAATTTTATAGTGACTATGAAAAGTCTGATCAACATGATTTTTTACTTTTCTTTTGAATCCATCCACTTCAAATTCAATCGAATGGTTGGCTTTTATTTCATAATAGTGACTTACTTTTTCTAAAAACTTGCTATTTAAAGTATTTCTAACCGAGTAGAGAGGTTCATAATATTTTTTACTTTCACGATTAATCACATTGGTCACAAGAAAGATAAAAAATGCCATGGCAATAAAGCCTAAAGCAAACAGCGGATGAATATTGACATATAAAATACAGGTAATAAAAATCAACTGAAAAACGATAGGGAAGAAGACCAGTAATAATGAAAGTGTAAGTTGAGCAAATGCATTACTTGCTCGCATTGCATCCGAGTTAAAAACACCAATATCCACCTTATCCTGCTGACTTTTCTCAATCTTTAAATAATTTTCAAGCGCAAGAATGAGGATCGATGATCCAAGTTTAGATGATACCAATCCGGTCAACACGTTTTTGGTCCATTCCAATATCTGTGAGAGTAACCATGCAAAACAATATGAAATGACCAGCAAATAAATATAGTGAATATTCTGATTATCTTGTGTACGGTCAACAATCAATTTAATCATATAGGGTAAAACAGAATCGATTAAGCTAACCAACGTCACCAAAACAACAATAGCAATGATATTTTTTTTGGATTTTTCATCAAATCGATGAGAGGCAAACCATATTTGTTTATATATTTTTAGAAACATGTATATATGTTCTCTCTATGGTTGAGAGAGAACACCATAATATAAATAAGCAATAAAAATCGATAGCTTTTGTTTATGATTTTTATGCTTTCAAAAATTCTTCTCGATGTTGACGATAAGGTTCATCAAAAGGCACAAACATCTGCTCTTGTTTGGCTTCGTCAATCCATTGCTGTACCGATGGCAAAGACAAGATTTTTTGCACATAGGCTTGGCTGGATGCGGAAAGTGGCAATTGATAGCATTCAAAACGCATCACCACCGGTGCATAGAATGCATCGGCAATACTAAACTCGCCACATAAAAAACCGTCTTCGCTTGGACGTTCAGACCAGATCTGATCAATTCGAGCCACATCGGCACGTAACTGCGCATGTTCGGCCCAGAGTTGTTTACCAATATGACCTAGATCCGCTTCCACATTCATGGGGCAAAGATTACGTAAGCTTTGAAAGCTGCTATGCATCTCTGCACTAATACAACGTGCTCTAGCCCGTAATGTCTTCTCTTGTGGCCACAAGTCAAGCTCAGGATGCTGTTCCGCAATATATTCACAAATCGCCAAGCTATCCCAGACTACCAGTTCGCCATTTACAAGCGCAGGGACTTTACCCGTTGGGTTGAGCTTTAGAATCTCTGTTTTAAATTCACTTTCAGGTTCAAAACTATCAAACCGAATCACATGCTCCTGAAAGGAAATCCCCGCTTGTGTAAGTAAAATCCATGGGCGCATCGACCACGTGGAGTAATTTTTATTGCCGATAAAGAGTTGATACATTGTTATTGTTTCCCTTTAAATAAAGCCAATTGTTGTAATAGCTCAGCTTTCTGGAATGCACCCGTTAAGCGTAGCGAGCGAATTTCTTGTTGTTGCTGATCTAAGAATAAGTAGGTCGGTGGCCCTAAAATATCCCACTGTGCTAGCAATGCTTGGTGTGACGCATCATAGTGGCTTAAATCCATTTTAATCAGATAATAACCAGACAAAGCCTGTTGCACCTCTGCATCTTTTAGAATGCGATGCTCAATCGGCTGACAAGCCACGCACCAATCCGCATAGACATCAATTACAATGCCACGGTCTTTGGGCGCATTGGCTAAGATCTGCTGAAATTCATCTGCTGTTTTTGCCACATGCCATTCGGCCAGCTTATCTGCCTGAACTGAACTGAGACTTTGAAAATGCTGATATTGATTAAAGGCCAATGCTGGAATCGCTAAAATCAGTAAGATCGCATAGAGCCATTGCAGCTTACTTTTCTGTGCAAACAGACGATATGCTGCATAAATAATAAAGGCCAAACCAAGAATTAAGCTAAGAATTTGAATCGCAAGTTCTGGCAATAAAGGGCGAATAAAGTAAATGCTCAAGGCCAACATTAAAAAGGCAAAGATCACCTTGATTTGGTTCATCCAATCGCCTGCTTTGGGTAAAGCTTTTGCCCCCAAAACGCTGGCTAACAGCAATGGAATGCCCATGCCAAAACCGAGTGTAAACAGCAACAACCCACCTTGCCATTGACTCTGTGTTTGCGAGATAAACAGTAATACCCCTGCCAGAGGTGCGGTCATACAAGGCCCAACCAACAATGCAGAGATCATACCCATGACACTGGCACCAACCAAAGTACCGCCTTTTTGATTGGACTGCAGTTGATCCAGTCGATTGACCCAGTTCTGTGGTAGTTTCAACTCGAACAAGCCAAATAGATTGAGGGCAAACACCACGAACAATAAGCTAAATGCGATCAATGTTGCGGGTTGTTGTAACCAGCGTTGGAAATTCAGCCCTGCTGCAGAAGCAATCAAACCTAATACCGCATAGACCAAAGCCATACTCACGACAAAAGTCAGTGCAATTGACCAAGCCTTGACGCCTTTATTGTCACGCACAATCAATGAGGTCAGAATCGGTAACATTGGTAAGGAACACGGCGTGAACGCCAATAAAATCCCTAAGCCTAAGAATAGTAAGATGCTATAAGCCAAGGAATGCTGTTCAAGCGCACTTGACCATTTTTGGTCCTGTGCCATCACACCTGAGTTATTTGAATTTGAGGTTTGTGCAGTTGACTCAGCTTGCGTTTCATCATTTGTTGCCGTTTGGGTATTTAAGGCATTGGATGCACGCGCCACATCTAAAAAGCTTTTTTGTGAGTTTGCACTGACATTCTGAGCACTGACTAGACCATCGGCATCGGTCTGAAATTCAATATTTTGTGGAGGATAACAAATCCGATCTTTGGCGCAGCCCTGCCAAGTCACACGATAATGCTGAGAAGCTTGGGTTGGAATACTAAATTCAGCTTGCTGATAATAAACTTGGCTGTGACCATAATTCTCATCATACTGCTCCACCGCTTTCGGTAAAGTCAATGCGACAGGCTGATTACCCTGCTGTACTTCAAACTTATGCTGATAGAGATAATAATTTGGCTGGATCGACCAATGCAAACGTGCTTGATTCTGTGCAGTCGACTCAACCGTAAATGCAAAAGCCTGTTCGGGGCTGAGTAATGGCGCCGATGAATTCTCTTGGGCGTAAGTCAAAGACCCACATAACAAGAATAAAGTCCCAAGAAAGTAACGCATCAGCGGGAAAGATTTCCCAGCCTGAACAGACATTTGCATGATTATCTCACTATCAATCTCCTGAACCTCCCTCCCACTCATGCAGAAGTGAATTTAAGAGAAGTCAGGAGTATTCATTATTGTTAGAATAAAACCGATACGCCGAAGCCACCGTTATAACCTTTTTGATCGCCATTCAGGTCAACACCAATGCTGGCATCTAATTGCGTGCGATTATTCAAAGCATAAATCAGACCTGTACCGAGACCATATTCATAATCTTGGCTCTCAGCCTTACGATAAACGAATTCTGAATAACCCGATAATTTACCTGCAATTTTATAGTCAATGGTTGGAATTGCAGTCACGGCCCAATTACTGTTCTGCGCTTCATAACGCATGGTGATCGAAGTTCCAATCAAGTCACTAAATTCGTAAGCAACTGCTGAAGTGAGACTATAGATATCATCATGGTTGGTGAATTCATCATTCCCCGTTGCAATAATGGCTTCAGCCAACAATGCCATAGATAAACGATCATCTTTTAAATCAATGGCTTTTTTCAAACCAATGCTGACATCGCCCAGACCATTGGTCTCTTTTTTCGTGCCTGCACGTTTGTATTGCTGCCACACTGGACCTTGCCAACCCAATTGCAGTTCCAAACCATCGGCCAAACCGGTACGCAATAACATGTCACCGTTAAGGGTTAAGGTCTTGTCTTTGACACCATCGACCTTACCCTCTTGGTAGTTGATACTCGGTAAACCCTGTTCCCATGCCAACTGTCCCACAGGGGTAATACCAGTCCCTATCCCCGTACCAGGGCGGTCAAAAGAAAAGTCAGCCGCAAAAACGGTACTTGTCAGCATAGATGCAGCAATTAAGCTCAATGTTTGCAATGTTTTCATTCTATTCCTCGTTCTATTTCTAATAGCTTGGCTTATGCGCTGAGCTCTTTTGACATTTTTGCACCATGTTCACGTAGCAATTCCAGTGTTGCACGCTCTTCTGGTAATGACTCCGACCAATCAATTTCATCAAATTCGCAATCAAAGAACAATTGGCTGATTGATGATAAAACCGTTAAACCTTCTTCATCACGGGTATTTGGATCTACTTTTTCAACCAATAACCGTTCTACCACAGGCACGCAAGCAGAACTTGCTGCATCCCACAATGGACCATAAAACTCTTCTGAATCCCATAAATGCAGATTGGCTTTGGCTTGAATCAATAGATCTAAAATATCTAAATAAACTTTAAGTTGTTGTTGCTTTTCTTCATCAGTGAAAGGCTTACCTACTTCATAAGCTTCACAAATTCGTTCCCACCATACGAACAAACCATCGCAAATCACAGAGACAGGCGGACCTTGTTCAGGGTCAATAAAATTCGGGTCGAGTCCTTCAGCAAGTAAAGATTGCACTTGGTCCAAATCGAGTTGTTGTATGGCTTGCACCAAGGCCTGCTGTTGCTTATTTAACATGACCAATTCTCACAATATTTTTTAATATGTCTATTATGCCGAATATCCTGACAGGATTTTATAAAAGCATCTAAAAAATCATGTATAAATTTGATACACGCATAAAAAAAGCCCCAAACAGGGCTTTTTTTATGCGTCGATTTTTACACTTCATCATCCACTTTTACATCGTCATCTACATCGACATATTCTGGCAAGCCACCACGATGGTGTTCTTTTTTCTCATACAGATGCTCCAAACTACGTTTCAGTTTATCAATTGCACCATGAATCGAATTATCAATATTTGCTGCTTTGTGTGTCACTGCGACAGGTTTCATTCCTGCTGGGCGAGCTTCAATCATACACCGTTTGTCATGATCGCCCGTTTTGTCCCCATTCTCATCACTAATATGAACCGAAAAATGTGTAATACGCTCGCTATAACGTTGGAATTCTTGTGTAAGTTCTGCACGAACATAACTATTTAAGCGTTCACTACCTTGAATGTTTTTATCTGTACGGATTTCAATATTCATAAATATCTTCCTCTCTTTTCTGTGAGACGGTGCTACAAAACTTTTTTCTTTGCACACTTTGAGCATGCAGTCATTCAGTGCAGTTGTATATTCTGATTGTGTAAATGCGTGTTGTCTCCTCGCTTTGCATCTGTTGTTTTTCAGTATGTAAGAAGATCTTCTATAGTTCCAATATCTGACTTTCCTCCAAAATATGCAAGCTGATTTTTGACATTTTGATGAAATCTTCAACAAAAAGATAACTAACTTGAACGTCCTTTTAGACGGGTTCAGGCATATACAATTCTTTTGTTCATTTGGTCAAATTTGGCTTTATTTTTGCTTAATACCTTGTATCCTTTACACGCCTTTTGGGGGGAGATTTTTTAAATGCAATTGAAGCAACTTGCAGCAACATGTTTATTGGTATCTACAGCAACTTTCACTCAAGCGAAGCCGATTTGGCAAGATTTCAGCTTGACTGGTTTGTATGGCGAGAACTACGAAGTTGTTGATGAAAAGCAAACAACCATCACTGTTGAATATGCGGCAAAAGTTAAATATGCCGATGTATTCTTCTTTATGGACCGTATGCGTGGCAGCGATGACCACAAAAGCACTTATTTCGAGCTTTCTCCACGTTTAAGCTTGGGTGAAATTTCAGGTCAAAAACTTGCGTTTGGTCCAATCAAAGATGTGCTGATCTCAACCACTTGGGAAAGCAACAATGATGACTTCGCTAGTTTTGACAACTTCTTGTATGGTGTTGGTTTCGATCTCGCGATTCCATATTTCCAATATGCGAATGTAAACTTCTACCGTGCCAACAACGAAAATACCGCTGATGACTATCAGATGACCATTGCTTATGCTTTGCCATTTAAAGTATCAAACGAAGATTTCTTGGTGGATGGTTTCCTTGACTGGTCTACAGGCGAAAAAGATCACGCAAGTGAACTCAACTGGACCACACAATACAAGTGGAACTTGGGTAAACACATTTCACCAGACACTCGCCTTTACTTAGGTGTTGAGCATTCTGTTTGGAATAACAAATTCGGTATGAAAAACCGTGACGAAAATAACGTCAGTGCTTTGATTAAATACCACTTCTAAGCCTTTTAGAATGTGAAAAAACAGCAAGGATTTCCTTGCTGTTTTTGTTTGTATCATCGAATATAAATGTGAGCTGACCTTTTGCTCTATCCACATCATATCTGTTTATTTTATCTAATTTGATGACCTGCACTTATGTCTGAACATCTTGCGCTTACTGCTTCTGTTTTAGCCGCACATTTCCACATGCGTTTTGCCACAGTCGATGACCTTGAACAAATCCTCGCGATCTATAATGCAGAGATCCTGAATGGAACGGCGAATTGGAATGATCAGGCAGTTTCCTTAGTGGATTATCAGCAACGTTTTCACGACATGCAGCAACAGCACTTCCCCATGATCGTGGTCGAAGACCTGAATAGCCATCAGGTTGCAGGCTATGCCTATTACACTGCCTTTCGAACCATCAGCGGCTATCGCCAAAGCATTGAACATTCTGTTTTTGTTGATCCAAGCTACGCTCGCCAAGGTCTGGGCAAAGCCCTGATGCAACAACTGATTCATCTGGCCAAACAGCAAAACATGCATATCATGGTAGCTGCGATTGATAGTGAAAATAAGGGCTCAATTGTGTTACATGAACAACTGGGCTTCATCCAAACAGGCTATATGCCGCAAGTGGGGCAAAAGTTTGGGACATGGCGAGATTTGGTCTGGATGCAACTGCAACTCACAGAATCTCAATAAAACCTCACTTTTACCCTACTGTCCTACCACTAAATTGTAGCTTAGAATGAAAGCAATACTTGATTTCAAAAATAGCCAAAATGATTAAAACATCTCAACTCGGTCTGTGCCTTTCCATCGCAATCGCGTCAAGCGCGAGCTTTGCCGAAGTTTCTTTTGAACAAGAGTTGCAACAAGGCTGCGCCAAAGTAAAACAATATGCGCAAGCAGGTAAAAAGTTTTACGATCAAAAGCAATATCTCAAAGCCGCCAAACAATTTGAAGATCAAGCCGCATGGGCACATTTCTGTCAACTTAATGCAGATGAAAGCGGGATTCAGGTCAGTGACCGAGACATTGAAATCGCTAACAATAATGTCGGCTTAAGCTATGCCAAACTAGGCAAACCGCAATGGGCCAGAGTCTGGTTTCTCAGAGATAAAGACTCAAAAACCAGTCAATACAATTTAAAACAGCTCCCTAAACCAAAACTATCTTCAGATTTACAAGGAACTTATGTCCGCGCCAATGGTTTTGGGCAATGGGATTACCTCAAGGTCAGCAAAAAACAGAATCAATATCAGATTGCATTTGATGGCTATTACTTCGGACTACGTGGCCTGATCTATGGACCCAATATGGGACAGTTTGAAACCAGCATGCCAATCAAGTCAAAACAAACCAGCTATCGCTATGAAGATTGCCAAATCAAACTTCTATTCGCCAATGATGCGAATCTTGGACAAAAAATTGAGGTTGAACAGCACAACGGCGAGTCCTCATGTGGCTTTGGACACAATGTCTATGCTGGTGGCACGTTTTATAAGGTTGAAGACAAATAAATCTAGGCTAACCATTTAATGTTCTAAATTGCATTTCCCCAACACTCACTATCGTGATAGGCGACATGGATGTCGCCATGTTCGACTACGGTCACAAGGACGTACCGTTAGTCGAACAAAGGATTTTTGCCTACTTTTGATCCTTCAAAAGTAGGGTACATCATAAAGATAGATTACTAAAAACACTGATAAAGCAACAATTAGCCAAGAAATACTATATCGCCACCAACTCCCGAATCCCCTTCTCAGGCATATCCTCCCCCCGCCCCTGTGCAATCACCTGCCCACGCGCCATCACCGTATACGCATCTGCCAACTCTTCAGCAAAATCATAAAACTGTTCCACCAAAATAATCGCCATCTCGCCTTGATCAGCCAACTTACGAATCACTCGACCAATATCTTTAATAATTGAAGGCTGAATCCCTTCGGTCGGTTCATCCAGAATTAACACGCTTGGTTCTGAGGCCAACGCTCTGGCAATCGCAAGCTGCTGTTGCTGGCCACCCGATAAATCTCCGCCACGGCGATGTTTCATTTCATCCAGCACAGGGAAAATTTCATACAAATGGCTTGGCACCTTACGGGTCTTGGCCCCTGAAAATTTCGCCATACCAATTAAAATATTTTCTTCTACCGTTAAAGTCGAAAAGATATCGCGACCTTGCGGCACATAAGCCAACCCCGCACGCACCCGTTGCTCAGGGGACATCTTGGCAATGTCTTTGCCATCTAATAGGATCTGTCCTGATTTAATCGGTAGTATCCCCATCAGGCATTTCAGTAAGGTGGTTTTGCCCACGCCATTGCGTCCTAAGACCACACTACATTCACCGACAGGCGCGTTAAAAGACACATCACGCAGAATATGACTGCCACCATAGAATTGATTAATTTGTTTCACTTCTAACATGTGCCTCTCCTAGCGTCCCAAATATTTTTCGATCACATCTTCATTGGCCTGAACCTCTGCCAATGTGCCCTCAGCCAAAATCGCCCCTTGCGCCAGTACCGTGACTTTTTCACTGATGGTATCAATAAAGCTCATGTCATGTTCCACCACCACAAGGGTGTGATTTTTTTTCAGTTCCAGACACAGTTCAGCCGTGCGCTCGGTTTCAGCATCGGTCATGCCTGCGACAGGCTCATCCAATAAAATCAACTTCGGTCGTTGCATCAGCAACATGCCGATTTCCAACCACTGTTTTTGTCCATGTGACAGCAAACCTGCTGGCTTGTGTACAAACTCCTTTAAACGAATCTGTTCCAAGCTTTCATCCAAAGCCAATTGCGCTTCTGGGTCTAAACGAGAAAAGAAGCTTTTCTTCACCCGTTTATCTCGTGGTGCTGCCAACAGTAGATTTTCCATGACGGTAAAATTTTCAAACACCGTTGGTTTTTGGAATTTTCGACCGATGCCCGCTTCGGCAATTTGCTCGGTACTCATTTTGGCAAGATCATAGTTTTGCCCAAAAAATGCCGTGCCTGTGGTTGGACGGGTTTTACCAGTAATCACATCCATCAAGGTGGTTTTTCCTGCGCCATTCGGCCCGATGATGCAGCGTAATTCACCCTCGGCAATGTACAGCGACAAATCATTCAAGGCCCGAAATGAGTCAAACCAGATACTGACTTTTTCCAGATATAAGGCAATGCCGTGGCTAAAATCCGCACCTTGCGGCTTGGCGCGACCATAACCCTCACCCAGTTGACCGCCATGTTGAGCTGAGTCTATTAATACATTACTCATTTAGTCACGCTCCTTTTTAAAACGGTCAAATAAACCAATCACACCCTTCGGCAGGAATAGGGTGACTACAATAAATAATGCACCTAAGATCAATAACCATGCTTCTGGCGCAGCCACAGTGAAATAGGTTTTCACTGCATTAATTAAACCTGCCCCTAAAATTGGGCCAATCAAAGTGCCACGTCCACCCGCAGCCACCCACACCGCCATTTCAATCGAGTTGACTGGGTTCATTTCACTTGGGTTAATGATGCCTGCCTGCGGCACATACAACGCCCCGGCAATGCCTGCAATCACCGCAGATAATACCCATGCAGATAGCTTGTACCACAACGTGCGATAGCCGAGATATTGCAGGCGATTTTCACTGTCACGAATCGCCCCCAATACTCTCCCATAAGGACGATTCATCAACTGGCGTAGACCGAGGAAACACAACATCAACATCAACGCAGTCACAAAGCATAGCGTTGCACGCATCGGTGCAGAGGTAATGTCAAAACCCAAAATTGTTTTAAAGCCTGTAAAACCATTGTTGCCCCCAAAGCCTGTTTCATTACGGAAGAACAGTAATGCGGCGGCAAAAGTCATGGCTTGAGTAATGATCGAGAAATACACGCCTTTGATTTTGGAACGAAAGGCAAAAAAGCCAAAAATAAACGCGATCAAACCCGGTACAAGAATGACTAAAGCCAAGGCCCAAGCGATATGCTCAGTACCGATCCAATACCAAGGCAACTCGGTCCAACTGAGGAAGCGCATAAAATCAGGCAGACCATCGCCTGCGGATTGACGCATCAGGTACATGCCAAAGGCATAACCGCCTAAGGCAAAATACAAACCATGTCCCAAGCTTAGAATCCCGGCATAGCCCCAAACCAGATCCAGTGCAAGAGCCACCAAGGCCAAACACATGATCTTGCCAATCAAAGTGATCCAATAAGCAGACAGATAAAATGCAGAGTCAGGAGACAACAGGTGTAGCCATGGCAACAATAAGAGCACGCCAAAACAAACTGCAATCGCCACCGCGCTATAGGGTTTGTCGGCAAATAAAGAAGTGATTTTCATTGGCTTACTCCACAAAACGGCCTTTGATGGCAAACAAACCTTGTGGACGCTTTTGGATAAACAAAATCACAAGAACCAAGAGAATAATTTTTGCGAGCACTGCGCCTAAACCAATCTCTAAAACTGTACCGCTAATACCGAGTCCAAGCGCTGCCAATACCGCACCCCACACTTGACCCACGCCACCGACAACAACGACAAGGAAGGCATCGATAATGTAGTTCTGTCCTAGATCTGGGCCAACATTACCCACCTGCGCCAAGGCACAACCTGCCAAACCCGCCAAGCCTGAACCCAGACCAAAAGCCATCATGTCAATCCGTGCAGAACGGATACCAACAGCGCGTGCCATTTGACGATTTTGCGTCACCGCACGTACAAATAAACCAAAACGAGTTTTATTGAGTAAGAACAGCAACAGTAATAACACTGCGACGGTAAAACCAATAATGGCGATCCGGTTATAAGGCAGCATCAGGCTCGGTGTTAGCGCAATTCCACCACTCAACCATGCTACGTTGGAAACCTCGACATTTTGCGCGCCAAACACCATACGCACCAATTGCATCAGGATCAGACTCACACCAAAGGTGGCAAGTAAAGTTTCCAATTGACGGCCATACAGCGGGCGAATCACGGTGCGTTCAATCAACATGCCCATCAAGGCACTGACCAGGAATGCCGCAGGAATCGCAGCCAACAGATACCAATCGACTAATCCAGCAAAATGAGTCTTAAAAAAACTCTGGATTACATAGGTGGTATAGGCACCAATCATGATGAGCTCACCATGTGCCATGTTAATTACCCCAAGCAGACCATAGGTAATGGCTAAGCCAAGTGCTGCAAGCAGTAAAATGCTGGCGGTACTTAGGCCTGAAAAGACATGGCCTGACCACTCACTGATTTGTAGGCGGGTTTTAATTTTATTTTGTGCATCCAGTAAAGCTGCTTTCAGCGCAGGATTAGTTTGTGGTTGTTCTAAAGTTTGGTTGATCAAAGCGAATACGTCAGGACGATTTGAATCGGCCAAGACTTTCACTGCTTCAAGCTTGGTAAACTCATCAGCACTGTTAAAATCCAGACGAGCTTTGAGCTGTGCTAAACGTGCTTTGACCTGATCATTTTTTTCATTCAGATAAAGCTGCTTCACCATCGCGACATCAAGTTCAGCCAAGTTATTTTCTAAAATATCAACTGCAGCTAAACGTTGAGAAGCATCTGTAGAATCGAGTTTGGCTTTGGCTTGACCAAAATTCAGCGCCTTGCGTAAGGTATTCACCAAAGTCACTTGGGATAAATCTGCTGGCCATTGCTCCAATGCTTGCTGCTCAGGATAACTAAACAGTTTGTCATCATTTTTCAGCAAATACGTATTGCCTGCGCTATCGGTATACAGCTCATTTTGATCAATATATGCCACCAGTTGATCCAGTTGTTCAATACTGGCAGGCCATTGATTGAGCATGGCACGACGCGTCGCAAAATCGGACTTCACAAAGGTCTGAATGGCATCTTGAGAAGCTGTAGACGTCACGGTTGTTGCGGATGTGGCTTCTGCCCATGCTGGACTAAAAATCATCTGTGCCATGATGCAGAGCAGTGCCAAAACATAGTGTTTCGCCATAGAACTCCCCTTATTATTACGGTTTTAAATAGATCAAAAAAAACAGAATAGAAAAGCCTGCTATGAATACAGCAGGCTAAAAGTCACTTATTTCGGGATATACGGGCTCCAAGGCTCTGCCTTGATGGTTTGTGCAGTTTTATAAACCACGTCGAATTGACCATCGCCGCGGATCTGTCCAATCATCACAGGTTTATGTAGATGGTGATTAGTTTCATCCATTTTTAAGGTATAGCCTGATGGCGCAGCAAAAGTCTGACCTGCCATCGCATCACGAACTTTGTCGACTTCTGTAGAGCCCGCTTTTTCAACCGCTTGCTTCCACATATTGATACCGACATAGGTCGCTTCCATTGGATCGTTGGTCACCACTTTGTCTGCATTTGGAAGTTTGTATTCCACCGCATATTGTTTGAATTTATTCACAAACTCAGTGTTTTTAGGATTTTTCACCGACATGAAGTAATTCCATGCCGCTAAATGACCCACCAATGGTTTGGTATCAATACCACGTAATTCTTCCTCACCCACCGAGAACGCCATCACCGGAATATCCGATGCTTTGATGCCTTGGTTACCCAGTTCACGATAGAACGGTACATTGGAGTCACCATTGATGGTCGAAATTACCGCAGTCTTTTTACCCGCAGAGAATTTCTTAATATTGGAAACAATGGTTTGATAATTGCTGTGGCCAAATGGCGTATATTCTTCCATGATGTCAGCATCAGCCACACCCTTCGACTTCAAGAAAGCACGTAAGATTTTATTAGTGGTGCGTGGATAGACATAATCTGTGCCCAACAACACAAAACGTTCTGCTTTACCGCCTTCATCCCCCATCAAGTATTCAACCGCAGGAATCGCTTGTTGATTTGGCGCTGCGCCTGTGTAGAAAATATTCTTAGACTGTTCCTGACCTTCATATTGCACTGGATAGAACAACAAGCCATTCAGTTCTTCCACCACAGGCAACACTGACTTACGCGAAACGGATGTCCAGCAGCCAAAAATTACTGCGACCTTATCTTGGGTAATCAACTGACGGGCTTTTTCTGCAAATAATGGCCAATCCGATGCAGGGTCAACAATCACAGGCTCTAATTTTTTACCCAGTACCCCACCATTGGCATTAATCTCATTAATGGTCATCAAGGCAGTGTCTTTCAGTGACGTTTCAGAAATCGCCATGGTGCCTGAAAGCGAATGCAGAATTCCGACTTTAATGGTATCGCCACTCGCTGCGGGTGCAGTTTTAGCTTCTGTTTTGGTCTGTTCTGTTTTTTCTGCTGGTTTTGAACAGCCAACTAGACCGATCCCCATCATGGCTGCCATGAGCACTGACATCGACATCAATTTGTTTTGCATCTTGTTTCTCCACCCATCAATAATTGTGATTTTTACTGGGTGGAGTTATTCAATTTCTGTGCCAACACAGCAAGCTATTGTTTTTATTTAATTTAAATAAAAGTTAAGTATTAATTCTTCCATCTTGTATACAACATTGCATACAAAAAATACGCAACGACCTAAAAGAGTGCAGATGCTCATCATTATCTACTGATATATTAACTATACGATGGCTGTGCCTGACCAGTAGCCTGTAATTAATGCACTCATGATTTCCTTATAATGATAAGTGTAATCAGGCTCATCCAGCAAAATTTGTAAATAATCTGCCACAACTGCACGCTGTTCAGCATTAAATAAGCTGAATTTTCTTTCTGTATCATGCCATTCATGTGTCAACGTAAAACTGAGGTCATGTAAATAATCCCCATTTAAACTTGCTAATAAAAATGCAGGTAAATGAAACAACATGCCTTGAGCATCAAAAAATGAGAGACCGCTGTTACAACGATTTAAGGCATCAACCGAAATGTTATGCCAATTTAGCTTTTCATCTTTAGCGCGATAAGCCAAGCACTCTGCTTGGCTTGCATAATCATCCATCCCTTGTGCTTCATATAAACCAATTCCCTCTTGTAGAGTGACTCCATTAAAAGCACTAGAGATTTTTTGTTTCACTTCATCTAACTGTTGCCAACGTGGCAAGAGTTCTTCGGCTGCTTCAATCGTGATGGGATCATAGCCTTTCTTGCGCATCTCCTGAATATCACTAGGTGAAGGATATTTTTTCATCAAACCACGATATCCGCCAAATTACCCTTCTGTTCTAACCAATGTTTACGGTCCGCCGAACGTTTTTTTGCCAGCAATTTATCCAATAACCCTGCAGTTAAATGCGCATCATCCAAATCCAACTGCACCAAACGACGGGTGTTCGGATCCATGGTGGTTTCACGCAATTGGCTGGCGTTCATCTCGCCCAAACCTTTAAATCGTGTGATCTGAGGATTTTTATTGCCTTTAACTTTTTTCAGGATGCTTTCAAGTTCATCATCATCCAAGGCATAGTACACCTCTTTACCAATATCAATACGATAGAGCGGTGGCATAGCGACGAACAGATGACCTTCTTCAACCAAGGTCGGGAAATGTTTTACGAATAAAGCGCATAATAAGGTTGCGATATGCAGACCATCCGAGTCTGCATCGGCAAGGATACAGATCTTGCCATAACGTAATTCAGACAGATCATCACTGCCTGGATCAACGCCTATGGCAATAGCGATATCATGCACTTCTTGAGAAGCCAAAACTTCGTCCGAGGAGACTTCCCAAGTATTCAGGATTTTTCCACGAATCGGCATAATCGCTTGGAAATTCTTGTCACGTGCCTGTTTGGCACTACCGCCCGCAGAATCCCCTTCGACAATAAACAGCTCACTGTCCTCACGGGTTAAACCGACACAATCGGCTAATTTCCCTGGTAGTGCTGGACCTGCGACAATCTTCTTACGTTCAACTTTTTTCGCTGCTTTTAAACGACGTCCAGCTTTGGCAATCGCCATTTCAGCCAATTGTGTTGCAATCTCGGCATGCTGGTTTAACCATAAAGCAAATGCATCTTTGGCTATGTTCAGCACAATATTAGAGGCTTCACGACTGGATAAACGTTCTTTGGTTTGGCCTGAA
The DNA here is from genome assembly GCF_013072675.1 of Acinetobacter sp. Ac_3412. Taxonomy (NCBI): domain Bacteria; kingdom Pseudomonadati; phylum Pseudomonadota; class Gammaproteobacteria; order Moraxellales; family Moraxellaceae; genus Acinetobacter; species Acinetobacter sp. Ac_3412. The sequence continues at coordinate 103,268 of NZ_LXUJ01000011.1, read as the reverse complement.
AATTGTGGCTCTTGGAATTTCAGCGATAAAATGAAGTTCACCCCATCCCAGACATCTTCCGCAGAGAGCTTCATATTACGCGGCAACAAATTGCGTAATTCACAAAATTCACGTAAAGCCTCAGTCACACCTGAACGCAGACCATTGACATGGGTACCGCCTTGCGCAGTTGGAATCAAGTTGACATAGCTTTCCTGAATCTGCTCGCCACCTTCCACATTCCAGCAAATCGCAAATTCACAGGCTGCGCGGTCTGCTTGTCCGCTACTGACAAAAGCGGGATCTGGCAAGATTTCACGATCTTGCAGTTCATCCATTAAATAGTCGACTAGACCATTTTCAAACTGCCACTCGATCTTTTCATTATTAATTTTATCGTCATAAATTATTTTTAGGCCCGCAGCTAAAACCGCTTTGGCCTTTAAATTATGTTTCAGTGCCTTAAGCGCAAATTTAGGGCTGTCAAAATATTTGGTTTCAGGCCAGAAACGTACCGTCGTGCCTGTCGCACGTTTAGCGACCTTACCTTCTAACACCGATAATGGTGCAACTGGCTCGCCTTGTTCAAAGGCCATTTGATACAGATTACCTTGACGCTGTACTGCTACTTCAACACGGGTCGATAAAGCATTGACCACCGAAATCCCGACACCATGCAAACCACCAGAGAACTGATAGTTATCGGTGCTGAATTTTCCACCCGCATGCAGCTTGGTCAAAATAATTTCAATACCACTTTGTCCATATTCTGGGTGAATATCGACTGGCATTCCGCGTCCATTATCTTCGACTGACAATGAACCATCTTCATACACCGTGACACAAATCTGGTTGGCGTGACCTGCAAGCGCTTCATCGACTGCATTATCAATCACCTCTTGCGCCAAATGGTTTGGACGTGAGGTGTCGGTATACATGCCCGGTCGACGACGCACTGGATCTAAACCAGAAAGAACTTCAAGAGATTGTGCCGTGTATTGTGTCACTTGGTCTGACTTCCTTATTGGATGGCTGCCGATAAAAATTCGAGAACTAAAGGTAATTTTTCTTCAAAATCATCCATTGCATGATTACCATCTGCGTCGGTTAAAATCAATGAGGATGGATGAACTGCACTATAATAGCGTTGAGCTTCACGATAATCCAAAACTTCGTCGCCTTGTTGCAAAAGCACTAGAATTTTATCAGCATGAACGAGCTTCGTGTCAGCAATCGATTGTAATTGCTGCAGTTGATTGGCATCAAGTGTCCATGATGCAGTGACTTTGAGTGGGATTTGTTCAACCCCAAATAAATCTTCGAATAATTGCCATGGTCGCATAGCAGGATTAATCAATACAGCAGCACAACCATATTTTGCGACAAGATATGTCGCATAGAAACCACCGAGACTGCTTCCCACTAAAACTACTTTATCCTGTGCTAAATTTTCGATAAGCTGAGAGAGTTGTTCTAGCACTTGATCGGGTGGCTGATTTAAATCAGGTAAATGCACTTGTATCGCCTCATGCTGTGCACAATATTGTTGCAACTGCTGTCCTTTTATCGACATCGGACTGCTTCGGAAACCATGTAGATAGATAATTTGCATACGCACCAAAATAGGCAATGACTTGACATAAAGTGAAATAAATCACATTATTTTGATTAATAGTTAAACAAATAACAATATAAATTACATTTAAGCTGGATATTGTCTGACACAAAAAACGATACTGTACTCCGTTCATCAGTATTCTAAAAAAATTACGTATGAAAGACATAAGATGTAAGCGTTTGTTGTAGTTTATCTAAACAATATTCAGAAAAAACACTTCAAACCTTCGGTATATATCAAGGATGGGGAAATCAATATGCCAAGTTTAACACCTCTGCATGAAACCTATTGTAAGTGGGATCGCACGCCCCCGAGTCAGGCAGATGTTTTGGAGGGTTTGGCACAGCTGGTCAGTACCAGCCTTAGTGGTGTACACGAACTGATTCAAGTGGTACAGACTGAGGTATTAAGGACAACGCTCGGTTTAAGTGCACAAAAAGCCAAACAATTACAAAAGCACCCGCAACTGCAAAAGTTTTATCAGTTTTCTTATGTGGCGCTACAAAAATATGGCAGTCATTTTCTTGCGCCAAATTTACGTCGCATTATTGAAAAATTTCCAGTCTTACATGACAAGCCCTTAACCCCAACTCTACATTTTTTGGTGGGTGCGTTGAATGGAATTTTTGGTGATTTCTTTTTAAAGCAGCACAATCCAATGGCTTTGCCAATGGTGCTTTATGATCACTATGGTTCTTTACAGCAAGGCGAGCTCACAGGGCGTGTGGTGATTCTGGCTCATGGTTTATGTATGAATCATTTAACCTGGTCTAATCATCGTTATGGTGGGATTGGTGAGCGTTTACTCGCGCAACGTGATAACAACACCATGCTGTATTTGAATTACAACACTGGTCGCCGAATTTCCGCAAATGGCCGTAGTTTTGCCAATACCTTAGAGGATTTGGTACAGCGTAATCCGCGTATTACCAGTATCGACCTGATCGGGCACAGTATGGGCGGCTTGGTTTCGCGTAGTGCTCTATTTTATGGCAAACAAAATCTGTATCAATGGGTGCATATGGTCGAGAATCTGGTTTGTATCGGTTCGCCACATCATGGTGCAGTACTTGAACGCTTTGGCTTCGTTTTACAAGACAAACTCGGTGGATTCCCGTTTATCAACTTGCTTGGTCAATTGGTGAATGTGCGTAGTAACGGCATACTCGATCTACGTTATGGTAGTGTCCGTGATGATGACTGGGAACATAATGATGCGCGCATTGGTTTTGCCGACGATAATCGTAAACCTGCTCCGCTACCGTCCCATATCAATACCTTTTTGATTGCAGGGACTTTAGAGTTCGAGAAGTTACGTAATAAAGCGCTGTCTGTGATTGGGGATTATCTGGTCAGTGTGAAAAGTGCTTTGGGTGAACATCAAAATCCACGTTTCCAATTGAAATTACCAGACACTCATAAAGCGGTTTTCTATGGGCTGAATCATTTTGAAATTCAGTATCATTCCAGTGTGGCCGAACAAATCACACGCTGGTTATATCCAGATGCTAAAGAGAAAGTTGAAGCTGGTGTACAAACCCATATGATCAACGTACCTCAAAACTATACCTTTGATGATTTAGAAGGCATTGTTGAGACCTAAAAGATAAAAGCTCAGTTAGGATCTAGCTGAGCTTTTATCGATCAAAATCCGTGACAAACTTCATCAGCTTAGAAATACCCTTACTGAACAAATTCACCTTGGTCATTTAATTTTAGTTTTAGATCTTTTCCAAATTCTTTATATAAAACCTCATACTTCTGATTAATGAAAATATTTTGAGATGCATCTAAGGTAATGCTTTTAACCAAGCCAAACCTGTTGACCGTCGTCAGATTTATTTCTGGGGTTTCCCCTTCACTTGTTGAGGGAGACGCGATCAATAAAACACCCGCTCTTGTTTCTGGGAAAACAACCGAATCACCATAGCTTGGGTTAATAAATTTATAAACTTTGATCAAACCAACACTATCAATTAAGTTAATCGAGCCACAATTCATTCTCTGTGCCGATAAAATACAATTCAGATGTGCATTTGAGTTATAAGGAAGTGAAGTGATCAGGAAACCATCATCATTTTTTAACTTTGCAGGATTTGATGAAGCTTTATGTATTTGGCTTTGATGAGAAATCTCATGTTTCTTTTCTGAGGCAGTGCTACAGGAAGAAGCTAAGAGACTTAGGCAGACCAAGCCTAGAATATAAGTATATTTTTTATAAGGTGAAGTCATAATAAATTCCATTAAAATCAACCACAACGGCCATAATATTCACTAAATTTAATCTTTTTCTTGGTTAAGCAATTTACCTGCTTAGGTACAAAATCATCAGGTGTTTCAGCTTTAGGATAAAGTAAATAATCATCTTGAATTAAAACGGGTTCTTTATTCTTTTCTGTTTTAAAGGTTGAATACCTATGTCCGACTTCAGAACGATCTGCACAAGTATGATATTCCAAGGTAAAATTATTTTTGCTAACAGCAATATTATCAAATGAGCTATAAATGCATCCATTATAAGAATTATTAAAAATTTGTTTGTTTTCATACATTAGTGATTTATCTATGCCACTCAGAACACGTATGGACGTCAGTTGGTCTTTTTTTCCTAAAATTTCAATTAAATCAAAAACACCATCACGATTAATATCCATTCTGTAAGATTGTAAAACCATTGCTTTCGCATTCAAAGAATCATTTTCTGCAGAATGTGTCGACGCTGTTGTAAAACCTAGAATGATACTGATTAACAACCCTTTGATCAAAAGACTAATTTTCATTTTCTCTCCAGAATAGAACAGTTTTATCATAATAGACTCAAGAAAAATTGGCTTAGCCTCGAAAAATGTAAAATTAGATTCAGGAAGACTCTGTAAAATTAAAATAATAATTGAGTTATGCTATCTTGAGTTTTCCCCATAATTTTATTGCACTTTACCTCACTATTTTTTTGAAAAAATTTCTCTCGTTTAAATTAAAGATATAACATTCATTCTCAACATTTATATTATTATCATGATATGAAAATGTTGTACCTGACAAACAAATTTGATTGTTGCTTTGACTAAACTTAACGATAGGTGGTTCTGATGCAATCTCATCGAATCTATCATCAACAAAATAACCTACAGATTGCTCTAATGGATATACTTTTTTCGTTCTTGGATCCAATACAATAAAGTATTTAACTTTTCTAGGTACACCCTTTCCTGTATCTCTTTCCTTATCAATTACTAAAGCAATTTTATTCTGAGCAAAGTTTACTTTTTTGCTTAATGCATCCTTATAAAGTTTTAAAAAATTATCTGAACAAAAATCAATGTAGCCTTGTTCAAATTCACACTTAACGACATGCTCTCGTGTAATTGCATCAATATCAAAATTTTGATTATTTTCTTTAGAAAAACAATAATTTGAAAGGACTAAACCAATAGTCAATATCATTACTGTTTTCAAAAAACTCATTTAAAACTTCCTATTAGTCTAAACCAACCACTTTCCATCTTTTATTTTTAGAATGATATACCCCAACTCAATTAGGGTATATCAAATCAACATTAAATTATTATTTCAAATTTATTTTTAATAATTTTCCATTTTTATCTTTATAAGTTATTACTCCAGATTTATCAATTGAGTAATAGTCACCTATCTTCTCTACATTAAGTACAGGTTTTATTTTTATTAAATAAAATTCAGAGCTAGAATCCTCATCTGTTTCTACATACTTTTCAGCAATAGAATAAAAACTATCTTTAATTTCAGGAAGGAATCTAAATGTATCTGCATTTAATGATTTTATTTTTGAGTCATTTAACAAAAACACTAAATTAGGTGATATTTTTTGTAATTCAGGTAAAGTATATGGCCTATTATTAGATCTTTCAAGCTGCTCACATTTTTTAATTGCGTTTTTCTCGGCACATTTAGAGAAATAATCCGAAGAAATTGGTAATTTCACTTTATTTATCAAATTATTATAACCATGATTATCATATTTCTTTACTTCACTCTCCAACTCAACTCTGGATTTAAAATCAAAACTCCCATTATGATATTCATAGCAAGTTTTCACTGAGGTATAAGAGTTTCGATACTGATTAAAATTTCCGCTTAGGCAAAATAAGTTATTATCTAATGAAAATTCTATAGGTTTAATATTTGATATCACACTTAATGATGCTGGAAATGTATAAACCTTTTTACCTTCCATATCTATGATTGCAAAATATAAATCGTTTCTTTCCTTAAAACTCATTAAAAACTTATTTTTATCAAAATTTGATTTTTTACTTTTTATAATATTATTATAATTTATTAATTTCTCATTGGTACAAAAATCAACCTCATCATAATCAACAGAACAGCCTTTGACATCGATTTTATGAATATACTTTACTGCAGGTGATTTTACTTGGATAGAGTCTTGCAAATAATCACTCCATGAAGAATTTTCTTTTGCATAACAAACATTAAAAGAAATACTCAAAAAAACTAACAAGAGTAATGACATTAATAAACCAGTTTTTCTCAAAATTAAATACCCTTTATATAGTTTCAACACCTATAAAAACATAGTTACTCTTCGCAATCTGATATAGAAAAATCTTTTTCCTGCAAATGAATCCCTTGTATTTCTCTATTTACTACATCAAAAAATAAAATATTGTTTTTTTGACCACTATCAAAAACCTGATAATTAAAATCTTGCTGATAATCTCCAGCCCCCTCACTTTTAATTTTTATAACTTTATATCCTGCTTTATAATTATTATTTATATTTTCAGCAGTCATTCCATTACTAATACCCTTTGATGTATGCACACTTTTATTTCCATATTTAATTAAAATCTCAACTAGCTTTTTAGAGTGAAAAGTATATGAAATAGCTAAGTCCGGATTAAAAATAGTGGTACAACTCCCCATATAATTCATTAAATTATCTTTTGAAGAGAAATTAATTTCAGAATATTTATCACCAATAGAATAAACCTTTCCATTATAATATAACGAATCAAAATCTATAACATTTTTCTTACTTTTAATTTCACCAACATAGCTACATGCCACTAAAATCAAACATAGCGATAATAAAAAAATTTTATTCATGATAAACATTTCAAAAAAATGACTTTTAAAAAATAAGAAATACATATTTTTATCCTTACTATTTATATTAATTATCATTCTAGGGTTTAGGCATTAAATAAAACCCTAGAATCCAATGTTAGTTATTTAATTTCTTTTTCAGCTGCTAAAATACCCGTAGTTTCGCAACCTAAGGTTGATGAAATACATTTTAGATTAACATTAAGAGAAATTTTGGATGGGGAAGTTTTTCCATCTTTATAAGTTTTAACATTTGCAAGATATGTATACTGACCTTTCTTGGCATCATATGTTACCTGATCACCCATTAGTAGATCTGTTTTCTCATTACTACCGTCACTGTTAGAGAGTATTACTGGTATTTCGGTAAAATTATTATTTCTTATATTATATAAGTAAGTTGTGACCTGAATTTTTTTAAAAGGAACTCTAACATAATCAACAGTACTAATTTCTTTTATTCTAAAAGCAACAATATCTTTATCATGATATAGTAAAGTAAAATCAACATTAGACTTCAAAGGGGCTGTTGTTTCAAATACATTATATACATCTTTTCCATTTAAAACTTGAACCCCATATTTCTTTAATGTGTAGTTAACATTTTTCTTTACTTTATCAACATTACCAAAATCTGTTAGTTTTATTTTCAAACTAGGACTAATAACAGAATATTTATTATATGTATCTATATATTCCACAGGTGATTTTACTTGGGTAGAATCTTGTAAATAATCACTCCAAGAAGAATTTTCTTTTGCATAACAAACATTAAAAGAAAAACCACAGACGATTATCATTGCAAAAGTGTTCATAAATTTCATAAAAACCTCAAAATCAATACGGTAAATTCGCATTTATAAATGGTATAGGGTCAATCCTTCCATCCAATCCAACGCCTAATAAAGGAGCACTCCTTGCTTCAAAATGAAGATGAGCACCATTGGAAATTGCCGTCATCTTATTCGCATTGCCAGTTGAACCTGTCTTTCCAATTTCCTCTCCAGTATCCACTGGATCATCTTTATCCACATTAATATCTGACAAATGAGCGTAAAAAAAGTAGACATATTGATTTTTTGTAAGTTTACTTTGAGCATATTTTTTTTGTTTTTCCGCTAAATCATTTATATCAACCCTTAAAACAATAACTTTACCATACGCACCACCAGAGTCCTTAGCAAAAACAATCACCCCTCCACAGACAGCATATATTTTTGTGCCGGGATTAGCCTGTAAGTCAACGCCTTGGTGATTTTTGGTTCCATTATTTCTTACTTTACCAAAGGTTGCGCCTTTTGCGTTAGCTAAGCCAGCTGTCCGCAACTTACAATCACGTAAAGGATTATGCCAGCCTTCATCCCCTCCCAGAGTTTTCTCATCACTTTGAACTTGAGGTTTATTACTCTCACTCTTTGGTGCTGGTTGTTGAGTATTAGTAGTTTGTGTCGCTACTGGTGAGGTTACTTTTTGCTCTTTAGAAATAGGGGATGGTACTGATTGTCCTTTTAATAGTTTAATTGTTTCCTCCATGCTTAGGTTTATTCCCGAAGTTTTACTCTTATCGACGACATACTGATAAATATTGATGTGCCCATCAATATAATTTCTTAGCCATGCTCCATAAGCTGCTTTCGCATCACCTTTATACCTTTTTAAGAATTCTTCAGCCTGTTTAGTACCATTTTTACCAAATTGAATAAACAATAGTTTCTTAGCTCGTTCTGAGCTTAAAGTATTTAAGACGAAATTCTTGCCTCCTGAAGCCCCCTCATGGTGTAACAAATAAGCAAACTTTGCCATTGAACTTGGCTCACTTAAATTCTGATAAGGAAGACCAGAAGTTTTAAAATTACTAACAGCATACGCAGCGGCAGCATCAATTGCCATTTCTGCATTGAACCTCAGATTTAATTTTTGCTCTTTAGTTAATTTTGGATTATTTTTTACATATTGCCCAACTAATGAACTCCTATCATTACACATAGCGAGCCATGTTCCATCTAAGAATTGAGTCAACCCAGCAGCAGAACTAGAGTTTGCTTTACTATTAACATTCCACTCCCCAGTTTTTTTTATTTTTGCTGCTTCGGCATCGATAACAGCTGCTAATGAATGTGCAGTAAAACCATGTCGCTTAGCAGCGCTCACAATATAAGCTCTATATTTATTATTAACTGGCTTTAATAAAAAATTATCTTCTGTAAATTGTGCAGCAATTATATGTGTACTATTACCAGCATCTGTTCGTTTCTGCTCCTGTCTTTCTTCAGGTAATTGATTTTTTTCTTTAGATGCTACTCTTTGGGGCTGATGAGGATTTTTTGTAGTTGATAGACTTTCAAGCACTGAAGAGATTCCATCGACTATCGGCTTACCCACCCTTTTTAAACTATTTTTAATTTCAGATGCAGTCTCGTTAAGTAAGCCTTCTTTTACATAATGTGATCCTTCTACTTTAATTTTTCTTGAAGTTAATTTTAATACTTTCCGACCTAAGGGAAGCATTTTATGGTCAGCAATTAAATCAAAGCTGCCATTTATATTTTTGAAGAATACTTTTAGCCCCTTAGAATGGTCTTCTATTCCTATATCATCAAATATACCATTAGTTGTATTCTTTATGATTTTCTTGCCATCAAAATCCAATTGAATTGTAGCTTTTAAGATTGGTTTGAAAGAAAGATCCATTAAAACTATTTTTAATTGGGTTTCATATTTATGACCGCTACTAGACTCATCTTTTAAATGAATTTTCTGCCCTATTTTCAAGTTATGAATCATTCTGCCTGATAATGAGTTAATTCTCGCAAGCTCTTTTACTGTAATACGATGTTTTTTTGAGATTCCCCAAAGAGTATCACCAGATTTAACTATATAAACATTTGACATATAGACTTACCTATTGTTCCAAATCTTTTTTTTCAGCTTGCAAACCATGCTCACCAATTTCAAATTCATCTTCATTTTCTTCTTCGTATTTTTCCTCATCATCAAAGATACTTGACCATTCATCAAAACCAATCAATGCTTCGTATCGTTTTGATTCTTCTTGCATTGATAAATTGCTTTTCCCTGTTGAATTCGTTACCCCTTCCCAAATAATTTCTTTTTTATCTGGCTCATACATCTGTATTTTTGCATTTTCTATCCCCGTACCTGCTAAACTTGAGAATAAGAAATCAACAGCATACGGTCCTATTTTTGGTAATTCAGGAACCTCATATGAAACCTTAGCTCCACTCACAAACAAATGCTGACCAGCCTTACTCTCAAACTTACCACCTGTGGTTGAAAACACCCCGTTGGCATTGATCTTCAGCTGAGAACCACCCGCTGTAAGTACAATCTCTTTAGGACTGGTAATTTCAATCTTATCTTCAGTAGAAATCAGTTTAATCACCTTCTTGGCAATCGCTTCAATCGCATCATCCTGCGCCTGCAACTCCAACTTCCCTTTTGCTGCATACGCTCTAAAGCCCTTTTGTGCAGCAAACAAACTGATCTTGTCCTGTGCATGCCCAATAATATTCTTCTGTGCGCTCAAGTTAATTGAACCACTGGCACTCTCGGCAATATCCTGAGAGGCCTGTAAGATAATATTTTCAGGCGTGGTTAATGCAATCCCATTCGGCGATGCCAACAACATCAACGCCTGTCTGAAAATCTTGCCTTGCTCTTGCTGCTTGGCATTCGAACTGCTTTCCAAACCTTGGGTATAACCCTCCATAAAGCCCTGTAACGAACTCAACGCTTTGGACGGGGTAACTTCTAACTTGCTGCCTTTACTAAAGGTTCCACAGGTACTCATCAGCTCAAAATCTTTAATATCGACATTGGCCAAAACATTGCCGACTTCTTTAATACTTTCAAACGGATTCTGCTGAATCCGATCTTTAATGCTGGCAAGCTTGCCTTTGACAATATCAGCGCCATGCTGTTCTACGTTTTCAATGAACTCTTTCAGATTTTCGACCGCATCTTTGGCATCACTAAAGAACGCATTAAACTCTTCTACCGCGCCTTTGGCATTGCCGCCGAGGGCACCAATATCCTCAATAAAACCACCACAATCCTTCAGCGCATGAATCGGATCATTACTCATCCCTTCTTTAAATAGATTTAAAGTGCTATCCAGTGCTTGACCTGTGGTTTTAAGTTCCAATGATTGAATAAACTTCGGTAGACGGTTAATCACATTTAGCGCATCTGTCTGTTGCTTTGCAGCCACTTCACTGAGCATTTTCATGCTGTCATACCCCTGTGACAGCAAAGATTGTGCTTGAGCAGCTTCCAGATGATCAGCAATGGCCTGTTCTTGGGCATAGGTACTGATCAGCATGCCTTTGCCTGCCCGTAGAGCACCCCAAGCATCCGTTCTAAGCTCGAAGCCCTCACCACGACCGTTACTGGTTTCCTGCACTTTAGGATGACTTAAATTGCCTAAATTCAACTGTGTTGCCGCATGGCTACTTTGTAACTGGGTACTGATTTGCCCTGTCGTATCATCAAAACGTAACTGGTTAAAACCATTGCCATTCACTTCCTGACTGCGAATACCACTGAGTTTTTTAGTATCTGGAAGCTGCCCTTTGACATCAAATTTGGTCGGAGAACGCTGTGCTTCATGGATTCGCCCTGTCACAAAAGGACGGTCGATATTGCCATCAAAGAAGTCGATGACCACCACCTCCCCAATACGCGGCAAGAAACGTGCACCATAGCCTTCCCCCGCCCAAGGCGTCAGGACATCCACCCATGCGGAGTCGGTGTCATTGTCATTGCTGCCCGCACCACCATCATGTCCATGATCATCGCTACGGGTAAACAGAAAACGTACCTTGATCCGTCCCCACTCATCCACATAGATGGTTTCCCCTTCGGGCCCCACTACTTTGGCGCGTTGTGGATAGGCAATCGGACGATGCAATTCTGGATCATATTCAGGGGTGATTTTGATCTGACGGCGAATCAAGGTCAGTTCATTGCCTTGACGCTCGATGTCGTCATAGCCTCGTTGATCCCAACGGCTTTGGCTGAACAGTTGACTGACCTGTTGCTGTAAATCTTTCGGTAAATTATTTTGATTATAGAAATTCTTGGCAATAATCAGGAACTCCTGATCGGCTCCTGCATGTTGGTCAATTTCAGGATGTTCTCTGAGATTAAACCAATAACCGACTTGGCTATCACGTACGGTACTATAAGCCTTAAAATATTTGGCTTGACTGGCGTACATGTCATTGAATTGCTGATTCAGCTTTTCTAACTGACTGCCGCCTGAAGCCGTGGCTTGGTCTTCACCCTTTAAGTCCTGCATCCAAGCTGGGCTGATATGCCATGCCTGCTCAAGGCTTAAACTGGCAGAATCAAAACTGTCCGAATGGTTATGGCTGGTGACCACTGAACCTGCACCTTCTTCTTGTGCCAAGGCATCAGGCTGCCAACGTTGCAGATGCACCGCAGTCGGCTGCAAACTACGCACCGCCACGAAACTGGTCATACTGTCTTGGAATTCAGTAGCACTGCTGCGGTGATAGCGAATACTCCGTCGAGCTAAAGCTTGATATTGACTATTATCATCAATCAATCTCAACTTTTGCGCTTTGACAGGGGTACTTGAATGCGCCACAAAAAGCTCAGCTTCATCAATCAGCCAGTTTATGCCTTCACTGCGCCATAGGCGTGTAAGAAAAGAATAGTCGGATTCATTATGGCCCATCACAAATGGGCGTATATCATAATTCTGGCTTAAGCCATTTAGATCCAGACTCAAACTTGCCGCAAATAGTGGACTTCTTTGCTGCCACTCCTTGAACAAAACTTCGGTGATTTCCACAATGCTTTTATTCATAAACACACGGCTATTACGGCGCTTATGCCATAAATGGGTTGCATCGTTTACCGTCAGCTTATACAGCGTTAATGCACCATCACTCTGTCCATAACTGGCCTCGGTCACAATCCCCGTGGTGCGAAACAGTTGCCCTGAGTCGGTGACCTGATCAACCGCAACCTGAACCCCAATAAATTGTTTCAGGGGAATCTGGGCATTGGTCGAAAGACAAATCAACTCTGCTTCCAAGCCCTCATTAAGTTGATGTTGGCCTTGTATGCGTTGTAAAAAAACTTGATTATTCAGTAGATTATTAGAAAATTGTACGTGGATGGCACGTTTCTGTGCATTTAGCCCTATTTTTTCTAATACATTAAATATATTAAAAAGCATTTTTTATAATCAGATCGTACGGGGAATCGGCTGAACTTTACAAAAAACAGACCTATCTGTCCACAAAAAAAGCCTTTAAGCAACAAAATGGCACAACTTGTTTAGTTGTTGAGAATAATAAAACCCGAAACATGCATTCACATTTCGGGTTTTAAAATCATTTAGAACAACGATTCGCTTATTTTTGTGTAACGCGATAGTTTCTAAATAATTGCCATAAGCAGATCAATAAAATCAAACTGAAATAAACCAGAGACCAAACGGGTAGCGATTGACCGAGGAAAGTCCAATCTATCGCGGCGCATTCACCTGAACCCGAAAGTACTTCTTGCAGTACGGTTTTCATCGGTAAAGCATCTACCAGATAGTTTAAGCCAGGTCCACAACTCGGCACTTTATCGGGTGGTAAACTTTGCAACCAAACATGACGAGCCGCAACACCCACCGACCAGCCAATGGATAAAGTCGCCAAGAAGGCATAAAAACGTTTAAATCCGCTTGAAACTGGATTATGGATAAATGCCACAAGCGCAATTAAACCCATCCCAATTAAGCCAAGGCGTTGGAAAATACAGAGTGGACAAGGATCCAAACCTTGCACATGTTCTAAATACAACGCAAATGAGATACCAATAATGCTGGTCAGTACCAGTAATGCACTGACTAAGCGGTAATTCCATCGCATGGGAAGTCCTCTAAAATTTTAACGGTATTGTGCAAGATATTGTTCAAAACTCATGTCGTTATCTTGTTCAAGTTGCGCCTGTTTTTGCAACGAAGTTCGCGCCAATTGTTCAAAATATTGTTTGCGTTCTTCACTGAGTGGATGCTGGTCATAATGATCGACATGTTGCTGTGCCATGACACTACCAAAATTCCATGTGCCGCCATGTTGTAAAGTATCTGCAATCACATGAGCTGAAGGCGTGTTTTCAACATGATCTAAGCGTTGTTGCATCACTTGAATGGCATCTTGATACAGCTGGGTACCATCCATTTGGTCTAGGATCTTGGCACAAGCTTGAATCGCATTTAAGTGCGTTTGTGCCCAGTCTTTTAATGAGATCGAACGATCTCCTTCTTCGATCTTGGCATCTGCTGCACGACCACGATTGACCACTTCAGTTTGGTTCCGATCAACCTGTTCTTGTTCCTCAGCAAAGAGATCTGGACTGTCTTTGAGTAAGCAGTACAAGGCTAAACTTTCAAGGAAGCCTGCCGAAATTTCATCAATCCCAATCGCACTATACGGATTCACATCCACTGCACGTAATTCGACATAGCCGACGCCACGATTTTTTAAGGCTTGTGAAGGTGTTTCAGCCGCTTGTGGTACCTGTTTAGGACGTACTAGGCTGTAATATTCGTTTTCAATCTGTAGCACATGATCATTGATCTGAATCGGCTCACCCTGTTCATCATTTAAACCGAGCTGAGTGAATTCTGGATAGGGGGTATGCACGGCTTTTTGTAAGCCATCTAAATAATCATGCAGATCGTTATAATGAATACCAAGCTCTTTTTGTGCTGAGTTTTGATAACCCAAACGCCCCATCCGCAATGCAGTCGCTTCAGGTAAATAGAGTGTGCCTTTGACTAAAGGCTGTAAATGGTGCTGGCGACCGGTCAGGAAGCAACGGCACACCGATGGACTTGCGCCCAACATATACATCACTAAAGGAATTAGGCGAATAAAATTACGGATCAAGCCAAAATAACGGTGACTACGATAGTCTTGCAGGCTGAGCTGTTTTAATTGTTCATTACTTTCATGCTGCTGCAAAACCGCAAACAGTTGTTCTGGAAAGGATAAATTATAGTGCACCCCAGAAATGGTCTGCATACGGCGACCATAACGTACCCCTAAACCACGACGGTATAAGGTTTTAAAGCGGCCAATATTGGATCTGCCATATTGTGCCAGTTTAATATTTTCTTCGTTATCATCCAGCATACATGGCATCGACAAAGGCCAGAGCTTCTCACCCTCTTCAAGCTGCTGATGTACAACGCTATGGATATCACTCAACTCATTTAAAGCGGCAGCAATGGTCGTTTGAGGCGTGGTAATAAACTCCATCAACGCTTCTGAATAATCAGTGGTGATATGCGGATGTGTGAGTGCCGAACCTAAAGCGATGGGATGATTTTGTTGTGATAAAAATCCATTGCTTTGCATGCGTAGGCTTTCACGCTCAATCCCACGTAACATCCCCTTTAATAGCGAGGCATCTACCCAAGTTGGTATCACAGAGGAAGTAAGGCTGGGTTGATTCATATTCTATGCTCGCTTATTCAAGATCAGCCGACCACATGCATGGTAGCGACGTCGTCGATTCTACAGACATGATGTGCATGCCAATCCCTTCGACTCAGCCAATTATAACGACAATTACAATCTAGTCATCTGATTTAGTTTGGCAATTTTTATCACAATCTTGTTACATAAGACACGCAAAAATTGTGATTTTATTGAAAAATAAATCTTCCAATGGATACTCGACCATGCAAGCGCAAGACATTCTTAATTTTTGGTTTGACCCTGATCATCGTGCACTTTGGTTTGCCAAAAGTGATGATTTTGATGCAAAAATTCGTGCGTCCTTTGCAGAGATTCATCAACAAGCTGCTCAGGCAGAGCTGTGGTCATGGCGCCAAACACCTGAAGGACGTTTGGCTGAAATTATTATCCTCGATCAGTTCTCACGAAATTTATATCGAGATCAGGCACAAGCCTTTGCCTACGACAGCTTGGCTTTAACCCTGTCACAAGAAGCGATTAGCTTGCAGTTGGATGCACAACTCAGTCCTGAGCAACGTTCCTTTCTTTATATGCCATTTATGCATAGCGAATCCAAGCTCATACATGAATTTGCCCTAAAATTGTTTCAACGCCTAGGCAATGAAATTAATTTAAACTTTGAGAAAAAGCATAAAGTGATCATTGATCGTTTTGGCCGTTATCCACATCGCAATGCAATCTTGGGTCGCAGCTCAAGCGCTGAAGAACTGGAATTTTTAACTCAACCGAATAGTAGTTTTTAAGTCGATCTCCCTCGACACTGAATAAAGGAATGGCATATGAAAGCTTTATTAATATGCACCCCGCTCCTTGTCGCACTGACATTTGCAGGATGTGCAACGGTTCCCTCCAAACCCAGAACCTTTGATCAACTCGGACAATTCACCGCTTATCCGTTAAATAACAAAACTTACCGCGTTGGTTTCCAAGCGGATAATAATTTGAGTTATGGTACGGCTGAGGAAATTACCTTGCTCAAAGCAGCGCAAACCACGGTCAAAAATGGTTTCCGTTATTTTAGTGTGGTGGACGATCCAAGTAATGCCCGTCATAAAACACCTCGTCAGGCGGTAATTTATCCGACACCATCTTATTATCCTTATGGTTATTATCGTCGTCATCCTGCCTTTTGGCCGGATCCATTCTACGATACCCCACAAGTGGTCAATATTGATCCGATTCAAGTGTCGTATACTATCGAGTGCTTTAAGACACAGCAGCAATCACCAGATGCCTTTGATGCACAACTGATTTTGCAATCCCTAGGGCCTAAATATGGCTTGAGTCCAACAGGAGATGTGCTGCAGCCGCCTGCACCACCTCAAAACAAGAAATGAAATTAAAAGGATGACTCAATGAGTTCAGTCGAAGAAATCCACGTCCCAAGCTTACAACGAAGTAAATACTTCGCCACCATGGCACTGATTATTGCAGTGGTGTCATGGGTCGCTTTAATGGTCGCGGCACATTTTCTGCCTGAATATAAATGGCTCATCCATATTTTCATGCTCGGTGCAGAAGCTGGTGTGGTTGGCGGCTTAGCCGATTGGTATGCAGTCACCGTCTTATTCCGCAACCCTTTCGGCAGAATGCCCTTACCCAAACTGTTGCGTGACCACACTGAAATTATTCCACGCAATAAAGCGCGTATTGCCGAATCAATGGGACGTTTTGTACAGGAAAATTTCTTATCACCACAAATTGTTGAACGCAGCCTTCAAAATGCCGATATCAGTTTGGCGGTGGGTCAATGGTTGGCCAGTCCAAAGAACAACCAGCAGGTGGTGCAGATGATTCAGCACACCGTGCCGAGAATCTTTGAATTTGTCAGCCAAGATCAGATTGCACACTTTGTCCAAAATAACAGTGTGCAATGGGTCAGAAGTACCAAGGTCAATAAACTGGCCAGTGAAATGCTGCGTGCGGTACTGGAAAATGATTTCCATCAAGATGTGTTGCAGCGTGGGCTGGATCTGGCGCATGAATGGATGGTATCTCACCCTGAAGAAGCACGTGATTTATCACGTAAATTATTCCAAGAACTCGGTGTTTGGAAGCTGGCTAAAGGCGCAAGCTGGATCGGCATTGATGTACAGCAACGCACCATTGACTCACTCATTGAAAAAGTTGAATCAATGCTGGCCAATCCTGACCATCCTTGGCGTCAAGATATTGAAGCCACCACGCATAACTTGATGCTGGAACTGGCAGAACCTGACAGTGAAGCCAGCCAGCGCTTAAACCGTGGTAAAGATGCCCTGCTCGATAGCCCACAGGTATTGAACTTTATCAGTGGTGCTGTGGCCATTCTATGTGATGCGATTAAAACTGATTTAATGCAGGAAGATTCAGGCATTGCCACCAATTTACAAGCCGCCATTCAACAGTTGGGTGAGAGCCTGATTCAGAATGAAAAAGTGCGTCAGGTGCTGAATGAAAAAATGGTCGGCTTAGCCACCAACTTCAGTGAGCAATATAGTGACAAGATCATTCGTTATATCAGTGAGCGCATCCATGAGTGGGATTCTCGTGAAATGATCGCCAAAATCGAAAGTGAAGTTGGCGGTGATTTACATATGATCCGCGTCAACGGTGTCATTGTCGGTGCATTTATTGGTTTAGCACTCGGCGTGATTCGTGCCATTGTTGAAAATGTTTTGTAATATAGCGTCAATATTGACTACAAAAACCTGTCATCAATAAGATACGTGAGAAAGGTCATTCGCAACCTGCGTGATTTCAATTAAGTACTGTTTCTGCGATGTAATAAAACCAATGAAAGAAGTAAACAGGTTTTGCGAATGACAATGCTTTTGGTTACTTTGGGCGAAACCAAAGTAACTCCAGCTGAAGGCTTATCCTGAAATTAGATGAGCTCTCGGTAAGACACCGTCAAAATACATAATCCATTAAAATTCTATTAGGTCATTTCAATCATGTTGCAACTTCAGTCAAAACTCCCAAGCCAAGGCGTCACCATCTTTAGTGTCATGACTGAACTCGCACACCGACTCAATGCCCTGAACCTGTCTCAAGGTTTCCCAGATTTCCCTGCGCCACCTGCATTGCTCGAAGCACTGAGCCAAGCGACACTTTCAGGCTATAACCAATACCCTGCGGGTGACGGCGTACTGGCTTTAAGACAACAACTGGCGACGCAATTCTTGGCACGTGATCAGTTACAACTCGATCCTGTCTCTGAAATCACCATCACCCCAGGCGCAACCATTGCAATTTTCTGTGCCATTCAAGCCTGTATCCATGCAGGCGATGAAGTGATTATTTTCGATCCAAGCTATGACAGCTATACCCCTGCGGTTCAGTTAGCAGGTGGAAAATCAGTACATATCCATTTAGATGCACCAAGTTTTCAGGTGAATTGGCAAAAGGTCAAAGACAGTATCAATGCCAACACTCGCATGATTATTGTCAACACCCCACACAATCCAACAGGTGCAATTTGGTTAGAACAGGATTGGCGTCAGTTAATTGATTTGATTCAAGATAAAAATATCGTGGTGCTCTCAGATGAAGTCTATGAACATCTGATTTTTGATGGGCAAAAACACCATAGCGCACTGCAATTTCCAGAATTGCGTGAACGCAGTTTTGTGATTGGTTCTTTCGGCAAAACCTATCATGTCACAGGCTGGAAAACCGGCTATTGTGTTGCTGCGCCACAACTCATGCGTCTATTCCGCCAGATTTATCAATTTGCCAATTTCTGTGGCACCACTCCATGCCAGATTGCACTGGCCAACTATATGCAACAACACCCTGAACATATTCAGGAATTGCCTAGCTTTTATCAGGCGAAACGTGACTTGTTCAATGCCCAAATTCAAAATTCACGTTTCGACTTCATCCCATCTCAAGGCACCTATTTCCAAAATCTGGATTACAGCACTATTCGCCCTGATCTTAATGATATTGAGATGTGCCAATTCCTTGCGGAGCAACATAAAATTGTGGCAATTCCAATTTCGGTGTTCTATCAGCAGGCACCGGAATCATTACGCTTGATTCGATTCTGCTTTGCCAAAACCGATCAAACACTACAACGCGCAGGTGAAATCCTCGTACAATGTTGATCAACAAAAAGAAACTGAACCCTCATCTTCAACACAATTGATCATGTTATCTTGAAAAAAATACAATCGTTTCAGGATGAAGCGTGAAGGAAACTGAATGACACCACGCCAACCCTTGGTCATGCAACCGAATCTCTGGAAAACCTTTTTTGTGTTTCTGGTACCGCTGATTGCCACCAATATTTTACAAAACCTGTCGGGAACCATTAATACCATCTTTGTCGGGCAAATGATGGGAGTAAATGCAATTGCCGCAGTCTCGGTATTCTTCCCCATCCTGTTCTTTTTACTGGCTTTTGTGATCGGGATTTCCGCAGGCTCCACGGTGCTGATTGGGCAGGCATGGGGCGCACAGAATCTAGAAAAAGTCCGTTCTGTGATTGGTTCAACCGTATTTATGACCTTGATCGGTGGCAGCATTATTGCGGTCTTGGGCCTGATCTTCGCCAAACATATTTTGGAGTTGCTGGGTACCGATCCTAAAGTGATGCACCTGTCCTTGCCTTATGTGCAATGGATGTTGGTGGGCAGCCCCTTACTGTTCGTCTATATTATTTATACTTCGATTCTGCGTGGTGTCGGTGATAGTGTGACACCACTGATTGCACTGAGCCTCACTAGCTTGATTGGTTTGGGCGTAACCCCCGTTTTACTGAAAGGTTATTTTGGTTTTCCGGCTTTAGGTATTGTTGCCCCTGCGATTGCAACCATTATCGGTTATGCCGCTGTGCTGATTTTCTTAGCAATTTATCTAAACTATAAAAACCATCCGCTAAAAATTGATGGGCTATTGCTGCAACATATTCGCCACGATGCTGAACTGAGTAAATTAATTTTAAAACTCGGTATTCCAACAGGGATTCAGATGGTCACCACTTCCTTGGCTGGTTTGGTGATTATTGGCTTGATTAACCATTATGGTGCACACGCTACCGCAGCTTATGGCGCAGTCAATCAAGTACTGAACTACATTCAATTTCCAGCCTTGTCGATTTCGATTGCCGCTTCGATTTTTGCAGCACAAGCAATTGGTGCAGGTAAGCCTGATTTATTGGCCAAAGTCACCCGTACCGCTTTAGGTATGAATTTCTTATTTACCGGTAGTTTGATTGCCTTGGCTTATTTGTTCTCAAAATATCTGATGGCACTGTTTATTACCGATCACAGCGTAATTGAGCTGGGTCAACAATTATTATTTATCGTGTTGTGGTCGATTCTGTTCTTTGGTGCCAGTGCTATTTTTGCATCGATTATGCGTGCCAGTGGTGCCGTCAATATCCCAATGCTGATCAATATTTTCACGATTGTTCTGATCGAAGTGCCGTGCGCGTATTGGTTTAGCTCATTGTGGGGCTTAACGGGGATTTGGATTGCCTATGCACTGTCCTTTGTTTGTCTATGTCTGTTCCAAGCCTTTTATTATCAATTCTTTTGGAAAAATACCAAGATTAAAGTGCTGATCTAAAATCACATTCTGATGCAAATAAAAAAGCCATTCACAGAGAATGGCTTTTTTCATGCTGATGACTTACATCATCTTGGTTGCAAGCGCTGCAATACGTTGATAACCCGTCGGGAATAAACGTTGGAACGAATCCACGATACGCGCATCGGTACCAATCAATAAACGGCGTTTATCTTTCAATACTGCATTTAAAATTTGACGAGCTGCTTCTTCTGGTGGGGTGCGCAGGAACTTGTCAAATTGCTTGATTGATTTGTTCGGGTCCATGCCCAAGCTCTTCAAACTGTCATTCATTTTCGCTGCTTTGGCGATATTGGTACGAATCCCGCCTGGGTGTACGCAGAGTGAGCTGACTCCGCCCTTCTCAATATCTAATTCTTGGCGCAGTGATTCAGTAAAACCGCGCACCGCAAATTTGGTTGCGTTATACGCGGATTGGGTTGGTTGCGAGGTTAAACCAAAAATACTAGAGATGTTGATGATGTGACCATCTTTGGTTTGTTTGATGAATGGCAGAAATTCTTTGGTGCCATAGACCACACCCCAGAAATTGATTCCAACAATCCATTCTAAATCTTCATAGCTCGCACCTTCGACGGTTGAGCCAAGTGCTACGCCTGCGTTATTGAAGATCAAATTGACTGAGCCATGATCCTGTACAGTCTCTTGCGCCCACTGCTTCACCGCATCGCGGTTTGAAACATCGAGTACTTTTGTGGTCACTGTCACTGGGTACTGCTTCACTAATTCAACAGTTTGCGTCAGGCCTTTTTCATTGATATCACTCAATGACAAATGGCAACCTTGTTTCGCCAATAAAACTGCCAATTGTTGTCCAATCCCAGAACCTGCACCGGTGATCGCTGCGACTTTATTTTTAAAATTTTTCATTGCCTATCCTTTGTACTGCGAATGATACGCACATATTCGCTCAGACCATGTGCTGTTTAACCTGTAACCAATATAATTTTGACAATACGTGTTGTCAATATAGTACACTCTAGCTTTAAGACAAATGGCAATAACCAACATCCTACATGTCATAATAGGCCTATTTACATTTCATGACTGATGATGTTTAAAAGAGACAAGGCATATTTTCAAAATTTGGTTATGCTAGTCAGCACAACATGGTTGAAATGCAAATATTAGACACACGATTTAAAGACTTTTTAGGGAACGGTTTTCTCAATGGCAACTCAAGATCAAGCGACAAGCAAGAAAAAGAATACAGAAGCGAAAGAACGACAATTTAAAGGTCTTTCTTTAACCGAGCGCAAAGAAGCACGTCGTGAAAAATTGATTGAGGCAGGTATTGCAACCTACGGCACACAAGGCTTTTTCTCGGTTACCGTCAAAGATGTCTGTAATGAAGCCAAGCTGACTGAACGCTATTTTTATGAATCTTTTAAGAAAAGCGAAGAACTGTTTCAAACCGTGTTCTTAAAAATGATTGAAAAAATGCAAACCTGCTTAACCCAAGCTGTTCTGATGGCTGCGCCAGAACCCAAGAATATGGTAACTGCAGGTTTGTCGGCTTTATTGGGTGCGATTAAAGATGATCCTCGTATGGCACGGATTATTTATATTGATGCCATGCTGGTGCAAGATCTGCATAATCAAGCCACCATTCAAGAGACGTTGACCCAGTTCGATCGTATCATTCAAGGCTTTGTGATGATCACCATGCCCAATGCCCCACATAGCACTGAAGAAGTCTCGCTCATGGCAACGGGCTTAAATGGTTATGTTACGCATATTATTATTCGCTGGGTCTCAGAAGGCTTCAAACAGCCTCTAGAAGATGTTTTGTCAGCCTGCTGTGCTGTCTTTTTGTCTTTTATCGAAACAACCTCGCAAAAAAATTAAAATCGTTTTACAGTTTTGTGACACGCAAAGCTGTTAAACTACACTTCAGTTAAGCAAATGAATTTATTTGCTTTATTGCTAAGCAGATTGTCATAAATCCGTCACCATGCTGCCCTACGATTGTCACAATTTATTGCTAAATTCGACTTTATTAATTCTTTTGCAATGATATTGTCATAATTAATCTTTGTAATAAGCCTGTCATAACAACAAAACGGTTAAACCGTTACAGATTTTAAGGGTATTGCGCTGTGAAAGATGACTATATTTTAATTGTCGATGATGAGCTACCGATCCGCGAAATGATCCATACCTCTTTAGATATGGCAGGCTTCCAATGTTTACAAGCAGAGGATGCCAAACAAGCGCATCAGATTATCGTTGATCAGCGTCCTGCGCTTATTTTGCTGGATTGGATGCTACCGGGTGGTGTGAGTGGTGTAGATTTATGCCGCCGCCTCAAACGCGATGAAAACTTGGCCGAGATTCCTGTAATCATGCTGACTGCACGTGGCGAAGAAGACCATAAAGTACAAGGTCTTGATGCGGGTGCAGACGATTATATGACCAAGCCATTTTCAACCCGTGAACTGGTGTCTCGTATCAAAGCGGTATTACGTCGTGCCAATGCCTTGAGCGGTGAGAAAGTGATTGATGCCAATGGCTTATTACTTGATCCTGTCAGCCAGCGCGTGAGTTTCGGCAACAGTATTTTAGAGATGGGTCCAACTGAATATCGTTTATTGGCCTTCTTTATGACGCATCCTGAGCGTGCCTATACGCGCGCTCAACTCCTAGATCAAGTCTGGGGTGGTAATGTCTATATCGAAGACCGTACCATTGATGTGCATATTCGTCGTTTACGCAAAGTGTTAGAGCCTTTTGGTGTCGACCGTTTTGTACAAACCGTTCGTGGCACAGGTTATCGCTTCTCGACACGAGCAGATTTAGCAGTAGGTTAAAAATCCTTTATGTATGAACCTTACCCCGTCCCTGAACTAGCACGTGAACACCAACGTTTTCGCTATAGCAGTTTATGGACCTTTGCAAAGCAAGATTTAAGACTGTTACTTTTTTTCTTATTAATTGCGAGCTTAGTCGGATTCGGGGTGGGTTACTTCTGGAGCTGTATTTTTGTCGCCTTTGTGCTGTTTTTCATGCTACAGCTCCGCTCGCTTTATCTGGTCAATGAATGGATTTCCAATCGCCCTTATGATGTCCCCCCAAATCTGAACGGGATTTGGGGCGCATTGCTGTTCAATGTCTACCGCGCACAGCGTCAAGAACGCATTGTTCAAGCCGAAATGGTGGGTTTGATTGATCGCGCACAATCTTCTTTGGTGGCATTGGCCGAAGCCGTGGTCTTAATTGATGATCAGCATCAAATCGAATGGTGGAACCCTGCCGCTGAAAAACTGTTAGGCATTAGTCCCTTAGATCGTGGCCGCAACTTATTGTCGATTCTGCGCCAACCCAGTTTTATTGAATATTTTAACCACAGTGATCAATCTCCTGATGGCATCCGTCTACAAGCGCAGATGGATGAAGATCGTTATGTACAAGTCAAACTGACTCGCTTCGGTGGCGAAAGTCGTCTATTGGTTGCTTATGACACCACACGAGTACATAACCTCGAGCAAATGCGTAAAGACTTTGTTGATAATATTTCACATGAATTACGTACACCGCTTACCGTACTCAGTGGTTATATCGAAACCTTTATTGATCAAGATGACATTACCCCGCGCTGGAAACGCGCTTTCACACAAATGCAGTCACAAACCAAGCGTATGAATGCTTTGGTTAATGATTTATTGTTGCTATCTAATTTAGAAAATAATAAAAAAGTCGCGAAAAATCAGATTATTGATATGGCCAATCTGATGAATCAAATCTTTGATGATGCCCGCGCCTACAATCTCGATTATGGTCATACCTTGAATCTGGATATTGATAGCCATTGCGACCTGATCGGTTCCGATATCGAAATTGCCAGTGCATTCAGCAACTTAATCACCAATGCGATTAAATACACCCCTGCTGGCGGCATTATCACCATTGGCTGGCATGAAGATGGCGATCATGCGTACTTCACCGTACAGGATAATGGGATCGGGATTAACCCCAAACATTTGCCACGTTTAACAGAGCGTTTCTATCGTGTCGATAGCGCACGTAGCCGTCAAACAGGTGGAACTGGACTTGGATTGGCAATTGTGAAACACGTGTTAATGCAACACGGAGCGCATCTGGAAATCACCTCTAAAGAAAATGAAGGCTCGACCTTTACCGCAGTGTTCCCGAAAGAACGCTTATACCGCATGATTTAAGCGTGACGGGAACTGCCAAGTTCCCTTAAATATGATGTGATCATTCCACTAAAATAATATAATAAATTGTTGTTTAATTTCATTATTTATATTTTTCGATGTATTCCTCATGCTAAATACACCTTATCTTCGTGCTTGTATTCTCTTACTTGGACTCAATACCCCTTTGGCAATACATGCTGCTCCAACAGACCCACTGATTGGGACGTGGAAAGTAGTCGATGAGCGTACGGGCTCGTACCTGTCTGATATCGTCATTCGCAGGCATTCTGCGACCGAACAATACAGTGCGGTGATTGTCAAAATGTACCCCTCTGCCAAGGAGGCCGCACCGACCTTATGTACAGCATGTTCTGGCGCTTTAAAAAACCAACAGATTATCGGCATGGAAGTCCTAACTGGTCTAAAGATGTTGAATCAAAATGAGGAATTTGTACAAGGCGTTTGGCTCAATCCTTATGATGGCCAAAAATATAACCTGAATGCTCGTTTAAGCAAAACAGGCAAAATGCTGAGTATCAATGCGAAAAACCCAAACAATAATAGTTTCCGTAATATGACCTGGATTCGACTTTAATGATTTAAATTCAGCCACGGAAATAATTTATATTTCACATAAAAAAGAGTGCAATTTATGCACACTTTTTTATGAATTTAACCATAAAACTGTCAATTATGAGCTGGTTTTGGCATTCAGTGCTGCTGGCTCAACCAAATGGCTAGGTAAACCAAAAATATGATCAAAAAAGTAATTATAAACAAAGGTATAACATGGAATCAGCACCATCAAACTAAAATCGAGCAGGAAAGCTTTGACTAAACTGATCTGCATCCACCAAGCAATCAAGGGAATCAAAATTGTCACCAAGACAATTTGAAAGCCTATGGCATGTGCCACACGTCTGAGTACCGTACGTTTTTTTGATGTCTGCTTCTTTTCCCACATCTCAAATACATAGTTATAAAAGAAATTGACTGTCACTGCGATCACAGCAATCAAGATCGACAAAGGTCCTGTATGACTGATGGTGGTACCTGAAAGCACCGCCAACACCATCGCACAGATAAAAAAGCTCAAAACTTCATAGAAAAATACGTAAGTGACTCTTCTCTTGGTTCCTTGCATGACCACACCTTAAAATCAATAATGAGTGGATTTTACGCCTTAAATTTGATAAAAAAAGTCAATCGTCATCAGATTTACTGACAAGGAAATTGCCATGAAACTCAGTCGTGAGCAGCTTGAACTGATTCTTGAAATTATGGATCGTGGTAATTTTTCCGCAGCGGCACGTGCGTTAAATCGAGTCCCTTCAGCAGTCAGCATGGCGATTGCCAATCTTGAAGCAGAATTGAATTTAAAATTATTTGAACGCAGTAAAAACCACCTTGCCCCCACAGAGGTTGCACTTTCAATCGAACCGCATGCCCGACTGATTGTGACCAAATTACGTCAGCTCGACCTGCATTTGACCGAACTTTCAACGGGATTAGAAACCAGTCTTTGCATTGGCATCGCTGCAGATGTGAATCAAAAGTTTTTATTGGCAGGGATTGAACAGCTGATTCAACGCTATCCCTTGTTAAATATTGAAATAGTCAGTGCACCACAACAAGAGCTCAAAACACGGCAACACAATAACGAAATTGATCTCTATATCGCTTATAGCTCATCACAACTCGATAACAATGAGCGTTTCCGTTTACTGGGTATGGAACAATTCGTTGCTGCGGTTTCACCGAAAGATGCACAACAGCTCAAAGCACATAATAAGAATGAACTCACCATGTTATCTGAACTCAGACAGATTATTGTTGCAAGCAAAAATTACCCTCTACCTGACAGTCGGGTTTTGGTCTCGGACTCTTATTGGTATAGCGACAATTTATCCATGGCCATTGATATGGTGGAACAAGGCCTGGGTTGGGGTAATTTTCCGCTTTCCGTAGTGCAAACACATTTTGCCAAACAAAGTCTGGTGCGCTTAGCCTTTCTCGATACCACCAATGGGCTGGATATGCCGATTCATGCCATTTGGCCAGCTTATAAACCACTGAGCAAATCCATGCAGCTTTTGATTGAGCTGTGGGAAAAACAAATCCATCGCGCATAAAAAAAGCCCAACATCCAAGTCAGGCTTTTTCGTATTCCTTTCACTAGATATAACTCCTGTCATATCCTCACGTCCTGATGCACAAACTTATCATTCTTGTTTTATGTTCTGGAACTTCCTGTTCCTGATGAGTTCATATTAGGCAATTCAGCCTTGGCTGAAAATGGGACATTGCCCCTAATCAATGTAAGAAAAAGCGTACACTGCTGAGCTTTCTCATCCTTTAAAAAGTCAGTAATTATATGGAACTGGGTACGGAAAACTTATCAATCTCCCAATAAATCAATAGTCTGCTCTGTCTTCATCACACCCATATACTGATCGTAGCTTTGCGCCAGTAAACAAATCACTACAGCAGTAATCAAGGTCAAAATCTTATTTCTCATTGTCATGTTCAGCCACCTAAATCAAGGATCTATAAAAAAGGTATAAGATTTCTTCCATCTAATCTAATATAGAAAAAACAAGCAATGATCTAATTTTGAGATATGTGGACATTCAAACAATTCAATTATCTAATCACAATTGTTGAAACTGGGGGCTTTATTGCTGCCTCGGAAAAGCTATTTATTGCTCAATCTGCCCTCAGCAGACAAATTAAAAATTTAGAAGAAGAAATCGGTTTTGAAATTTTTGATCGATCCGAGAAGAAAATTAGACTCACACCTGCAGGGGAAGCCCTGTATAAAAGTCTAAAAACCAATATTGATCATTTAAAAAGTTCGATTGTCAGCGCCCAAAGTATCAGCCGTGGTGAAGGTCGAATCATTAAAATCGCGCACTCCAGTAGTATTGTGCTGGATCAAAACAAGTTGGAAATCTTTGAGCAGCTCTGTGATACCCATAACATTGATATCGAAATGAATACCCTATCCTCTGAATTACAGCTCGAATATTTGTTGAATGGGACAATTGATTTAGGCTTTATTCGGCCCCCGATTTATCACAATTTAAATGATATCAATTCGATCAGTCTATACACGGCTCCCTTATATGTTGCTGCCCATATCGCAGATCCATTATTAAGTGAAAAAGAAAGTATATCGATCCGTGAATTAGAGCCATTAAATTTTGTTTCTGTACCGCATAAAGCCCGTGGTGGCTTAAGCTATTTGGCAGCCAATTTATGTTTGGTGAATGGTTTTAGTCCCCAAAGAACCAGAATCTACTCAAGAAAAAGATCTCAACTGGAACTGGTCGCTAATGGTTTTGGCATTTGTATTGTGCCTGAAGAGTTTAAAGTGATTTTACCCAGCAATGTCAGACTGATTCCGATTCAGGACGAGAGTACCCTCAGTGAAGTGAAGCTCATCTGGAAAAAGGATGAAGACTCGATTATTGAACGTTGTGCAGCCTCGATTCATGCTTATTATAGTGCCAAGCAGATGAGCTAAAAATTGACTGAGCTTTAGCTCAAATGAAAAAAGCCCGACATCCTGTCGGGCTTTTTCGTATTCCTTTCACTAGATACAACTCCTGTCATATCTCACGTCCTGATGCGCAAACTTATCATTCTTGTTTTATGTTCTGGAACTTCCTGTTCCTGATGAGTTCATATTAGGCAATTCGGCTGAGTCTGAAAATGGGACATTGCCCCTAATCGATGTAAGCAAAAACGTACATGGATTTTTAGTTTATTAATTAAATGAAAATTTCACCTTCTAGATATAAGCGACACTCGCCTGCGATTTCAATTCGATCATGTTCTAGTAACTTGCAATGCAGCACACCCCCGCGTTTTGAAGCTTGATAAGCGACAATATTTTCTTTTTTAAGTAATGGCTGCCACAGTGGTATCAGTGACGTATGTAATGAACCTGTGACTGGATCTTCATCTATTCCCATAGACGGCGTAAAGTAACGGGAAATGATATCAAACCGAGCAAGTCTTTCTTCTACAGCATCATTTAGTGTGGTGATTGCAACACGCCGCCCACCGAGTTTTTAATCAAATCAAAATTCGGTTGTTCATTTAAAACAGCCTGGGTATTAGGATAGACCACAATATAGGCCTGTGGATTGATATAAACCTCAGAGATTTCTTGAGACAGGCTGTCTTTTAATGTATGAGGAATCATCTCCAAGCGATGTGGCATTTGTATCGGAAAGTTCATTTTGATCTGTCCGTTTTCACCACGAGTAATAAAAAACTCACCTAAGTGCGGGACGTGAAAGACCAATGACTCAATTTCAGGCTGATTCCTAAAAATAATAAAACTGGTCGCTAGCGTGCCATAACCACAAAACTGTACTTCTTTTACCGGTGAAAACCATTTAATTTCATAATTTTGATCATCAATTTTTCTAGCAAAACTGGTCTCAGACAAATTATTCTCTAATGCAATATTCTGCATGATATGCTCATCTAACCACTGTTCTAGCAAGACAACTGCAGCAGGATTTCCTTTAAAGAGTTGATTACTGAAAGCATCTACTTGGTAAATTTTCATTATTTCTAACAGCTATAATTTTTAGATAAGATACTCAACTCATGAGCACAATAATGTTTATTTTTGATAAATAAAATGCATTACCTTTTAGCTTTAAAACTTCAAAAAATCAAAATCTGCTTTTGATAAAACCAGACTAATCTTATTTAAACCACGCTGTATCATCTGCTTTTAAGCTTGATCTCAAAAGACCATAACCATGCAGCTTTCCATTCTTTTCAGTATGTTTATTTTTTCATTCACGATGTCCATCTCACCAGGACCCATCAATATTTCCATTCTCTCCTCCAGCTTAATGTATGGATTTAGAAAAACACTGCCCTTTATCTCAGGTGCAAGCATTGGCTTTAGTTTACTGCTTATATTTTTAGGTTTTGGGATATCTAAAACCATCATGCATTACCCGACATTTTTTATGATCCTTGAGGTTTTAGGCAGCTTATTTATTTTCTATATCGGGCAAAAAATTATATGTTCAAAAGCAGAAGTTGAAATATCAAACAATATTGCGGCAGCCAATTTTATAGATGGATTTCTCTTACAGTGGCTCAATCCCAAAGCATGGATTGCCTGCCTCTCTGGTATCTCATTATTTTCCTCCCCCGTGAGTTATCATCCCTTTATTTTGTTTACTCTCATCTATTTCATTACCTGCTATATCTGTTTAATGCTTTGGGGCATTTCTGGGCATAAACTCGCCAAAATATTAACCAACTCACGCCAGCTCAAAATCCTGAATACCATAATGGGTGGGTCGTTAATCATTCTATCAAGCTACATGCTCATCAAACTATTTTGGAGTTAAATGATTGATAAATTCGCTCAATCAAAGCATGTGCAATACTATTGATTGGAATATTGGCAGGCCAAACCGCATACACACTCAGCGGCTCAAGTGTCCAATTCGGTAGAACTTTCACAATATTTTGCTGTTCAAGATCAGCTTGGATTAACTCATCAGGAGGCGCTGCCAGTCCTGCATTTAATTTTGCCAGACGATACGTGGCTTCAACATTATTCACATAAATATGAGGCTGATAGCAAATTTCGACTTCCTCACCTGTGTGTTGATGCCGCAATATTCTTTTATTTTTTCTCATACTCAAACCAATCCATTTCATATTGATCAGCTCTTTAGGATGAGTAATGGGTTGCTGTTGGCTTAAAAATTCAGGTGTTGCAACAATACTTCGGGCTAAAGGAAATAAATAGCGAGCTTTAAATGAACTATCTGGAAGCTCACCAATTCGAACAGCAATATCCACATTCTCAGCGATCAAATCTGTCCGACTATCATCACAGGTGATATGCACAGTTAAGTCCTTATATGCCTCACAAAATGTCGTGATACAGCGCATCAACTCACTGTGAATAAAAACCGCTGGAATAGAAATATGCAGCTGTGTCTTTCTAAGAATAGAACGTTGCTTAAAATCTGAAATACCTAATTCATAGGTTTCCAACATGACTTGGGCTGTATCTAAAAGTTTTTGCCCATCATGAGTTAAGGTCATTTTCCGTGTATTTCGATAAAATAAAGCACATTCCAAATTTTTTTCTAACTTGGCTAAATGCAGACTGACAGTTGCTGTGGATAAACCTAATGCTTTAGCACCTTTTGAAATTGAACCAAACTCAGCAATTTTTGCAAAAATAATTAAATATCTGATATCTTCAATCATATGTTTGATCTACCGAAGATGAGCTCATAAATAAGAATCAAAATTAATCAGAAATGGTTGTGTGTCTTTTATAACGGATATAAAAATTTAAACTGGATAATATCCCTGCAAAAATACAATACAATATAAAAATCGTCATATTGATCAATGGTCGATCCAGAAAATAATTACTGAATATTGTTGCAAAAGTAAGTATTCCTAAAAATTCAAAAAATGAGAGTTGTGGTATTAAAAATTTCATCATTATTTGCCTTTATTTTAAATTATCTAAGACTATTTCACGTCATACAAAATATATAAGAATTAAACTATAAATAAAAAGCCCCAATTTTGGAGCTTTTTAAAATCACATCTAAATTAAACCGAATGACCTAAACGCTCACCCATCACCACCGTCGAATTGGCTTTAAACTGTTCTTCCCAGACCATTTTATCTTTTTCAAATAAAACCACAGCGGTTGAGCCTAGGTAGAAACGACCTAACTCTGCACCTTTATCCAATTTCATTTGGTGATGCTGCAATTCAACTTTGCCAGATGGTTTTACTTTGCCTGTGGCAACCGTTTCAATCCCTGCCACAATCATGGCACCAACCAAAACCACCGCCATACGACCCAGTTCGGTATCAAACAAACACACCATACGCTCATTACGTGCAAACAAACCTGGTACATTTTCAGCCGTGGTTTGATTGACTGAGAACAACTCGCCCGGAATATATAAAGTTTCGGTCAATGTCCCCGCCAATGGCATATGGACGCGGTGATAATCTTTTGGCGATAAATACACGGTTGCAAATTGACCATCAATAAATGGTTTCGCCAACTGCGGATCACCAATCAATTTTTCAGCAGAAAAGCTTTGGCCTTTAGCTTGAAAAATATCACCTGCTTCGATTTTACCCAGTTGCGAAATCGCACCATCCGCTGGACAAACAATACTATCAGCTTGTTCATCAATACCACGGACACCCTCTTTTAACGCACGGGTAAAAAATTCATTAAATGACTTATATTGCAGTGCGTTGCTTTGCGCTGCAATGCTCATATCAATGCCATATTTTGCTTTGAATGCCTGAATTACAGCAGTTTTTACCAAGACATTTTCACTTGCGGCAACCTTACCGACAACACGGCTGAGTTGATGTTGCGGCACAAGATTCTGTGCTTTGATAAAGAGTTGTTTTTTCAAATCTGCTGCAAAACTCAAGACGGTGACTCCCCTGAAATAATAGGACTATCGAGGCGATTGCCCCATTCACTCCACGCACCATCGTAGGCTCTCACCTGCCAGTTAAGCAATCTTGCCAAAATATACGCCAAGCCAGAACGATGATGAGACTGACAGTACACCACCACAGGTTGTTGTAAATTAAAGCCTAATTGTTCTAAACGTTGTTGTGTGCGTTCAAGCGGGTGTAATTTTAGATGATTTTCACGGTTTAGGGCAGTACTCCATTCAAAATGCAGTGCATTTGGGATGTGACCGCCGCGTCGCGCAGCTAGGCGCAAGCCTGTATATTCCTCGTTGGTACGGCAATCCCAGAGCTGAATATTGTCTTGTTCGACTTGTTGTAACAATTCGTGATATTCAATTCGATGCTGCTGCACGGTATCTAAATCGATCTGAAACAGATCCACAACGGGTTTTACTGGATCAACTTCCGCGGTAGTCGGCAAACCTGCCCCCAACCAGCCATGAATGCCACCATTAATCAAACTGGTCCGATTAAAACCAAGGCAATGTAAATTCCAAATTAAACGCCCTGCCCAAGCCCCCCCTTCATCGTCATAGACCACGACATGATGCTGAGGTGAAATATTTAATTTTTCGATTAAGGCTTGTAAACCTGCTAAATCAGGTAGTACCCCATTGGCTTGTTCTTGTTGTGCAACCAAGTATTTAGGTTGTAAATGAATCGCATGAGGAATATGCAATTGTTCATATACCGAAGCTCGGCTTAAATCGATAATACGAATCAACTCGCTACCTAAATACGGTACCAGTTGTTCAGGCTCAATCAGTAAACCCAGTTTCAAATCTACGTCAGTCATGGTTATGCTGTTTTATCATCCGCATTGGGGATGATATTAACATAGCCGACTTTTTATCTTTGTCTGATTTTTTGCATTCATTTAGCAGAAAAAAAGATATAGAGAGGTTAAATAATTGAATTTTCATTACAGAGTCTTACTGCGTTCTCATCCTATATTGGGATAAGCCTTCGGCTCGACCTACTTTTGTTTCGACAAAAGTAGGCAAAACCATTGTCATCCACAAAACCTGTTCACTTCTTTCATCTATTTAACTGTATCGCAAAAAAGACTTCTTGCTTATATCACGCAGGTTGTGGATGACGTTTACGCGTATCGAATTAAACTTATAAAGTCTCGCTTGTTTCTTCAATCTCAAACACCTGACGTAAATACGCCAAGAAGGTATCATTATCCGTCATAGTCTTACCTGGACTATCTGAAATCTTCGCTACCGACTGCCGATTACACTCCACCAATTTCAACACAATATTCAATGGTTTCTGCCCCATATCATTAGTCAAATTGGTGCCAATCCCAAAACTCACTTGGAAACGATCTTTAAAATACTGATGCAAAGACCATGCTTTTTCTAAATTCAGGCCATCACTAAAAGTTAACATCTTGGTTTTGGTATCAATCTTGAGTTTGCGATAATGTGCATAAGCCTTATCCCCCCATTCATACGGGTCGCCACTGTCATGACGCAAACCATCAAACAACTTGGCAAAATACAAATCGAAATCACGCAAAAAGGCATCCATTCCCACCACATCGGTCAAAGCAATACCTAAATCACCACGATACTCTTGTACCCATGCTTCCAAAGCAGCTTTCTGAAAATTACGCAAACGCACATCAAGTGCTTGAAAAGCCTGTAAGAATTCATGTGCCATAGTACCAATCGGGCTAATCCCCAATTGCTTTGCCAACAGCACATTACTGGTGCCTCGGAATACTTTAGGTGCAGCGGCCTGAAAGGCTTGCACCACATGCTTCTGCCATTCAAAACTATAACGACGACGCGTACCAAAATCAGAGACTAAAAATGGTGGCTCTTTATCTTGTTGTTCTTGGGCATAGTGCTGTAACTGCAGCAATTTCTGTTGCAGACGGCGTTCACCCTCAAGCAACACCTCATCAGTACGAATACGACGGAAATACAATTCATTGACGATGGCCAAGACAAAAATCTCAAACATCATCGCCTGAACCATCGGGCCTTCAATGCGAATATCTAAACGCCCAGCCTCATCGATACTGGCTTGAATAAAACGACGTTTAAGTTGGAACAATTCCAGATAATCAACAAAATCACTTTTAATAAAACGCAATGAACGCAAGTACTGCAATTCATCTTCTGCAAAACGTAGTTCACAGAGCAAATCCAGCTGCTGATTCAAGTCATCCAAAATATCAACTAAGGGATAAACCGTATCTTCTAAATTGCGGCAACGAAATAAATACACACTATGCGTTTGCGGAAACTGATGCAACACCACCTGTAACATGGTGAATTTATATAAGTCGGTATCCAGTAAAGATTGAATAATTGGTGTAGACATGACTGAATTAGGATCTATTCTGTTTCAAGCATTAAAGCATACTTTTATCCAGAAATGAGACTGTCTACGACGATGGTTATTTTTCTCAAAATCATCTGATTCAGTGTCTTTTTAAATTCAATAGCTTACAGATATAGTAGAACCTAGTTGGAGAGCTCAGCCTGAATCTGTTTTAAGCGTTGCTGTTGTCCGAATTGAATTGCAAACTGTTCAGCGCTGAGTTGACCTGTTTTTGCGGCATTAACATCACAATCGACCTGACGCAATTGTTTGGCAATGCTCCATTCGGCCTTAACAATCGCCCCCATTAAGGCGGTATGTCCACGCTTGTCTCGAAGACATCGATTGGCACCTTGTTTGATCAACACATTGACCGCTTCTTTTTGCCCGTAATAGCTCGCCATCATCAATGCGCTATAACCGGAGCGATCCTGCACATCGATCGGAAAACCATGCTTCAAAAACTCTTGTAAAACTTCAACATTGCCTATCTTGGCCGCAGAGAAAAATAGCTCAACCACTTCTTCTGATCCGTTGATTGCGGCAGATGCTGTGTCCGCATAAACTGAGGCCGAAACACTGCCGCAGGCTACGCCAATTGCAAATAATGCAGTTCTAAAGTGAATCATCACAATATCCTAAAATTGAATCAGGAGTGCCTGTAACACTCGCCCTAGGTGCAGGAAAGGCTATTGAGGTTACAGGACTTTCTGGGGGTAACATTCAGGCACCTGTTACCACATGCTAAAACTAGTTATTCGTCTTTCAATTGCGCTGCTTTCGCTTGAGCATTTTTAAGATTCACACCCACAGCCTTGGCAAGACGTGTCCCATAATCAGCATCGGCTTTATAGAAATAAGACACCATGATGGTCTTGGTCTCGATATCTTTGACTTGTCCAAGGTCTGCCGCAAGATTACGAATCAAGTCATTTTTTTCTAGCGCAGAATAGCTACGGTATAACTCACCTGCTTGCTTGAAGGGTTGCTGTTTCTGGATTGCCTGTTGTAAAACCGTTCCTTGCAACGGTGTTTGTACAGCTCTGGCAATCTCAGTAGATGGTTTAGGCTCAATCGTACTTGGCTCATAGTTAACCTGAGACCCGGTTTGCCCCATGTTCATAAAGCCTTCTTGGTTGTTGTTATTCACTGCAACCCGAGGACGATTCACTGGAATCTGCTGATGATTGGCACCTAAACGATATAATTGCGTATCCGAATAAGAGAAGATACGACCTTGCAGTAAGCGGTCTTCTGACGGTTCAATACCTGGAATCAAGTTGCCTGGTGCAAAAGCCGATTGTTCCGTTTCTTGGAAGAAGTTCTTCGGCATACGATTCAGGGTCAAGGTTCCGACTTTGACTTCAGGGACTAGATCATTTGGCCATATTTTGGTTGCATCTAATGGATTAAAATCAAATTTATCCAAATCTTTTGGATCAAGTACCTGAATGTATAAGTCCCATTTCGGATAGTTTCCGGCATAGACATTTTTATACATATCATTGGTCAAATGATTCCAGTCACGACCTTGAACTTCACGGACCTGATCAAGATTCAACCCTTTCACGCCTTGTTTAGAACGCCAGTTGAACTTAACGTACTTATATTCACCTTTGTCGTTATAGAGTTTAAAAGCATGCACGCCAAAGCCATCTAGCGTGCGGTAGCTTTCTGGTGTGCCTAAATTTGAATAGACATAGGTCAACATATTGATTGACCACGGCTGGCTTTTTAAGAAATCAAAAATACGGTTCGGATCTTGGACATTGGTGACTGGGTCAGGCTTCATGGCATGAACAAAATCAGGGAACTTGATTGCATCACGGATAAAGAATACGGGTAGATTATTGCCGACCAAATCCCAATTGCCCTGCTGTGTATAGAACTTCACGGCAAAACCATGCGGGTCACGTGCGGTTTCAGGCGAGCCTTTAGGATGGATGACTGTTGAGAAGCGAACAAAAACAGGGGTGGTTGTACCTGCCTTAAACATCGATGCGACCGTTAAATCAGACAAATCCTTACTTGCAACGAAATCACCATACACGCCTGTACCACGGGCATGCACCACACGTTCAGGGATACGTTCACGACCAAAACGTTGTAATTTTTGAATCAGCTGTACATCTTGTAGTAGCGTTGCGCCATTCGCACCTGCTGTCATTGAGTTTTGATTGTCACCTACAGGTGCACCGTTGTCTTTTGTTAAAGGCGCTGCATACGCGGTGCCAAGCGTTGCTGCCATTATCGTAAATAAAAATGTTCGCTTAAACATACTATTAAATCCAAAATCTAAATACCTTTCCTGCAACAGGACTATACAAAGATTTAAACAATAGATAAAAAAGATAATTTTAATAAAATAAATCGAAAAATAAGATCATAGTAAATCCCCCATGTTGCAAGCTCGATGCAAAGCAGCCAAATCTGCTAGACTGCGGCATCTCTATACCCAACAGATCTCTAGTTTTTATGCGTGCATTAATTCAACGTGTCCTCGAAGCCAAAGTTGTGGTTGACGGGCAAACCACAGGCGAGATTCAACACGGCTTATTGGTGTTTCTAGGCCTAGGTAAAGAAGATACTTTAGAAAAAGGCCAAAAGCTGATTGATAAAATCTTGAAATATCGTATTTTTGATGATGAACAAGGCAAAATGGGATGGAATGTCTGCCAAGCCAATGGTGGACTACTACTGGTCTCTCAATTTACGCTGATGGCACAAACCCAAAAAGGCTTACGTCCTGACTTTGGACCCGCCATGCCTCCAACAGAAGCCAAAGCCCTATATGAACAATTGGTTGCATATGCACAACAACAATTCGACCACGTGCAAACAGGTATTTTTGCAGCGGATATGAAAGTTCATTTAATCAATGATGGACCAGTCACTTTCAATTTAGAGATTGAATAATTCTAGGCAATAAAAAACTCCCAATTTGGGAGTTTTTTTATATCCGCTTATTTGCCTGTTTTTTCTTTAATAAAGGCACGTGCTTGACGAATTTTTTCTTTAACAGGTTTTGGCACTTTAGGTGGAATCAATTTCGCCGCTTGGTTGAACCACACCAATAAGCTAAAGTCACCTTCCATCTTGATGCTGCCATCTTGCATACCCGTCATAAATGCGGTCGGGTCACCTTTTAGCAACGTTTTTACACCTTGCTCACTTGATGCAAACTGTAAAATAAAATCTGCTTTTTCTGGGCTACCTGCAACCGTATCAATCTTGCCACGATTCACAAGAATCTGACGGGCAAAACCTAAATCTGTACCAATCTGAATACGGAATTCACGGTCATGCACCAATTCAATAAACTTTGGGCTGGTACGTGCCAATTGCTTCATACGTAACGCCAAACCTGCCACTAATAAATCCAGTGGATCAGTGCTTACATCAACGATAGGTAACTTAACCACAGGTAAAGAAGAAAGCTTCATGACAATTATGCCTACAGTATTATGATGAAAATTAAGACAACCGTATCCTAGCACAATTGTATATAAGTCTGTAAAAGCTTTGTTGCAGAAAATTAGTACAAAAAAGGCATGCTGAGCATACCTTTGATGTTATTCAAATTATTATAATTTATCTGCTAGAACATTGCTGCTGGTCGTCCTTATATACAGGTGTATGTTCAATATACTGACGATTTGCCAGCTGTTTTTGTGCTTGTTTGTCTTCACGTAAAAGGATAAATGTAACCGTTATCATCGCAAGGCTCAACGCGGTCAAATAACTATAGGCGACGGACATCTCGAATATGGTTTGCGCACCAAAGCGCACCACTTCTAACAGTCCCCAGCACAGCATACCCGCCAACATAAAACCTAACCAACGACGATAAGGAGAAAAGAAAACAGCAATAACTGCGACAGCGATTAAGCCAAATCCAACCCACATGGTGAAATTCGCTGCTTCCATAGAAACCTCCGTCTTAAAAGGGGTGGTCTGTATTTAATTCAGACCTCTATCTTGTTCTGTAATCTCTAACAGTACTTCGTATTGCATTAACGTCTTTATGCATTATGGAGCGTTTTTTTTAGAAAAAAAGAGCCTGAAATTAACCTTACGACACAAGCTGTCGCAATATGCTTTTGTCATTACATTTTTAAAACATATAAAAGTCTTGAATGTCCATATAGCATCAATTACAGCGTGTCATTACAAAAAACTATGCCTATTTTTTGCTGCAAAAAAACTTTTTTCGGAATTTTTTTATCGTTGTTTTTCTATACATTTAGACATAATTATGACGAATAAATGACGTACAAAAAATGGATAAGGCCGCAGTAAAAGCGACCTTATTGAAACACAATAAATGTTGATCTAAGCGCGGTTTAAATCCTTATCATGCATACCTAATAAGTACAGCACGCCATCTAAACCCACACTTGAAATTGCCTGATTGGCATTTTGGCGGACCAAAGGTTTAGCACGGAATGCAACGCCCAGACCTGCAATTGAAAGCATCGGTAAGTCATTGGCACCATCACCAACAGCCATCGCCTGCTCTAGCGAAATCCCCATTTTTTCGGCCAGTTGACGCAATAACTCTGCTTTACGAGCACCGTCAACAATCGCACCTTTCACTTCACCCGTCACAAAACCATCTTCTACATCAAGAATATTGGCATGTACTTCATCAATGCCAAGTTTTGCCTGTAAATACTCAGCAAAGTACTGGAAACCGCCTGATAAAATTGCGGTCTTATAACCCAAGGCTTTCAAGGTAGAGATCAAACGCTCTGCCCCTTCCGTCACCGTCAAACGTTCTGCAATTTTCGGCAATACAGAAGCATCCAAACCTTTTAATAAAGCAACACGGGCACGGAAACTTTGTTGAAAATCAAGTTCACCCAGCATGGCACGCTCAGTAATTTCAGCGACTTGAGCACCAACGCCTGCTTCTAATGCCAGTTCATCAATCACTTCTTGCTCGATCAAGGTGGAGTCCATATCAAAGCACACCAAACGACGATTACGGCGATAGGCATTGTCTTCCTGCACAGCGACATCAATATTTAACTCGCCAGATAGGCTTAAACATGCTGCACGCATCGCTTGAGCATCCAACATCTGTCCGCTAAGGCCAAACTGCACACAGGCACGACGTGGAAATTGGCTTTCTGCATCCAGATCTAAACGCCCCGATAAACGAGTGACCGTTTCAATATTAAAGCCTTGACTTGACACAATTTTAGTCACGGCTTGCAGATGTGCAGCGGTAAGTTCAGGTGCAAGCGCAGTCACGATATAGCGAGTTCGACCACCTTCACTTACCCATTGATCATATTCTGCGTTGGAGATTGGTTTAAATCGCACAGTTAAGCCAATATCATGTGCTAAAATCAAAATCTCTTTCATTGCTAATGCAGTTGCAGTCTCATTATCCGATGCAACAACGATCCCAAGGGTCAGTTGATTATGGATAACTGCCTGCCCCACATCGAGTATTTGCAAAGAATGTACGGATAGTACCTGCATTAATCGAGTAAACTGATTCGGTTGATCTGGTCCTAGAAAGGATATAAGAATGATTTCTCGCATGAATTGACTCGTGGTTGAGCGACAACTATTGTAAGAATCATAACATAACCCATGAATCTATTTGCCTTGGAAATTTAACTTGAATGCGCCTCGCCAAGGGCTATTTGCTAGCCTACTGATCGTAAGTTTTGCATTGCATACCTTTTTATTGGTGATTGCAACGACACATCAACTCAATGAAAATCGCGCTAGCCAAGGACAACTGATGACCAGTCAGTTAGTGGCAGATAGTCTTGCTGAGTTGGAACCAGCCAATACCGTTTCGCTGGCATTGGTGGCGAATCGTTATGCAACCAACCCAAGTGTTGCATCCATTCGTATTTTAGACGCCAATAAACAAGTGCTTGCAACCAGTGGTATGGCTAAAACCCGCCAAGGTGAAGTGTTTGTTCGCGATGCGCTACAAAATGAAAAGAAAGTCGGTACCGTTGAAATTACCTTAATCCAACCGAGTATCGGTGAGATTTTGCGAACTCAATGGTTAGCGATTTTAGTTTCCCTGTTCATTCATGGCTTGATTTGGTTGGCCTATCGCGCCATCGCACGCCCAACACGTAGCGAATACTTGGCACGTATCAATCAAGAGAATCATCTCAAGCATGAGATTCAACGTTTAACCCAAGCTCTTGCCCTTGAAAAACAAAATACCGTGACTTTGGTTACTCAGGCACAACAGCAGGCAAAAGTTCAAGCCAAACCGCGTGTTGAAAAAAATCCAGCTGAATCCGTATCACTTGATGATCAAGCTTTGGCGCTCAATATTCAGTTTTATGATCCTAAGCAGTTATTGAGTAGTGTGAACCAGTCTGTTTCAGTCCCGTATTTCAAGCTATGCCAATTATTTTTAGATAAAAGTATTGCGCTCTGTGCCAAGCATTACCAGATCGACGCGGCTCAGATTCAGGTGGTTCAAGAATTCAATGCAGATGGAGCAAGCTTAGCAACGACGTCTGAAAACAGTCATACCCTTGAATGTCTGATGATGGTCGGTGCTGTTTTCCAATTATTGGCCGATGTACTGTATAAACGTTATCGTGAAGATAAACGTTTTGCCTTACAAACCCGTGGTGCTGTTGCAAGTGCAGTCGATGCAATGCAGCTAGATGCAGTTGAAGCCGCGAAACGATTGGCACAACATTTACATGCCAAAGAAGCAGCTTTGCATTTAAATCATGAGCAGCTCAAAACCATTCAAAACAGTTATGAATTAGTGGCAATGCCAAATCCAAGTAATATCATGACCCGTCACGCTTTTATGATTAATGGCATGAATGAAGAATGTGCAACGTTGGCGCAAACGCTACGTACAGAAATTTTAATGGGTAAAAAAGCCAAAGCATCGACAGAGCTGGAATAAATAGCATTTAGACTACGCGAATAGAGTCATTCAAAACACAAGGCTTTGTCTAGATACAAAGCCTTGTGTTTTTTTGTTTAGCCCATACATATAAAGCTTACAATCGCATCACACTGTCTTTTAAAGTGGCAAAGCTGGGCAGGATAATGTGTTGCAAGATAATTTGTTTGGCCTGACTTTTTATTGATAAAGAAGCACAGGCGAAATTTTTTAAAATGCGGTAAACTATGCCAGATTTATCGAATACTAGTGCCTAAAAAGGCAAGATAAAAGGTGAAAGCGAATGCCGCTGAGTCATGTTGAAGAGCTTGTTGCAGATATTCGTGCAGGCAAAATGGTCATCCTGATGGATGATGAAGATCGTGAAAATGAAGGTGACTTAGTCATCGCCGCAACGCATGTTCGCCCTGAAGATATTAACTTCATGATTACCCATGCACGTGGTTTGGTTTGCTTAACACTCAGTCGCGACCGCTGTAAACAGCTCAACCTTCCATTGATGGTTGATCAGAACGGCGCGCAACACGCAACCAACTTCACGCTTTCGATTGAAGCTGCAGAAGGCATCAGTACAGGTATTTCAGCTGCAGAACGCGCGCATACTATTCGTACTGCGGTTGCGGCACATGCCAAACCAAGTGATATTGTTCAACCGGGTCATATTTTCCCGTTAATGGCACAACCAGGTGGTGTTTTACACCGTGCAGGTCATACCGAAGCAGGTTGTGACCTCACCCGCTTAGCAGGTCTAGAGCCAGCGTCTGTGATCTGTGAAATTATTAATGATGACGGTACAATGGCACGTCGTCCTGATTTAGAAGTATTTGCAGAAAAACATGGCTTAAAAATTGGCACCATCGCGGACCTGATCCATTACCGCATGACCAATGAACAAACCGTTGAACGCTTGTCTCAAGAAACCATTGAGACTGAATACGGAACGTTTGAGCTGTATAAGTATCGTGAAATCGGCAATCCTGATATTCATGTTGCCTTAGTTAAAGGTGAACCAAAACAAGGCGTCACTACGGTACGTGTTCATGGTTTCAGCCCGATTCGTGATTTATTAAAACTTAATAAAGCCGATGGTTCTCCTGCTTGGAACTTAGACCTTGCTATGCAAACGATTGCTGCAAGTGATCGCGGTGTACTGGTATGGATTGGTCAGGGTCAATTAGAAGATCTTGGTCCTGCATTGCAGAATTTAAATCAGCCAAAACCACTGAAATCCAATGCCGCACTTTCTCACCAATATCAAACCATTGGTGTGGGTGCACAGATTTTACGTGATTTAGGCGTTGAGAAAATGAAGTTGTTGAGTTCTCCACTTCGTTTCAATGCCTTATCCGGATTCAATTTAGAGGTAGTGGAATACATCACTGCCGATCAAATCACAGCAAAATAATCGAGGTTGCTATGGCAATTCGCCGAATTGAAGGTTTATTACATCTCGCAAGCGAAGGTCGTTATGCGATCTTAGTCGGTCGTTTCAACAGCTTCGTTGTTGAACATTTACTTGAAGGCGCAATCGACACTTTAAAACGCCATGGCGTTGCAGAAGAAGCGATTACTGTTATTCATGCACCAGGTGCATGGGAACTGCCGATTGTTGCGAAAAAATTAGCAGCTTCAAATAAATTTGATGCCATCATTGCATTAGGTGCAGTGATTCGTGGTAGCACACCTCACTTTGACTTTGTTGCAGGTGAATGTGCAAAAGGCTTAGGCGTAGTTGCTCTTGAAAGCACAATGCCTGTAATCAATGGTGTATTGACTACAGACAGCATTGAGCAAGCAATTGAACGTTCTGGTACGAAAGCAGGAAACAAAGGTAGCGAAGCTGCATTGACTGCAATCGAAATGGTTAACTTATTAAAGGCAATTTAAAGCATGTCGCAAACACTTCAGGCCGCTTATGCAGCGAAACGCAAAGCACGTCGTTTTGCTGTACAAGGGATTTATGAATGGCAAATGAGTCATAACCCAGTTCATGAAATTGAAGCACGCACGCGTGTTGAAAATGCCATGCACAAAGTTGACCTTAACTATTACCATGAATTGCTCACTCAAGTGGTTGCTCAACATGAAGCTTTAGATGAGTTACTCATCCCTGTACTTGATCGTGAGTTAAATGCCTTGGATGGCGTAGAACTTGCAACCTTACGACTGGGTGCGTATGAACTTCGAGATCACCTCGAAGTTCCGTATCGCGTTGTACTTGATGAAGCGATTGAGCTAGCTAAACACTTTGGTGGTGCAGACAGTCATAAATACATCAATGGTGTATTAGACCGTCTTTCATCAAAGCTGCGTGAAGCTGAAAAACAGCAAGCAAAATAATAGGCTTGTGTTAAATGGCTGAGTTTTCAATTATTGAGCATTACTTTAAACGCACATCCAATACGGATGTCAGTTTAGGCATCGGTGATGACTCAGCCATTATTACCCCACCTTCTTCACAACAACTGGTGATCTGTGCAGATACACTGGTTGCTGGTCGTCATTTCCCCTTAGACACCGCTGCCCATGCCATCGGCTGGAAATGCGTTGCAGTCAATTTATCTGACTTGGCAGCAATGGGGGCAAAACCTCATAGTATTTTACTCGCACTGAGTCTCCCAACTATTGATCATGACTGGCTGGCTGGATTTAGTCAGGGCTTGTTTAATTGCTGCGATCAGTTCGGTGTTAGCCTGATTGGTGGTGATACCACCCAAAGCACTCAACTCACGATTAGTGTGACTGCACTAGGCTGGATTGAACACGGTCAGGCCATTACCCGTGCAGGTGCACAAGTTGGTG
This sequence comes from Acinetobacter sp. Ac_3412, assembly GCF_013072675.1. NCBI lineage: Bacteria > Pseudomonadati > Pseudomonadota > Gammaproteobacteria > Moraxellales > Moraxellaceae > Acinetobacter > Acinetobacter sp. Ac_3412. Next base: position 58,720 of record NZ_LXUJ01000011.1, on the reverse strand, counting down.
ACTATATTTGTGTGAGTGGACAGATTGGCGATGCTGCGTTTGGATTACAGCATCTAGGGCATGCACTACAACAACGCTTAGATTATCCAACCCCACGTTGTCATTTGGGTCAACAGCTCAAAGGGTTGGCATCGAGTATGATTGATATCTCAGATGGATTGGCGCAAGACTTAGGTCATATTTTAAAAGCATCCAATGTCGGTGCAAAATTACAGCTTGAGCAACTTCCGTTAGATGCATCACTGAAACAACTTGATCTGCAACAAGCTTGGCATTATGCGCTTGCAGGTGGTGATGATTACGAATTATGCTTTACAATATCACCGCAAAACTTCAAAGAACTGTCGCGACAACAATTAGATGTTCCGCTTACAATAATCGGCGAAATTACCCAACAAACTGGATTGTTATTTGAGTATATGGGCAAAGCACACCCATTACATGTTCATGGATACCAACACTTTGCATAAGCCTCCCATTCACTTTAGCCAAATGACTTGGTTTGACCGCTTCATCGTATTCTGTGGTGTCGGTTTTGGTTCTGGTTTAGCACCCAAAGCCCCTGGAACCTTTGGTTCTGCCTTTGCACTGTTATTTGTACCACTATGGCTCTATTTGGGTCTGTCGGCCAGTATCGTTGTGGTTATTTTAATGTCCTTAATTGGCATTTATATCTGTGGACATACTGCAAAAGTCATCAATGTGCATGACGATGGTCGCATTGTCTGGGATGAGTTTGCAGGACAATCCATTACCCTCCTGCCTTTGCTCTATTTACAGCAAATGAATTGGCTGTGGGTCATTGTCGGATTCATCTTATTCCGTATATTTGATGTCTGGAAACCATTCCCAATTAGCTGGGCTGACCAAAAAGTGTCTGGCGGCTTAGGGATTATGCTGGATGACATCATTGCTGGTCTTTGGGCAGCACTCTGTATTCTTATTTTTCATTTTTATCTTTTGACTTAAGCCACTATTAGAGTTAGTTATGTCAACAACTGTTATTATTCTTGCAGCTGGGAAAGGAACGCGGATGCGTTCACAATTACCAAAAGTATTACAACCACTTGCAGGTCGTCCTCTGCTTGGACATGTGATTCAAACCGCAAAAAAACTCAATGCCCAAAACATTATTACCATATATGGACATGGCGGTGAGCTGGTTAAAAAAAGCTTTGCAGCAGAACAGATTGAATGGGTTGAGCAGGCAGAACAATTAGGCACAGGCCATGCAGTACAAATGACCTTACCTGTTTTACCACAAGAAGGTGTTTCACTGATTTTATCAGGCGATGTACCTTGTATTCAGGCAGATACGCTACAAAAATTATTGGATGCATCCACTCAAACAGGCATTGGCTTAGTGACACTCACAGTCGATGATGCAACAGGTTATGGCCGGATTGTTCGCCAAGATGGTAAAATTCAGGCCATTGTTGAACATAAAGATGCCAACGAAGCACAACGCCAAATTAAAGAATTTAATACTGGCATTTATTGTGTCAGCAATGCAAAACTTCATGAATGGTTGCCTCAACTTTCTAATGAAAATGCGCAAGGTGAATATTACCTCACTGATATTGTCGCGATGGCAATTGCGGATGGCTTAGAAGTTGCCTCAGTTGAACCAGAGCTTGCGTTTGAAGTTGAAGGTGTGAATAACCGCTTACAACTTGCGACCTTGGAACGTCAGTTCCAACAGCAGCAAGCCAAAGAATTGATGCTACAAGGTGTTCACTTAATTGACCCAAATCGTTTTGATTTACGTGGTACCTTAAGCTGTGGGCAAGACGTACAAATTGATGTCAATGTTATCATCGAAGGCGACTGTGAACTGGGCGATAACGTACAACTCGGCGCAGGCTGTATTCTAAAAAATACCCGTATTGCGGCAGGTACAAAAGTTCAACCCTATAGTATTTTTGAGAATGCGATTGTCGGCGAAAACACCCAAATTGGGCCTTTCGCACGTTTACGTCCAGGTGCAAACCTTGCCAATGACGTACATATCGGCAACTTCGTTGAAGTAAAGAATACGAATATGGGTCTAGGCTCAAAAGCCAATCACTTTACTTATTTAGGTGATGCAGATATTGGCGCGGGCTGTAATATTGGTGCAGGTACCATTACCTGTAATTATGATGGTGCCAACAAACACCGTACCATTATTGAAGACAATGTATTCATTGGAACCAATAACTCCTTGGTTGCACCAATTAAAATTGGTCAAGGTGCTACAACAGGTGCAGGATCAACCCTCACTCGAGATGTAGCTGAGCATAGTTTGGCTGTCGAACGATCAAAACAGTTTGAAAAAGCAAATTATCAACGTCCCCAAAAGCTGAAAAAATAAGAGGATAATATTATGTGTGGTATTGTTGGTGGCGTTGCTGAACGTTGTGTAACCGATATTCTGATTGAAGGACTAAAACGCCTTGAATACCGTGGCTATGACTCTGCTGGTTTAGCATTACTCAATAATCAAAAAATCTTACGTGAACGTCGTGTTGGTAAAGTTGCCAACTTGGCTGAAGCCGTGTCAGAACAGCACTTAACTGGAAATGTCGGGATTGCACACACACGTTGGGCAACTCACGGTAAACCGACAGAAAATAATGCACACCCGCACGTTTCGGGTGATGTTGCAGTGGTTCATAACGGGATCATTGAAAACTACCAAGACCTTAAGGATGAATTGCAAGCTTTAGGTTATGTGTTTACCTCGCAAACCGATACTGAAGTTGTTGCTCACCTCGTTAACGATGCGCTAAAGCAAACAGATAGCCTGTTGGAAGCAGTACAAAAGATTACACCACGCCTTAAGGGTGCTTATGCACTTGGGATTGTGCACACGGCACATCCAGATGAGCTGATTACGGTTCGTGAAGGTTCGCCCCTGGTGATTGGTGTCGGTATTGGTGAAAACTTTATCAGTTCCGACCAATTGGCTTTATTACCAGTCACCAATCGCTTCGTTTATCTAGAAGAAGGTGATATTGCGCGTTTAACCCGTACCAGTATTGAAGTTTTTGTCAACGGCGAGCCTGTACAACGTCCAGTCAAAGAGTTAGATGCAACGGTCAGCAATGCCTCTAAGGGCGAATATAAGCACTTCATGCTCAAAGAAATTTATGAGCAGCCTGAAGCGATTCAGCAAACCATTTCTCAAGCATTGAACGGCAATAGCTTACGTGAAGATTTCCTCAATCATGCCAATGCCGATTTTGACAAGATTCAGCAAATCCAGATCATTGCCTGTGGGACCAGCTACCATGCGGGGATGATTGCCAAATATTGGTTTGAACAACTGATTGGTGTCCCTTGCCAAGTTGAGATTGCAAGTGAGTTCCGTTACCGCAGCCCAGTGATTGTGGCAAATACGCTGTATATCTGTATTTCACAATCTGGTGAAACAGCCGATACCTTAGCCGCGTTACGTGAAACCCAAAAACGTGCCAAAGCCAATAATATTGACATCAGCACCATGACGATTTGTAACGTTGCAACCTCATCAATGGTGCGTGAAACAAATCACCATTTACTGACGCTTGCTGGTCCCGAAATTGGGGTGGCTTCAACCAAAGCCTTTACCACCCAGCTTGCAGCATTGATGTTATTGATCTTAAAAATTGGTCAAGTCAAAAATCGCTTGTCTGATGCTCAATTGAATGAGATCACAACAGCACTTTGGCATTGTCCAAAAGTGATTTTAGACACCTTACAAGGTGATACTGAAATTCTACGTTTATCGGCATTATTCGTTGAGAAAAATCACTGTTTATTCTTGGGCCGTGGTACACACTTCCCGATCGCATTAGAAGGCGCATTGAAACTGAAAGAAATTTCATATATTCATGCGGAAGGTTATGCAGCAGGTGAGTTGAAGCATGGTCCATTGGCATTAGTGGATAATGAAATGCCTGTGGTCATCTTGGCACCACAAGATGACATGCTCGATAAACTCAAATCGAACATGGAAGAAGTACAAGCCCGTGGTGGTGAATTATTTGTCTTTGCAGATGAAAATAGCGGTATTCACGGTAAAGATCGTCAACACGTGGTTCATGTGCCAGCGGTAAATGAATGGTTAGCACCGATCGTTTACAGCGTGCCTGTACAACTGCTGTCTTATCATGTTGCCGTGTTACGTGGTACTGATGTCGATCAACCACGTAACCTCGCCAAGAGTGTTACGGTCGAGTAATTCGATACAGCTATCAGCGTTGTTTGTACGACCCTGACTATAAAAAAAGCGCCATAAAGAAATTCTTTATGGCGCTTTTTTTATGATTATGCTTGTTATGACTTCAGCCATTTCATAGGCTAGATCACATCTAGCGTCTCATGATCGATATAGCTTGTGTTCTGCAACAGTCAGGTTAATAGCAGAAATACGCATGCATCAAGCCACATAACGTGTGGTTTTATGATTTAATAAAATGATTGAATTCAAAATAATGACACCAAAAATCGAGATCAAAATCAGCTTCCAGTCCACAAACAACAATGAGGTTAATAAAATCACCACATCAATACCCATTTGCACTTTTCCTGCTGGAATTTTAAAGCGTTCCTGCAAATACAACGCCAATAGGTTGATACCACCCAAGCTCGAACGATGTCTAAATAGAATCAAAAAACTCACACCCATCAAGACATTGGCAAAAATCGTAGCGTAGATTGGATTGACATCGGAGAGATGAAAAAACTGTGGAATAATTTCAGTAAATCCTGCCAATAATGCAACGGCAATAAAAGTTTTCACCACCAGCGCGATGCCCATCTTTTTATAGGCAAAATAATAAAATGGAATATTGATCAGGAAAAATAATACGCCGAACTTCAGATCAGTAATGTAGTGAATCAGCAAAGATAGACCTGCTGTCCCTCCCGTCATAATGCCTGCCTGCTGCAATAAAGTCATTGCAAAAGACAGAATGAATGTTCCGATCAACATTGCCAATGCATCTTCAATTTTAGAGTGCTGCTCAATCACAGGCATGACTGGACTTACCAGAGATACATTTTGCTCGGTATTCATAACGGTACAACTCAAATAGGAGAACAGCTAAAGGGAGAGAGATCTTTCAAAGAAAGACACGGCATATTTGATCATTTTTATTAAAATTTCGCAATTTATTCTTATATTTTTGCCATAAATGCAATTTATATTCAAAATAATCCATTTCGAATAGTCTATGCGCTTCGATCAGCTTTGTTCTAACTTTGTCTCAGATCAAACGACTATAAAATCCTGTTTTTATTTAATCGCAATTCCGTTTTCTTTTAATTTTTCCAATACAATTGAAGTATTGAGATTACTGACACCAAAGTTCTTGGAAGATAAAATTCCAATCAATTTGACCATCTCATCCAGATTCTTAACTGCCACTTTAAGGGCAAAATCATAACTGCCCGTTAATTTATGAATATCTTTCACAGCAGGTTCGTGCATCAAGAATTCAACAAAACGATCATGCGTTGCATCACTATAATTCTGCAATTTCACTTCAATAATACCCATGATCGGCGCAGGATCGGCACTCAATGCGATTTGGGCATAATAACCCGTGATAATTTTCTTCTGTTCAAGCTGAACCCGACGGCGTGAGCATTGCGAGGTCGATAAACCCACCAATTCAGCCAATTCCTGATTGGCCAAGCGTCCATTCATTTGTAAATGATGGATAATTTTTTGATCAAAATCATCAAGTTCGACGGTCATAAAACGCTCGGCTTAGGTTTAAGGCATAATTGAACTGATGCTGGTGCATCAACCTGAGAAGTGTAACGCCTTTAGATCAATCAGCTCAAGCTTATGCCAAAATTGCAGCAGACTGAATCCGCTGAATCCCGTGTGCTGACATGCTTTGCCATGCGCTATGTAATGAACCATTCAAATCAATCGCTTTACAGGCATCTTCAACCACATAGGTTTTGAAACCCATTTGCGCGGCATCCAAGGCTGTCCATGCCACACAAAAATCAGTGGCAATGCCCACAATATAGACCGTATTAATTTGGTGTTCTTGAAGATAGCCCTTTAATCCCGTCGGGGTTTTACGATCGGCTTCCATAAAGGCTGAATAGCTATCAATATTAACGTGAAAGCCTTTGCGGATAATCAATTGTGCCGTTGGAATATCTAAATCAGGGTGAAATTCGGCATCCTGTGTCCCCTGTACACAATGCTTTGGCCATAACACCTGCGTGCCATAAGGTAACTCTATCGTTTCAAAAGGCACTTTATGCACATGATTGTCAGCAAAAGAAATATGTTGATCAGGATGCCAGTCTTGAGTCAGTACCACCGTTTCAAACTGATGCGCCAATTGATTAATCACAGGAATAATCTGATCGGCACCTGTGACTGCCAAGTTTCCACCTGGGGTAAATCCATTTTGCACATCGACAACAATTAATGCGCTGTGTTTTGAATCGTTTTGCATCTCATTATTCAACCTAGATCGCTCCTTGTACAATACGCTGCCTCATTGTTTCTGACTAGCCAAACAGACACAAACTTTTCATAAGATGAAAATCATTCAAGTAAAAGATGAATTAAAGTTTTCGGCTGTTTGACTAAAGCATATTGTTCTTATGCCGCCGATCAGTCATAATTTGCATAATTGTCATTCAATCGAATTCATTATTGGACGACGAATCAAAATACTGCAACCATCCAATATTTCGTTTCAACTAATTCAATCTCGGATGGGAAAATAGGATAGTTTTTTAAAATGACTCAGCTAGCACAGAATATTCAAGGCTCAATTGTCGCACTCGTCACCCCTATGTTTGAAGATGGTCGCGTAGATTGGAAGAGTCTTGAGAAGCTCGTTGAGTGGCACATCCAACAAGGTACACATAGTATTGTTGCTGTTGGCACAACGGGCGAAGCGTCTACATTAAGCATGGAAGAACACACACAAGTCATCAAAGAAGTGATTCGTGTAGCCAATAAACGCATTCCAATTATCGCGGGTACAGGTGCAAACTCAACACGCGAAGCCATCGAATTAACCAAAGCTGCTAAAGAACTCGGTGCAGATGCGGCATTGCTCGTGACACCATATTATAATAAACCCACACAAGAAGGCTTATATCAACACTATAAAGCGATTGCTGAAGCAGTTGATATTCCACAAATTCTTTATAATGTCCCTGGTCGTACTGGCGTTGATATGCAAAACGAAACCGTCATTCGTCTTGCCGATGTTAAAAACATTGTTGGGATTAAAGATGCAACAGGCGATGTGCCACGTGGTCAAGCCCTCATCGAAGGTCTAAATGATAAAATCGCAGTTTATTCAGGCGATGATGAAACTGCTTGGGAATTAATTTTGCTTGGTGCAAAAGGTAATATTTCGGTTACTGCTAACGTTGCACCAAAACAAATGAGCGAAGTTTGTGAAGCAGCTTTAGCTGGCGATCAAGCCAAAGCACAAAGTTTGAATCAACAAATTGCAAATCTACACAATATTTTGTTTTGCGAATCAAACCCAATTCCTGTGAAATGGGCGTTGCATGAGATGGGATACATTAGTACAGGTCTACGCCTGCCTTTAACCGCTCTTGCAGAACAATATCGTGAACCGCTCCGCACAGATTTAAAAACTGCGGGCATTATTTAATACGAGCAATTTATGATGCAATTACGTCTTGGTGTTGTCCTTGTCATTTCAGCTTTAAGTTTGGCTGGTTGTGGTCGTTTTGCCCTCAATAATCATTCTTTAGATTATAAAAAAGCTCAAGCGCTTGAACCACTCAAATTCCCTGAGAATGCAACGGTAAGACCATTCACGCCATTGTATCCAGCACCGACGGTTGATCCACTAGCGATTCAACATGCGCCAACATTTGAGAACACAACTGGCAACCGTTATGCATTGCCTCGTCCAGAGTCAATGAAAACTGCAAGCAATACCACTGAAGCAGCAGCAACGACTTTAGGCCGTCCACAATTGGTGATGGATGGGAATAAAAACCCATTACTGAAAGTGGAAGGTCCAACAGCAACTGCTTGGCAATATGCCTTTGCAACCGTGAGCACCCTCAACTACAAAGTCATCTCTCAAGCAGATCATGGCTACGAAGCAACGATTAAGGTCGGTGAACAAAACTACCTGTTGAAGCTTTCTGCGGTTGGCTCAAGCAATACCATTGCCCTCTTCAAACTCGACACGACTTTTGCAGAACCAGCAGTTGCAACTGAAGTGTTAGCCCAGATTTACCAAAATTGGCCAGCCTAGTCGTTTACTAGGCATTTTTTTCAAAAGGTTCCTCCATGTTAAAACAAACCTTGCTCTATACTGGTAAAGCTAAATCTGTATACGAGACAGATAACGCTGATCACCTGATTTTGGTCTTTCGTGATGATGCTTCGGCATTCAATGGCGAAAAAATCGAGCAACTCGATCGTAAGGGCAAGGTCAACAACCGTTTTAACGCCTTTATCATGGACAAATTAGCTGCTGCAGGTATCGAAACGCATTTTGAAAAATTGCTTTCTCCAACTGAAGTGCTGGTTAAAAAACTTCAGATGATTCCTGTTGAATGTGTGATTCGTAACTATGCAGCGGGTTCATTGTGCCGTCGTTTAGGTGTTGAAGAAGGTAAGGAATTAACTCCGCCAACATTCGAATTATTCTTCAAAGATGATGCGCTTGGCGATCCTATGGTCAACGAATCTCAAGCAATTGCTTTAGGTTGGGCAACTGCAGAACAACTTGAAAAAATGAAAGAACTCACATACCAAGTGAATGATGTACTTAAAGCATTATTCGATGCAGGTAATATGATTCTGGTTGATTTCAAACTTGAATTTGGTGTGTTCCATGACCGTATTGTATTGGGCGATGAATTCTCTCCAGACGGTTGCCGTTTATGGGATAAAGACACCAAGAAAAAACTGGATAAAGACCGTTTCCGCCAAGGTTTAGGTGGTGTGGTTGAAGCTTATGAAGAAGTTGCTTCTCGTTTAGGTATTAACTTAGACGATATCTAAGCCTAGTTAAGCTGTTACTTCTAAATAAAAAACCAGCCCAATCGGGCTGGTTTTTTATTCTTTATTCAAAATAATGAACATCATTTTAAATATCAACACCATATAAATCATAAGCTTAAAACTCATAGAATAAGCTTTGCAAATTTTTTTCTAACCTTATGTTTTTATATTGTTTTTGAAAATATTTTGATCCTCCTACCATGTTCACAAATGTTTACAAAACTTGAGTTAGAAGATCAAAATGAATGCTCCCATTTTAAAGACTTTTCCTTTAAGTCTAAGTAGTAGTCTTATTCTGCTTGCCCTATATAGCAATGTTCATGCGGCTGAGAACAATCCAATAGAACCCGAACAAGTCAAAACACTCGCCACCATTGTGGTCACAGGCACCCGTGCCAACAATCGTTCCCAAACAGAGTCCTTACAGCCGATTGATGTGATCAGTGCCAAAGAACTGACTGAACGCACCGGCTCCAATGAACTTGGCACAGCGCTATCTCGAATTATCCCTTCAATTAATTTTCCACGCCCCACTGTAGTGGATGGAACTGAATTGGTTCGCCCTGCTCAACTGAAAGGACTTGCACCAGATCAGGTGCTGGTCTTGGTCAATGGAAAACGTCGCCACACAGGTGCCTTTATTAACCTTGGCGGAACCATTGGTCGTGGCTCTGCCCCAACCGATTTAAATGCCATTCCGATCTCAGCGATTAGTCGTGTCGAAGTACTGCGTGAAGGCGCATCGGCTCGCTATGGTTCCGATGCGATTGCAGGCGTGATTAATATTATTTTGAAATCCAACCCTACACATGGTGAAGCTGGGATTAAATACGGGATTTATAACAAGGGTGATGGTGAACAAAAACAATCCTTTGTTTCGGGTGGGACCCAACTGAATAATTATGGCTATGCGATCTTTTCAGGGGAATGGCAGGATAGCCAAGCCACCAATCGTGCTGGCCCTGACCTGCGTGATCCCAAATCAAGTACCTATGGACAGCGTACGTTCCGTTTTGGGGATCCGGATTCCGATGAAGTCAAAGCCGCCTTGAATTTAGGTTATGACCTCAGTGATCATGCCGAGCTGTATTCTTTTGCGACCTATAGCCATCGTAATGCAGAAACTGCTGGATTCTATCGTTTAAGCAATGCCTCCAATAATATTCCTGCCCTGTTTCCCAATGGCTATCTACCCATCATTCAGGGCCAACTCGATGATTTTGGCGCAGTTGCAGGGATCAAAGGCGATTGGTCTGCATGGCATTATGATGCCTCGGTGAATTATGGTTTAAATCGTTATGATGTCGATACCAAGACCATTAATGTCGATCTCTATAAAGACACTGCTACCACGCCTTTCGGCTTCCAAAATGGCACACTGAAAAATGCTCAAACGGTAGTGAATGTTGATCTTTCTCGTGAGTTTGATGTTTCCGCATTGGCGAGTCCGTTGAATGTTGCCTTTGGTACACAATATTTGAATCAGAAATATCAAATCCAAGCAGGTGATCCAGCCTCCTATTATAAAAGTGGCTCTTCTGGTTTAGCGGGCTTTCGCTCTGCCGATGCTGGCGAATGGTCACGCGACAGTTATGCGGCTTATCTGGACTTAGAGGCCAATTTAACTGAAAAACTCTCAGCATCTACAGCCTATCGCCATGAATATTATAATGATTTTGGTAACACCGATAATGCCTCATTGTCTTTGCGCTATGCCATCCATCCAGCGATTGCTGTACGTGGTAGTGCCTCTACCGGTTTCCGAGCCCCAAGTTTGGCCCAACAATATTTCACCCAAACCTCTTCGCAGCTGATCAATGGTCAATTTGCTGAAGCAGGCACCTTCCCCACCACGTCATACGTTGCTCAACTGCTTGGTGCGGAACAACTTAAACCAGAGAAATCTAAAAACTATAGTGTGGGTTTGGTCTTGACACCTACAGATCAACTGTATGTGACTTTGGATGCTTATCAAATCGACATTGATAATCGGATTAGTCTGTCCTCCAATATCAATGCCAGCAGTGCGACCGTTCGCCAATATCTGAATTCAAAAGGAATCACCGACACCAACTTCAACACGATTCGTTATTTCAACAATGCCAGCGATACCCGCACGCGCGGTGTTGACTTAGTGGCGACCTATAAATGGACTGCATTACCTTATGGCGAACTAAATACTTCACTGGCCTACAACTACAATAAAAATAAAGTGACGCATGTGGATGGCAATCCAGCCATCTTAGATGCGTTAGGCATTAACCTCACGCGTCTGGATCGTCGAGAGCAATACGGTTTATTGGCTGGCAGTACCCCTGAACATAAATTCAGTTTGGCGAATGACTATAAGCTTGGAAACTTCACTGTGAATACCAATCTCACACGTTATGGCAGCTTTAAAACCTTTAGTAATTCTGGCGAAGCCAAAGACCAAAAATTCTCAGCCAAATGGTTACTGGATTTAGCGTTGTCTTACCAATATCAAAACTGGAACTTCACTGTCGGTGGCGACAATATTACCGATGTATATCCTGATAAAGATGTCTACGATATCAACCAGCCGACTGGCGGCAGCTTGCCTTATAGTCAGTTCTCACCTTTTGGCTTTAATGGCGCGTTCTATTACGGCAAGATCAATTATCGTTGGTAGTAATTAAAAACCGAGCCATCTGGCTCGGTTTTCAGTTTAATTCTGCGCATTCTGATAAATCAGTTTGCCTTCTTTATAAGTGGCCAATACCTTAATGCTTTTAATCTCACGACTGGGTACAGTCAACGGGTTCTGATTCAGAATGACCAAGTCCGCCAATTTACCTTGGCTTAAAGTGCCCTTGGTCTGATCCTCAAAGTACTGATACGCGGCCCAATCTGTCATCGACTTTAATGCCAGATAAGGGCTAATGCGCTCATCTGCCCCCAAAACATAATTGCTCCGCGTTACTCGGTTCACGGTCGCATCCAGCATCATCATACTGCTTGGTGGCACCACAGGGGCATCATGATGTTCGGTAAAAATCAGATGCTTTCTTAAAGCTGTTGCAGTTGGCGAAATATGGGCAGCTCGGGTTTCGCCTAGCGTTTGCTGACGATGCCAATCACCCCAATAAAAGGTATGTAGCGAGAAGAAGGACGGAATAATATCTAAGGCTTTGAGCTGATCCAATTGATCATCACGAATCGTTTGTGAATGAATCAATACGCTACGACGATCGGCTTTACCTTGCTTCGCGGTCGCATCTTTCACTGCCCCGATAAATTGATCAATCGCGGCATCACCATTGGCATGCGCAAGCACCTGCCAACCTTGCTTAAAGGCTAAATTGATATAGTCCTTGACCTGCTGATCATTACTTATGGCAGGATAGCCCTTATACGTCTTATCTTTACCTTCAGGTGGTACCAGATAAGGCTGGGTCAGCCAAGCGGTTTTGCCTTGGGGTGAGCCATCTAAACTGATTTTCACTCCACCAATCCGAAAATGATGATCATACTGTCGTTGGCTGCCTTGCTTGAACATATAGTCTTGGCTGGTGGTGATATCGGGATAAGAAACCACATCAATTGGCAGTCGATTCTGCTTGGCTAAAGCATGCCACATTTCAGTGGTGCCCTGATCGGCCCGCCCTTCCTGTACCGTGGTAAAACCATTTTTTACATAGGCATCAATGCCTTTTTCTGCAATTTGGAACATCACTGCAGGGGGGACATCTTTAAAAATTGAGCCAATTGCGGTAAATAACGCGGACTCTTCTAACACGCCATTTGGAATATTTGAGTTGGCTTCACGGCGAATCACACCACCCGCTGGATTTGGAGTATTTTGATTAATCTTCAGTAATTCCAGTGCTTTGTGATTGACTGATGCTAAATGCCCCGATTGATGCAAAATCATCACCGGTTGGTCTTGAGAGACCCGATCTAGATCGGTTGCCGTCGGATGACGCTGCTCATTCAGTTGTGCATCATCATAGCCATTCCCCAAAATCCAGCCGCCCATGGTTTTAATTACGGATGGATTTTGGACTTTCCAACTATTCAGCACATTCACCAAAGAGTTGATATCGGAGACCTGACCATCAGGCATGGGGTAGAGATTAGCCACCATTTGATGGAAACCGACCATATTCACATGACTATGCGCATCAATAAAACTCGGTAATAAGGTTTTATTGTTTAGATCAATCGATTGAACTTTTTTATCCGCCAAGCGTTCAGCTTGCTGTTTTGAGCCCACAAAACGAATTTTTCCATCTTTCACCAACAGGGCTTCTACATATTCAGGACTGTTGCCCGCCATGGTCAGAATCGGGCCACCATAAAACAGTTGTTCCGTTGCAGTGACAGGCCCTGCCGTCGTTGCACAACCCACAACAGCCAGTGAAATAGAAGTAAATAAGGCACAGTATTTGAGATAAGTACGGTTCATGCATTAAAACCCATATTTTTATTATGTCTTTTTTGATTAAAGCTGATTCCGTTGGTAATAGAAAGCATTCACAGATTATTTTTGTAATGTTTGGTCAAGTTCTGAGTGATCCACCGCATCCCCTATGTACGCGGCATGGCACAACAGTTAAAACATTTTTGCCAATTTATTGGAGACTTTAATCGCAAGATCATCGACATAATGACTATACGGCTGTGCCAACACAATGCTCAATAACACACTCGATAGGCTTGCCAAGAGTCCTGCACTTAAATAGGAGAGTCCCCATTGCACATGCAATAGATTAAACAATGGAATCCCCAAAGCATAAAGTACAGCAAGATGAATTAAATAAATTGAAAATGAAATTTTGCCTAGAAATACCAAAACAGACCGATCAAAAAACTGTGCTAGCCATTTGCCTTTTAGTACGGCATAAACAATGCAAAAGCCACCAATAAAGTTGAGATAATCGTAGCTTTGCTCGCCCCAAAATTGAGTAAAAAACTGATAACTATTGCTGCTGTTGTGTGCGCCACAAAAATACAATCCCAACAAAAATAGTAGTACCGAAACTGCTGTACTCAGTTCTGCGGCATAGAGAAATAGTCCCATCCCCAAAACAAAACTGAGAAGGCCCAGCAACACGGTTTGCGAGATCATATACGCGGTCACAATGCTGATGATGAGAAATAGACCGCATAGAATTGGCAGCTTGCCATAGAGATAGCAAGCCAGATAAATCACCAGTGACCCAAGCAACTCAATTTGCATGGTCCACAGCACCCAGTTATAACTGGAATCGCCAAATAAGAATGCGCCAATACTGCCTTCATATAAGGCGGTACCCAGTTGCGGATGTGGGTTAGCCAGTGCGGCTCCCCATTCGGAAACATGCGACACATCCACAGGTACAAAACACACCAGATAAGCGACAATACAAGAGACAAAAGCTGGAATGGCCAAACGTGGATAGCGCTTAATCAAGGAATTTTTCAATTGCGTTGCGGTATTGTGCTTTTTAAAACTGGATAATGTCAGTACAAAACCACTTAAAACAAAGAACACAAAAACCGCGCCTGTACCTGAATAAAAGAAGGCCAAGGGCGAGTGATGTAACTGCGTAAAAAAATCATATCGCGGTACAGCACTGACATCAAAATTATGCAGTTGCGGAAAAAAGGTCAGTGATAGATGTGACAACACAACGGCGAGACATGCCAAGCCTCGGATACTTTCCGCAGCATTAATTTTGTTTGTGGTCATGGTGGAGCTTGATCATCCTTGATAAGCGGGATGATGCGACCTTTTATCTGTAGTGTCTAGAGGTCGCTTACAAAAATACAGTGACTGTTCAGCGCATCAGCAAGACCCCATAAAACCAGACAATGTTTTAGTGTTTTCTCTGCGTTGCTAGCCAACATAGAATCGAGCCTAAACACACCATAAATGCGCCATACCAGAAAGAAAGGCCTAATGGCGTACTAAGTAGAATTGCCGAGAAAAACGCAGATAAAACTGGAATAAAATAGGATGCACCTGCCAATAACGTTACATTGCCATGCAAAATCCCAACATTCCAAGCGGCATAACCAAAGCCCATCGCTGCTGCCGCAAAAAATAGTGAAATTGAAGAAGGCCAATCAAAATCAAAGCTGCCGCCCCCCATCAATGCATATTTAATCCACAGCACCACCGAGACGAGGATAAAAAATAGGGTGATGCCATTAGTTCCCTGCGCAATTCTCGCTGTGAGCGTGCAGTAGGCAGCCCAGAGTAATGTTCCAATAAAGGCCAGCCCATAACTAAATGGATTGTGCTGAATATTTTGCAGCATGCTGGCCAAATCAAAACCTTG
This sequence comes from Acinetobacter sp. Ac_3412, assembly GCF_013072675.1. Lineage (NCBI taxonomy): Bacteria > Pseudomonadati > Pseudomonadota > Gammaproteobacteria > Moraxellales > Moraxellaceae > Acinetobacter > Acinetobacter sp. Ac_3412. Next base: position 43,429 of record NZ_LXUJ01000011.1, on the reverse strand, counting down.
CTCTCCACCAAGCACCCAACAGATGCCCAAAATGGAAATGATAAAGCCAGGAATAATCAGGACATTGGCTTTTTGCTGATTAAAAATAATGGCAGCGACCATAGTAAAGGTCGGCCATAAATAATTGACCATCCCCACTTCAATCGCCTGTCGATTATTACTGCTATAGCCAATCGAAAGTGATAAACAAATTTCATAGGCAACAAATAGAATACTGCCCCAGATCAAATAGGTTTTGGGAAAGCTTTTGAGGCTGGTCCAACCGACCGAGAAAAACAGAAAAATTGAGGCCAGTGTATAAATTAGTGCTGCACCACCCACTGCGCCAAAATGACTACTGACATCCTTAATTAAGGCAACGATCAAACTCCAGAGCAAGATCGCGACCAATCCAATCAGTGTTGCTTTTTTTGCGTTCATTTTTATACAAATAGCATATTGAGGCCAAAGCAAAATCTATCGATGCGATTCGGAATCTTGCTCTGGGCAATTTGAAAATGATCGGTGAATTCACCGAGTTTTGATTACTGCTGCTGTTGTTCCTGCTGCCAACGGCGTTGCTGCAAACGTTCGCCTTCGACCTCACGTTTATTTAAGGCTCGTTCATACAGTTTGGTACCGCGTAATTCTGGAGGCAAATAGTCCTGTAACACGAAGTGTTCAGGATAGTTGTGCGGATACAGATAATCCACGCCATAACCTTGCTGCTTCATCAACTTGGTTGGTGCATTGCGTAAGTGCAAAGGCACAGGCAGGTTTGCGGTTTTTTCTGCCAACTCTAAGGCTTTGTTAATCGCGAGATAGGTGCTATTACTTTTCGGGCTAGTGGCCAGATACACGGCACATTGGCCTAGAATAATACGCGCTTCAGGCATCCCCACCGCTTGGACTGAACGGAAACACTCTCCCGCCAATAACAAGGCATTTGGATTGGAATTGCCGATATCTTCCGATGCGGCAATCAACATACGACGTGCAATAAAGACTGGATCTTCGCCACCTTTCAGCATGCGTGCCATCCAGTACAGGGTTGCATCTGGATCACTACCACGAATCGATTTGATAAATGCCGAAACCAGATCGTAATGCTGCTCACCTGATTTGTCGTAACGCGCAATATTTTGCTGCGCAACTTTAACGACGATGGCATTGGTTACGATATTCTCAATGTCAGGCTCAAAGGTACTGGCAATCAAATCAATCAGATTGAGCGCCTTACGTGCATCACCTGCCGCAAACTGAATCAGCGCATCATATTCTTCAATCTGGATAAAACGTTCTTTTAAGAACTTGTCCGTTTGAATCGCTTTGTTCAGTAGGGTTTGAATCGCCTCAGCACTCAGATTATTCAGGGTATACACCTGACAGCGGGACAACAAGGCACTATTCACTTCAAAAGAAGGATTCTCTGTGGTTGCCCCAATCAAGGTAATTTTGCCTTTCTCAACCGCATTGAGTAAGGCGTCTTGCTGCGATTTATTGAAGCGATGAATCTCGTCAATAAACACCACAGGGGTCAACAAGTCCCCACTTTCCGCAATCACTTCACGGAGTTCTTTCACGCCGGTATTGAGTGCAGATAAGCTGATAAAAGGACGATCCACAGCCTGAGCCAATAACAATGCAATCGTGGTTTTTCCGACCCCTGGAGGCCCCCAGAAGATGATCGAAGGCAGATGCCCTTGATCAATCATCTGACGTAAAGGGGCATTTTCACCCAGCAAATGATCTTGTCCGATAATTTCGGACAAGTCACGAGGACGTAAACGTTCAGGTAAAGGAATATGCGTATCTGACATCATCACTGGCTTTATGATCTTTTACCCTAGTCTATTGTGTCTGGCTCAAATCTACAATTTGAATCTGCACTCACGCGACATTCTATTGCGCGCTGTCGTTCTGAACCAACTGTTGCATCACCCGATAGCTGGCTTTGATCCGCTCTTCATTAGGGAAATTGGTGTTGGCTAACATCACGATTCCAATTTTTTGCTGCGGAATAAAGGCCACATAGGCACCAAAACCATTGGTTGCTCCTGTCTTATTAAAGAAGGTCGCAGGCGTGGCAAGCTTCGGTTGTTTAATCGCTGTGATTGCATGACTTTCTAAAGCCATTTTGCTCGAGTTACCCTGCAACAGTGTTTCAAGTGCTACTGGATAGGCATACTGTTCCCAGCCCAGACCTTGGGTCATTGCACCCACTTTAAAATAGCCCACATGAGTATTTTCAATCGCTTGGCGAAGCGGTTGTTTGAACTGCTGCGGATTGATTTGCGCATCAAGGAATTTCAGCATATCCGCACTGCTACTTTTCACCCCATAAGCTTCTGCATCAAACATACCTGGTGAAACACGCATGGCTTGATCGGCTTTGTACCCCCATGCATATTGCGACATGTGCTGCTCAGGTACTCGAATAAAACTTTGTGTCATGCCTAGTTGTGGCAGTAAGGTTTTTTCAATCAATTCGCTATACGGTTTTTTCATTGCCAAGGCGGTGACATAGCCCATCAAACCGATACTTGGGTTGGAATATTGACGCGCAGCGCCGATGGTTGTCTTCGGCTGCCATGCCTGAAAATACTTGATCATATCTTGCTGCTGCACCACCTCATCGGGGAACTGCAACGGAAAACCACCTGCGTTATAGGTCCCCAGATTCAAGATCGTGGCACGATTGACCGCAGTATTTTTCAGTTCAGGGAAATATTTGGCAGGATGATCCGATAAAGACAGTTGTCCTTGTGCCTGTGCGTAGCCTGCTAAAGTCGCATTAAAGGTCTTACTGACCGAACCAAGTTCAAATAAAGTACTGTTGCTCACTGCTTGCTGATTTTGCTTAGAAGCAAGCCCATAATTCACAAAGTAATGTTGACCATTCAAGGTCACAGCAACAGCCATACCTGGAATTTTATATTGTGCCAATAAAGGCTTAAATTGCTGATCAACAATGGTTTGAACTTGTTGCTCGGTCAAATTTCCAGCCCAAAGCGCTGAACTGCAGGACAACAGTCCTGTAAGTAAAAATAGTTTTTTTAAAGTCATAGAAAAGGCTTTCGGCTGATTCATGATGTGTATCACTTGAAGTTAAAATTTAATTGGCATGCAGTTTAAGTAGTTTAGCTTTCGGTCCATCTTCGATCACCCAGATTGAACCATCTTGGGCTTGGTGTAGGCCACGAATACGTTGTTTCATTTCTAGCCTTTGCACTTCTTGGACAGGTTTGGCATTTAAATCCACCACGATAATTGCTTTGGCTGATAAGCCACCAATCAACGCTTTGTGTTGCCACAAAGGAAATTGCTGACCTGAATAAATGATCAAGCTAGACGGTGAGATCACAGGTGTCCAATCGATTTCAGGAGCTTTAAATTCTGGACGGGTATGATGATCGGGAATGGGCAAACCCGAATAGTGATCACCATTTGAAACCACGGGATAGCCATAATTTTCACCTTTTACAATCCGGTTTAATTCATCACCGCCTTTGGGTCCCATTTCGACCACCCACAGTTGCCCTTGCTGGTCAAACGCCATTCCTAATGGATTACGATGGCCCAGTGACCAAATCTCCGCAGTGACACCACCTTGCTGATAAAACGGATTGCCTTCTGCCGGTGTTCCATCCTGATTTAAACGCAAAACCTTACCTAAATTACTGTTTAAATCCTGTGCAGGGTCAAACTTTTGGCGCTCACCCGAACTGACCCAAAGTTTGCCATCGGGACCAAACTGCATACGATGACCATAATGACCTTGCCCTGACACTTTCGGTACTTGTTGCCAAATAGTTTTGAAATCCGTGAGCTTGGGTTGCTTGGGATCAGATAAATCCAGTTTTGCATGTGCAATCTCTGCACCATAGCCACCCTGACCTTTGCTGGCATAGCTTAAATATAATTCATGATTCTGCTGAAAATCAGGATGCAAAATGACATCACCTAAACCACCTTGCCCGCCATAACTGACGGTTGGAACGCCAGCAATATTGATACTGCTCTTGGTTTTGGGATCAAATAATTTTAATTGCCCTTTGCGCTCAGTGATCAATAAACGTTGGTCTGGCAAACTTGCAATCGCCCACGGCTCATCAAATTCAGCAACGCTCTCAATCCGATACTTTTGTGCAATGCGCTGACTTGACGCTTGTTGTGCTGTATTTTGTTCTGGGGTTTTAGAGTTGCTTTCGTTGGCACCACACGCGGCCAGCAATAAAATGCCGCTATAGAGCAAAGGCGTCATCAACAGTTTGTTCATGGCTTATCTCCCTCGTTTATTCTTCATCTTAGGGAACATCGCCAATAAAAATACTGCAAAAATGTTGTTTTTATGATCATCATGTCTTATTGATTTGCTAACCGCGATTACCGTATCCAACGCACAATATAATCTTCAATTTGTTCTTCATCGATTTCAGTTTCTGAAATACAACGCCCTGCAGCGGACTTCTTTGCCTTGATCACACTTTGACGTGAACCTGTATTGAGGTAATGCCATGAAGGCAGGTTCTTACCTTCACTTAACCGACGGTAGGCACAGCTCGGTGGCAACCACGAAATGGTGCTGAGTCGCTCTGGGGTTAATTGGATGCAATCAGGCACTTGCTGCTGACGGTTAGGGTAATCGGAACAACGCGCGGTTTTACAGTCCAGTAATTTACATGCCACTTTGGTATAGGCAACCTCTGCGGTTTCTTCATCTTCTAACTTGATCAAACAACATAAACCACAGCCGTCACACAATGCCTCCCACTCCGCATTGCTGAGCTGATCAAGCGGATAGTGTTTCCAAAAGTTGGGGCGCAGTTCGACGGACATACAGAGCTTTCAATATTAAAAAAAATGAACTTCTTATTATAGCATTCATCTTTGCTTTGCTGACTTCAATCTCTTTTAATTGATTTAACACTTCTGTATTAAACATTTAAACCACATAAACACCACATTTTGTGCAAAAAACACACGTTATAGTGGACACATAACGAAAAATTAGGAGGACACGACATGTTCCGTTGGGCCATTATTTTTGCAGTCATCGCACTCATTGCCAGTTTATTAGGTTTTGGTGGTGTAGCAGGTTTATCCAAAGATTTCGCAGTAATCTTATTGGTTGTTGCCGTCATCTTAGCAATCGTTGGCTTCTTATCCAGAGGCAAAGTCTAGTCGTTTTGACCTACCCAAACATAAAAAGAAGAATCTTGGTATTCTTCTTTTTTCATTTTTGAGCATCGCTAAAACAAGCGTATTTATTATGTTTTTACGATGCCATCCATTTTCCTTTTTATGTTTTAATCAATGCATTCTAAAAATACAGATCAGGATTATAGAATGAGCTTCCCGATTAACACACGTGAAATTGAATATACCGCTCCCGATGGTCAACGCCTCATTGGTTATTTCGCTGCACCAGCAATTGATATGCCTGTTGCAGGTGTGATTTTGGCCCCTGAATGGTGGGGCCGCAATGCATACACAGAACAACGTGCACGTGAACTTGCAGAACATGGTTTTGCCGCTTTAGCCATTGATATGTATGGTGATAAGAAAGTTACAACCAATGTGCCCCAAGCCTCTGAATGGATGAATCAAACTTTTGAGCATGCCGATACCATTGTTGACCGTGCTCAAGCAGGCTTAAATGCTTTAGCAGCTCAAGCAGAAGTGAATGCCGACAAATTGGCAGCGGTTGGTTTCTGCTATGGCGGTAAAGTGGTGCTAGATTTGGCGCGTTCAGGTGCAGATATCAAAGCCGTTGCTACGTTCCATGCGATATTGAGTCCGAAAGCGCCTGCTGAGAAAGGCAAAGTTAAAGCCGAGATTTTAGTCCTGCATGGTGAACTCGACAGCATGGTGACCTTGGATAATGTGGCAAGCTTCCGTCAGGAAATGCATGATGCTGCTGTGGATCATGAGGTGATTATTTTTGAAGATGCCAAGCATGGTTTTAGTAACCCTCTTGCAGATGAGCGCGCCAAGGCCAACAATGTTGACTTAGGCTATAACGCGGAAGCAGAACGTCAAAGTCTTGACGCGATGTATGAGCTGTTAGATAAACATTTAAAGTGATTTGAAAAGACGATCTCTAAAAAAACCATCAACATGGAATTGAGCGAATATATCGTTTGTTTAAATCCTAGAAAATTTCTATTCGTGCAAGGCGACATGGATGTCGCCTTTGCAAAAGCCAATCTTAATCAGCATTTAATAACGAATTTGTTTGTATACATCAACTCCTCTCCCTATTTCCGCTATACTACGCCTCTGCTTTTTACTGTTCTGATTCATGTCTGACTTCTCATTTTCTGATGCACTACTTACATGGTTCGACCAACACGGTCGTCATGACCTACCATGGCAAGTGGCCGATGATCCGTACAAAGTTTGGGTCTCAGAAATCATGCTGCAACAGACGCAAGTCAAAACTGTACTGCAATATTTCGACCGTTTTATTGAACGCTTCCCGAGCGTAGAAACCCTAGGAACAGCCAGTTGGGATGATGTCGCTCCTTATTGGGCAGGCCTCGGCTACTATGCCCGCGCACGCAATCTGCATAAAGCGGCAGGCATCGTCAGTCAACAAGGGAAATTTCCAGAAACACTCGAACAATGGATTGAGCTGCCAGGCATTGGCCGCTCCACCGCTGGTGCGCTCATGTCACTCGGCTTACGTCAGTACGGCGTGATTATGGATGGTAACGTGAAACGTGTACTGGCACGTTTCCTCGCCATCGAAGATGATCTATCCAAGCCACAACATGAACGGGCACTCTGGCAAATTGCGGAAGATCTCTGCCCAGAAGAGCGCAATCATGATTATACCCAAGCAATCATGGATTTAGGGGCAACCGTTTGTACCCCGAAAAAACCGCTGTGCTTATACTGCCCAATGCAGCAGCATTGCCAAGCTTATCAACAAGGCATGGAACAGGAACTCCCTTTCAAAAAGGCTAAGAAACCCGTTCCAGTCAAAACAGCCAATGTGTTACTGATCCAATCTGGAGATGAATGGCTGTGGCAACAACGTGAAGCGCATGGCCTATGGGGAGGATTGTATTGTCTTCCAATCATTGAACAAGCAACCGAATTACAACAGATTGAGCAACACTTCAAACTACAAGCTCAAGTATCATCATTGCAGATTAGCCATAGCTTTACTCACTTTACTTGGTTACTGCATGAAAAACTGTTCCACGTGGAACACGATCAAAAAGAACAGTTGAGTATCGAATTAAATGGCATATGGCTAAGTCCAGAAAATGCGATTGCCAAAGGCATTCCAACAGCCATGAAAAAATTGATTACAGCCAAACAAAAGGCTTAACGCCCAAAACGCTGTATATCAAACGCAAGGAGTTTGTGTGCGTCATTCGATTTCCTATACGGTTCTAGGTATGCTGATGATTTTACTATCAGCATGTGCCACCACCCCAAAGAAACCTACCCCCTTACCCAATGCTCAGGTGAACAAGCTCAAGAGCATGCGTTTAGACAGCCGCCTCCCTGTGCCTGTCAAAGGTGTGAGTCGAAACGAATTACGGGATACTTGGGGCGCGGCACGAAGTCAGGGGCGTAGTCATGAAGGCATCGATATCATGGCAGAGCGTGGTACGAAAGTGTATAGTGCGACCGAAGGCTTAGTTGCTGATTTACGTAATAATAATTTAGGTGGCAAAGTGATCTGGATCATGGGTCCAGCAGGCTCTTGGCACTATTATGCGCATCTGGATGGTCATAAGCGCGGCCTCAATGTTGGCGACTATGTGCGTAAAGGTGATCTGATCGGTTATGTAGGAAATACCGGCAATGCTCGTTATACCTCTCCGCATTTACACTACGGAATTTATTTAAATGGCAAAGGGCGTGGTGCAGTCAATCCATACCCGTATTTACGTTAGGAATCTACAATGTCAGAAGCATTGATTGAACGTCTGGTTGAATTTGCAGAGTCTGGAAATCAGCAAAAAATCGTCATGGGTGGTACCAGCTATCAAGGTTGGATCATGGAAATTACCGAAGATGCTTTGTTAATTAGTACCGGCTTTGCCGATAAATCAGGTAAAGACTTTTGGCTTAAGTTTACTGATTTAAATAACGCAGAACTGTATTATTGGGATACTCGCCCAAATGAATGGGTGGCATTCCAACTTTAAATTATACTGTTCAAATAACAACAAGGAGCATCAAATATGTCGACTCAACGCTGTGGCTGGTGCTCCGATGATCCTCTCTATATTGCCTACCATGATCAGGAATGGGGCAAGCCGCAACATGATGAAACCCATTTGTTTGAGATGCTCTGTCTGGAAGGACAACAAGCAGGACTTTCTTGGATCACAGTACTGAAAAAACGCGAACACTACCGCTCACATTTCTTTCAACATTCCATCGCAGACGTCGCAGCACTCACAGATGATCAACTGGAACTCAAGCTCAGTGATGCAGGTTTAATTCGTCATATCGGCAAGCTCAAAGCCATCCGTGACAATGCTATTGCTTGGCTCAAGCTTAAGGATGAAGTCGAAGATGTCCCTGCTTGGTTATGGAGTTTTGTCGATCATCAAACCGAAAATAATGATGTGGCGAATTACCGCGAAGCACCTGCACAAACTGAACTTAGCCAAAAACTATCCAAAACCCTAAAAAAGCGTGGCTTTAAATTTGTGGGCCCGACCACCTGTTATGCTTTTATGCAAGCGGTTGGTATGGTCAATGACCACGAAAATCATTGCCAATTTAAATAACAAATCATCATCGATTTTCCTTGAATGGGAGTTCCAATGAGCAATAATCAAATTCGCGCTTATGCTGCAATGCAAGCAGGCGAGCAAGTGGTACCGTACCAATTTGATGCGGGAGAATTACAAGCCCATCAAGTTGAAGTCAAAGTTGAATATTGTGGTCTGTGCCACTCCGATCTATCCGTGATTAATAATGAGTGGCAATCATCGGTTTACCCTGCGGTGGCTGGACATGAAATCATTGGTACTATCATTGCATTGGGATCAGAAGCCAAAGGGTTGAAGCTCGGTCAACGGGTAGGTATTGGTTGGACAGCTGAAACCTGCCAAGCCTGTGATCCATGTATTGGGGGTAATCAGGTCCTATGTACTGGTGAAAAAAAAGCAACCATCATTGGCCATGCAGGCGGTTTTGCAGATAAAGTCCGTGCAGGTTGGCAATGGGTCATTCCCCTTCCAGACGATTTAGATCCTGAAAGTGCTGGCCCGCTACTTTGTGGTGGTATCACGGTATTTGATCCTTTACTCAAGCACAAAATCCAAGCGACCCATCATGTGGGTGTGATTGGTATTGGCGGTTTAGGTCATATCGCGATTAAGTTACTCAAAGCATGGGGCTGTGAAATTACGGCTTTCAGCTCTAACCCAGAAAAAACTGAAGAACTCAAAGCCATGGGGGCCGATCACGTGGTCAATAGCCGTGATGCCCAAGCCATCAAAGCACAACGTGGCAAGTTTGATTTATTACTCAGTACGGTCAATGTCACCCTAAACTGGCAAGCCTATCTCAATACTTTGGCGCCCAAAGGTAGTCTACATTTCCTAGGCGTGACTTTGGAACCGATCCCTGTTGCCGTCGGGGCAATCATGAGTGGCGCCAAATCGGTGACTGCGTCGCCTACAGGTTCACCTTTGGCGCTACGCCAACTGCTGCAATTTGCCGCACGTAAAAACATTGCGCCACAGATTGAGCTATTTCCGATGTCGCAACTGAATGAAGCGATTGAACGTCTGCATTCAGGCCAAGCGCGTTATCGTATTGTGCTCAAAGCGGATTTCGATTAATTCAGGCTTGTTCGAACCCAATCCGCCAACTGTTGAATCGCTTGGCGGATTTCTGCTGTTAAGGCATGGCCCGCATTTAAGCGGATAAAATGCTGATAACGACGGTCTTCACCAAACACTTCACCCGGCACAATGTTGATCCCCTGTGCTTGCGCCAAATAATACAGTTCCAAACCCGTGATACTTTCTGGAAGTTGCATCCATAAAGCATAGCCACCTTGTGACTGACTCAGCGCAATCGGAATGCCATGAAAACGCTCTAAAATGTACGCTCGGTACTGCTCTACTTGCTGCATCAACTTGGGTCTGAGTCGGTCTAAATGCTCCCGATAACCACGACTATAAATAAAATCGGCTAAACCTAACTGTAACGGCGTATTCACCCCCACGTTATTGGCCAGCAACTGTGGACGTAAATGTTGCAACTGTCGCCCTAAACAGAACCACCCGACCCGATAGGCGGTTGATAATGATTTAGAGACCGAACCACACCAGATCACATAACCGTCCTGATCCCAATAACGAATCGGCATAGGTCGTTCCTTTTGGAAACTGCATTCGCCATAAATATCATCTTCCAAGATAAAGCATTGATATTTTTGTGCCAGTAGCGCGATCTGTTGTTTCTGTTCATTGCTAAGACAATAACCCAAAGGGTTCTGGAAATTGGCGGTCAGCAAACACAGTTTGGCATTGCCCTGCTGCATGAAAAATTCTAAACGCTCCAGATCAACACCACGATGATCCGCTGGGATTTCGATAATGTTGCGCTTGAGGCTGGCCAACATTTGCAACTGACCATTAAAGGTCGGGGTTGGAATTAAAATACTATCGCCTTCTTTGCTAATCTGTTGGATTAACAGGGATAAAGCTGGCATACAGCCATTGCTAATAAAAATATCCTCTGTTGCAACATAAATTCCATCTTCACGCCAATGGTCTGACAACGCTTGACGCAGTTGCTGATGTCCCTGTTTATTACAATATAAAAAATCTTCAGGCTGGCAATGTTTCAAAGCACGTTGTAAAGAACGACGCAATCCATCGACAGGAATCAAATGAGGAGACAGTTGGATTGCTCCCAACGGCGTTAAATGATGCTGAATTGAGGCCGTCTGAATCTGGTTTTGCAGGTCTAAATTTGAAACCTGCCGGGCTTTGGACTCAAAGTTCGGACTGTCTGGTACGGCACTTTGATATTGTCTTGAATTGACAAAATAGCCTGATTTGGCTTTTACATAGATCAGCCCTTTTGCTTCCAGCAATTCATAGCATTGCTGTGCCGTACTTAAACTAATACTTTGCTGACGTGCAAATTCCCTTAAAGAACTCAACTTTTGTTGAGGCTGTAACTCATGCTGATAAATCTTGTGAGCCAATTGTTCTGCCAAGCGCTGATAGTGAAAAGTCATATCTGTACTGCTTTTTTATAAATTTCTGTATCTGTATTGGTTTATACAACACCTTTAAGCTATAAAAATCAACAGCCAAAGGATAAGACCATGAAAAATAATATCTTATTTATATTAAGCGCCGTTTTATTTACAGGCTGCAATCTGACTGACCAAGCCACCTACCAGCAACAACAAGTGTGTAAATCGCTTTCTCAGGGCTATCTGCAAATTCAGAACCAACCGACCTATGAGTTATGGAAAATGGAGAAAAGTGAGGCACCAGAGCAGACTCGTATCATCAAAATGACCTATAAGAAGCCCAATGAAAATGGTCTGATGCTCTCAAGCAACTTTCTGCCAACGGTCGAACTTGAATGCAAGTTACAACAGCAACATATTGTTGTTTCAGTGATACAAAAAAACGGACCATCAATTCCAGTGCTGAATGTACAACTGCAAAATGATGCTATTGGCAAACCGAAAAACCCTGACTTAGTTGCTCAGTCAAAAACTCAATAAATAAACGGACACGTTTCGGCAAGTGCTCTTGTTGATAATAAACAGCATGGATGCTTTGATAAGAATGTTCGATTTGATCTTCAAATAGGGCCTCAAGACGCCCTTCTCGAATGTCCTGCCAGATTTCAAATTCAGATAGCCGAGCAATACCCTGCCCACGTAAACACAGTTGTCGGACGGTTTCACCACTGGACGCTCTTACTTTAGGTTGTGCTTGAAAATACTCACCCTCAATTTTAATCGGCCAAGTGTTGATATAGGTTGGACGGGTAAAACCAATCACATCATGTTCAGGCAATGCTTGAGGCTGTAAAGGCGTGCCCTTGCGTTGTAAATATTCGGGACTGGCAACAATATAGATACGACTTTTACACACCAATTTGGCGTGTAAGCTGGAATCATGTAATTCACCAAAACGAAACGCCACATCGGTTTTATGTTCGAGTAGATCAATCACCAAATCATTACTATTCAACTCGACCTCAATATTGGGATAACACTGCCGAAACTTATGTACCAATGGCGTAATCACATGCAGAATAAAAGGTGTGGCTGAGTCAATCCGAATCACCCCCGAAGTATCTTGATCTGATTTTTGTAATGCTTCTTCGGCGGCATTCAAATCACTCAGGATTTTACGGGCCTGTTGTAAAAACTGCTGGCCTTCTTGGGTGAGCTTTAATTTTCGCGTGGTCCGTTCTAGTAAGGTCACTTCGAGCTTGGACTCTAAACGGCTGAGCGAGCGACTGAGCCCAGATGCCGTCTGTCCCAGTCGTTCAGCAGCGGCAATAAATGAACCTGTATCGACGATGGTCATAAAAGCAAGCAATTCTTCTACCGTAGATTTCATTGCCACTCTCTCAATTATTGATATTTAGTCAACTGTATTTTGCAAATTCATCTATGTTTTAGCAACAATAATCATCGCAAAATAACAGCCATCCACAAAACAGCTCTTTTGGGCATGAAAAAAGATTAGGTGAAAAATATGCGTATTCCTCAATTCGGTTTAGGTACTTTCCGTCTTAAAGATCAAGCAGTCATTGACTCAGTTAAAACCGCCCTGGAAGTGGGTTATCGTGCCATTGATACCGCACAGGTTTATGAAAATGAAGCAGCAGTGGGTCAAGCCATTGCTGAAAGTGGTGTAGCTCGTCAAGACCTGTTCCTCACTACAAAAATCTGGGTCGACAATTTTGCTGATGATAAATTCATTCCCAGCTTAAAAGACAGTCTGCAAAAACTACGTACTGATGCCGTTGATCTCACCTTGATCCACTGGCCAGCTCCAGCACTGGGTGTCTCCATCCCAAGCGTGATGCAATTGTTATTAGAGGCGAAACAACAGGGTTTGACTAAACAAATCGGGATTTCAAACTTTAATATCGCCTTGACCCAACAAGCGATTGATAGCATTGGTGTAGAACACATTGCCACCAACCAGATTGAACTCAGTCCTTATTTGCAGAACCGCACCTTGGTCAATTTTTTACGTGAGCAAAATATTGATGTGACTTCATACATGACTCTGGCTTATGGCAAAGTACTGCAGGACCCAACCTTAATTGAGATTGCTGCACAGCATCAAGCAACCACCGCACAAGTCGCTTTGGCTTGGGCCTTACAAAATGGTTTTGCGGTGATTCCATCATCAACTAAACGTGAAAATCTGATCAGCAACTTAAAAGCACAAGACTTAACTTTAAGTGCAGAAGAAATGCAGCTGATCGCTCAACTTGAACGTAATGGTCGAGAAGTCAGTCCTGAACCATTTGCGCCTGAATGGGACAAATAACATGAGCAGCCGCATCAACCTTCCTTTGCTGGCACTGGCGATTGGTGCATTTGCAATTGGAACAACAGAGTTCTCTCCAATGGGGCTGTTGCCCAATATTGCCAATGATCTCGGGGTATCGATTCCAAGTGCGGGCATGTTGATTACAGGTTATGCACTTGGCGTGATGCTCGGTGCACCGATCATGACCTTATGGTTTGGTGGCTTTGCCCGTCGTAATGCCCTAATTCTACTCATGGCAATCTTCACCATCGGGAATCTGATCGCAGCCTTTGCACCCAATTACATGAGTTTAATGGGTGCTCGATTAATTACCAGCTTAAACCACGGTGCTTTCTTCGGGATTGGTTCTGTGGTGGCAGCCAGTGTTGTTCCAGCAAATAAACAGGCCAGTGCGGTTGCCACCATGTTTATGGGCTTAACCATCGCCAATATTGGTGGTGTACCACTCGCAACATGGGTGGGGCAAAACATTGGTTGGAGAATGTCTTTCTTCGCGATTTCAGCCCTCGGTGTCATCACCATGCTGTCACTTTGGAAGGCCCTTCCGGTCGGATCGGTTGGACAAAAGCCAAATGTAAAAATGGAGTTAAGTGTTCTCACTCGTCTCCCCGTGGTATTGGCATTGCTCACAACCGTATTTGGTGCCTCAGCGATGTTTACCTTGTATACCTATATCGCACCAAGTCTGGTTGAGTTCACCCACGCCTCTCCGACCTTTATCACCATGATGCTGGTCTTGATCGGAATTGGTTTTTCAATCGGGAACCATTTCGGTGGAAAGTTTGCAGACTTATCGATTGATAAAACCTTGATTGGTTTCTTGGTCTTGTTGATCGCGTTGATGGTCATCTTCCCAATCCTTGCCCAAAGCCAATTGGGTGCAGCAATCGGTTTGGTGATCTGGGGTGCAGCAGCCTTTGCGATCGTTCCGCCATTACAAATGCGCGTGATGTCGGTAGCACATGAAGCCTCGGGTCTTGCTTCTTCAGTGAATATTGGCGCATTTAACTTAGGCAATGCCATTGGTGCCGCAGCAGGCGGTGCCGTCTTAAGCTTCGGTTTAAACTATGCGGCAGTCTCCATGATTGGTGCCGTACTCGCAGCTATTGGTTTAATCTTGGTTTTCATTCAAATGAAATTAGCAAGCAAACCCGAGACGCCATTACAACAATGTCCTCAAGCTTAAGCTCAAATAAAAAAGCCTGATTTAAATCAGGCTTTTTTATTATTTCAATAAATCTGGTAACTTCGGTTGCGCATATAAAGGATTATTCACCTCTTTTTTCATTTTCATCAGCATTTGATAAGGTTGTTGCTGCACAAACATATTCACAAAGCTCAATGGAATTGCCCCTGCTGGATCGGCATAGCCACTGGTCGTCACTTTAACTTTGTTATTTGCCAACCGCTGGAACGTCCAGTCACCTGCGTATTTGCTTAACCGCACCACATCAGGCTGCTCAGGGTAATTATTCTGAATAGCATTGTTTTTAATACTAATGCTGCCATCCGCATTCTTAGTCATTTTGCCTTTAATCACCACATCACGGTCTTTTAAAGGAAATGGGAAGTCCAGAACCATATACAAGGTGAATTCACCTTTCTTATCATCACGTGACAGCATTTGTGCCTTGCCCACATACGGCACCCATTGCGGTGTACGTTCTACATCCAGTACTACTGCTACAGCACGTTCTAAAGGCACATCAAATGTGGTTTCAGCTTTATATTGGATAATCGGATTGTTTTCTGTTTGGTACGTCCAAACCTTAATATTGTTCCGATGCAAACTGAGTTTGGCTGTATCTGTTGCTGCAGTCACTGCAAAGCTGCTGAGACTGAGCAATGTGGCAAGAACGATATGTTTTTTATTCATGTCATGCTCAATTGTTGTAATAAGGGCGAGAGCTTGTTTCACTCCTCTCGGAAAGAAAGCTCAACAAGCTCTTTTATAGTACAAAAAAGGAACGTTTTAAACGTCAATCTCGTTAAAGCCTAAAACATCTTTCATATCATATTTACGCGCTTCACGGCCAACCACCCACGCCGCTGCACGGACTGCACCTGAAGCAAAGTTCATCCGGTTGGTGGCTTTGTGTGTCACTTCCACACGCTCACCTTCACCAATAAACATCACTGTATGTTCACCGACAATATCGCCACCACGAATGGTTTCAAAACCAATGGTCTGGCGATCACGAGGACCGGTATAACCTTCACGTCCATAAACCGCCACTTCTTTCAAGTTACGACCTAAGGTATCGGCAATCGCCTCACCCATCATAAAGGCAGTACCTGATGGTGCATCCACTTTATGGCGGTGATGTGCTTCAATGATTTCGATATCCACCGTATCGCCAAATACTTTCGCTGCGAGTTCCAGTAATTTAATCGAAACGTTCACCCCAACTGAATAATTGGCAGCGTACACCACAGGTGTCTGTGTTGCTGTTTCATCAAGGAATGCCTTTTGCTCATCTGACATTCCCGTGGTTCCAATCACCATGGCCACACCCGCTTCACGGCATAATTTTAAGTGCTGTTCAGTTGCAACTGGTGCAGTAAAATCAATCACCACATCACAGTCTTTCAGCACTTCACTCAAACTTCCCACGATCTTGACACCGATGTTGCCAATGCCTGCAAGTTCCCCTGCATCTGCACCCACCAAGCTGCTTTCAGGACGCTCAACAGCTGCTGCCAGTTGGTAGCCTGCTTGTTGTACCGCTTGAATCAGAATACGCCCCATGCGTCCGCCTGCACCCAAGATTCCAATGCGTGGAGAAGATGACATAATTTTTCCCAGTCTTTTATTTAAACAATTCAGCTACTATAGCAAAACTCTGTGCTTGCGCTAAAAATTTCCAATAAAAAAACCTGCCGCAGCAGGTTTTTTTATTGGTGTCTAATTAATCAAATAAACGATCAAAGAACGATTTTTTCTTTGGAGAGGCAGCATGTCCATCACCATCAAAAGACGCTTGTAATTCTTTCAATAATTCGCGCTGACGACTGTTTAAATTCACAGGTGTTTCAACCACAATACGGCAGAGTAAATCACCGACCATACTGCTACGTACAGGACGAACACCCTTAGCACGCAAGCGGAATAATTTACCGGTTTGTGTACCTTCTGGAATTTTTAAGCTGACACGACCATCAAGCGTCGGGATTTCAATTTCTTTACCTAAAGCAGCATCTGCAATGCTGACAGGTACATCCATATAAAGATCTGCGCCATCACGTTGGAAGATTTCGTGTTCACGAACCACGACTTCAACGTATAAATCGCCAGCTTGACCATCACGAATCGCTTCACCTTTACCAGTTAAGCGTACGCGATCACCATTGTCCACACCTGCTGGAATAGTAACTTCAAGGGTTTGCTGACGATCTGCAACACCTGAACCATGACAGCTATTACATGGATTCTTGATGATTTTACCTTGACCACGACAGGTGCTACAGGTTTGCTGAACGGAGAAGAAACCTTGTTGCATACGTACTTGACCTGCACCATGACAGGTGCGACAAGTTTCAACATCGTTTGGATTTTTTGATCCTTTTCCATCACAGGTTTCACATGGCGCTGGGGCAGTAAAAGTAATGGTTTTTTTCACGCCTTTTACAGCTTCTTCTAGTGTGAGTTCCATGACATAACGAAGGTCTGAACCACGGCGTTGACGTTGTTGACGGCCACCGCCACCAAACGCACCACCAAAGATATCGCCAAACTGACTAAAAATATCTTCTGCACTAAAGCCGCCGAAACCGCCACCTGCACCACCGAAGCCACCTTCAAAAGCACTATGTCCAGCACGATCATACATGCTGCGCTTTTCTTCATCAGAAAGGACTTCATAGGCTTCCGCAGCTTCTTTGAACTTTTCTTCTGCTTCAGCGTTGTCAGGGTTACGGTCTGGATGATACTTCATCGCCAACTTACGATAGGCTTTTTTGATCTCATCATCACTTGCGGTTTTCGAAACGCCTAAAACCTCATAATAATCACGTTTAGCCATGGTTGGCGATGCTCCTCACGGAATTTATTTAAATCTAAAAAAAACAAATAGGCTCTGCCGACTTTCAAAATAAAAAGTCAACAGAGCCTTAATAGGGACTGTACGATAAATTTACAAGGTCTATTGCAATAAAAAAGCGATAATTTTAGAAAACAGCTTTATTCTTGAAGTACTTCGCAATACCTTTCAGCCAAGCATTCAATAAAAATAACCATGCAATTGAACTAAATACCACACCTGCGACCGTCATTGCAGTCACCCAGAGTGCACTATCCCAAGCAAAAAAGAACAGTGGAATAAACCATAACGCTGCAAAGAAAGCCATCAGTAAAAACAACATCACATTACGCATAATCCAGAGCGCATGCGCATGTATCCATACTTCGGCATTATCCACAATCGCAACTTTTCGTGCTAATAGGTACGCAAATACAGCAAACACTATCGTAAATAATGCAAGAAACATGAACACATAAGAAATCGCCACATAGCGGCGATGCTGCTCAATACCGTCTTGCCCCATGCTCTCTATCACCTCATTCACAGCATTATGCAAAATTTGTCATGCTATGAAATTCAATTATTTTTTGGTCTTAAAATATAGGTGCTACTATATTGAAATTTTCAATCTTTCGCACCTTTATTCACAAAATAATTACGATAGTTGTGTTGTTTTCTTCACCTTAAACCATGCCGCATACAGTGCAGGCAGGAAAAATAGGGTTAATAAAGTGGCAACAATCAAACCACCCATAATTGCAACCGCCATCGGACCAAAGAAAATACTGCGTGATAAAGGGATCATCGCCAGCACCGCTGCCAGTGCCGTCAACACAATCGGACGGAAACGACGCATGGTTGCACCAATCACCGCCTCCCAAGGTGTATGTCCCGCATCAATATCCTGCTCAATCTGATCAATCAAAATGAGTGAGTTACGCATAATCATCCCTGACAGGGCAATGGTGCCAAGCATCGCCACAAAACCAAAGGGTTTATTGAATAACAATAGGAACGCAACGACACCTATCAAGCCCAATGGTGCTGTCAGTAACACAATGGTTGCCCGTGACATACTACGCAGCTGGATCATCAATAAAGTCATCACCACGGCCAAGAACAGTGGCATACCTGCATTGACTGAGTTTTGCCCCTTAGCCGACTCCTCTACCGTCCCCCCCACTTCCAGTAGATAACCACTTGGTAGATCTGCACGTAAGCGCTGCATCTGATCAGCCAACTGTTGCACCACAGTTGCAGGTTGTAAGTGCGTGCGGATATCAGCACGCACGGTAATAGTTGGCAAGCGATTACGATGCCAAATTAAACCTTCTTCAAAGCGGGATTCAATATTGGCAATTTGCGCCAACGGAACTGTTGTGCCTTTACTGGTTGGCACCGCCAAACTTGCTAAAGATGCGACTTCAACACGTTCAGATTTATCACCACGTAACCGAATTTCAATCAATTCACGTTTTTCGCGATATTGATTCATGACCGCACCCGTCACCGAAGCATTCAGGAAATTGGCTAAATCCACACTGGAAACGCCCATTTGACGCGCACGATCTTGGTCAATTTCGATTGCAATGATTTTACTCGGTTCGCCCCAATCCAGATGCACATTGGTGGTATTTGGATCTTCACTTAAGACTTTGGCCACTTTTTGCGCCCATTGACGTACGGTGCCGAGGTCTTCACCCGAGATACGATACTGCAATGGATAACCCACAGGTGGACCATTTTCCAATAACGATACCCTTGTCCGCACTTGAGGCAATAACTGCTTAATCTGCTTGTCTAAAGAGCGACGGATTTCATCACGATCATCAAGGGAGGAAGCCAACACAACGAATTGAGCGAAACTGGCTTGCGGTAATTGTTGGTCTAGCGGTAAGTAGAAACGCGGTGACCCTGTTCCCACATAGGCCACATAGTTATCAATGCCCTTTTGCTTGGACAGGAACTGCTCCACCTTGTGTACCGCCTGTTCAGTTGCGGTTAGTGATGCCCCTTCTTCAAGTTTTAGATCCACCAAAATTTCTGCACGATTCGATGGAGGGAAGAATTGTTGCGGCACTAACTTAAACATCGCAACTGACAATACAAAGATGCCTACTGTCACTGCAATCACGGTTTTACGATAGGTAATACAGATTTCAACCACACGACCGAAGGCCTGATAAAACTTGGATTGATATGGATCGTGATGCTGACCATGTGCTTCTACCACAGGTGCAGGTTGCTTACGCAGTCGCGCCCATAAACGTAGATACCATGCCGCTTGTTGCTGCTGTTTGGTGAAATCGGGCAAGAGTTTTTCACCTAAATAAGGCACAAATAAAACTGCCGCAATCCATGACACAATCAGCGCAATGGTCACCACTTGGAAAATAGAACGGGTATATTCACCTGTCCCCGATTGAGCTGTCGCAATCGGCAAAAAGCCTGCTGCGGTAATCAAGGTTCCTGTCAACATTGGAAAGGCTGTGGTTTGCCACGCAAAACCTGCCGCTTTCAATCTGCTATAGCCCTGCTCCATTTTAATCGCCATCATTTCAACAGCGATAATGGCATCATCGACCAGCAACCCTAAGGCCAGAATCAATGCCCCCAAGGAAATCTTATGCAGCCCGACATCAAATAGATTCATGCCTGCAAAAGTCATCGCCAATACCAGCGGAATAGACAGTGCCACCACCAAACCAGTACGGAAACCCAGCGAGAAGAAGCTCACCAATAACACGATGATCACGGCTTCGGCCAAGACTTTTAAGAACTCTTGAATACTGCGTTGTACCGCCACAGGCTGATCAGAAACTTTTTGCAGTTTCATACCCAAAGGTAAGGTTTTTTGTAGACGATTGAACTCAGTTTCCAAGTTTTTTCCCAGCGCAATGATGTCGCCACCTTTACGCATCGAAACCGAAATACCAATCCCATTTTCGCCCATAAAACGCATACGTGGCTGAGCAGGTTCACTAAAGCCTCGATAGACTTCAGCCACATCACCCAGTTGAATGGTTTTATCCCCCACCAACAACGGCATTTTTTTCAGGTCTTCGACACTATGCAAATGTCCACTGACTCGGATTTGAATACGGTCTGTGCCTGTTTCAAAGAACCCTGCACCCGCCATGTCATTTTGTTTTTGAATGGCTTCCTGAATGGCCGTGACAGGGACACCCAGTTGTACCGCTTTGGTATTTGATAATTCAATCCAGATTTTTTGATCTTGCAGACCCACCAGATTGACCTTGTTCACATCTTTGACCCGTTGCAACTGCAGCTGCAAGCGGTCGGCATATTCTTTCAGCACCGCATAGTCAAAGTCTTTGCCTGTCAGTACATAGATATTGCCGAAGGTGTCTCCAAACTCATCATTGAAAAAAGGTCCTTGTACACCGCTCGGCAACTGCGAACGGATGTCGTTAACCTTCTTGCGCACGTTATACCAAACGTCAGGAATAGCACTGGACGGCAAACTGTCTTTCGCCACAAAGGTCACCAAAGACTCACCCGGCCGTGAATAGGCCATGATGCGGTCATACTGCCCCGTGGTCATCAATTCCTTTTCGATTCGGTCCGTCACCAGCGTCGAGACTTCTTTTGCGGTTGCCCCAGGCCAATAAGTCTGTACCACCATCACCTTAAAGGTAAACGGCGGATCTTCACTTTGCGACAGTTTGGAATAAGACATGATGCCCACGATGCCGAGCAACAGCATAAAATAAAGGATAATGCCCTTATTTTTGAGTGCCCATTCTGAAAGGTTAAATTTCATCTTTAACCTCCCGCTTTTACAGTGACTTCACGATTATCACGATCAACTGGGTGAATTTTTTGCTGGTCACGCAGTAAATGTACACCACCGACCACAACCCAATCCGTTGCTTTTAAACCAGACACAACTGGCACACTATCTCGACCATAAGTGCCTAGAGTCACAGGTACTTTGCGTATGCTTTGATTGGCATTCACCACCCAAACATACGCTTGCTGATCATTGGCGGTCACACTGGATAGCGGTACGCTCAACACGTTATTTTCATTTGCGACAAAGAATACCCGTGCACTTTGTCCGAGTTGAATCGTCGACTGCCCTTCAAGTAAAGAAACTTTCACAGTAAAGGTTCGAGATTGGTCAGCCGCAGGTGAAACTTCTCGGACTTTGGCTGCAAAACGCGCATCTGGTTGCGACCATAAAGTAACCCATACTGGTTGCCCGACCTTGATAGTACTGACCGCTTGCTCAGGTACCCCGAACACCACTTCACGTTCACCATCAATCGCCAACTGATAAACAGCTTGCCCTGCTGCGATCACCTGTCCAATCTCGATTTGACGTTGAGTAATCACGCCATTTTTATTGGAAACCAACTGGTTATAGCCGGTTTGATTGGATGACACCTCATAGTTTGAACGGGCTTGTTGCAGGCTTGCTTGAGCAGCTTCATATTGATTCTTGACTGCATCAAATTGTGAACGACTGACCGCATTGACTGGTAAAAGCTGTTGATAACGCTGATATTCTTCAGCCGCAATCTTTGCCGCTGCTTGCGCGCTGTCTAATTGGGCCTTGGCTGCATTCATCTGCAACTGCGCATCTTTAACATCCAATTTCGCCAGCACCTGTCCCACTTTGACCCGATCACCCACATCAACATAACGTTCGGTAATCTGCCCCCCGACACGGAAGGCCAAAGCAGTTTGCTGTCTCGCCTGCACATCCCCTGCATAGCTTTTTTGATCGACATGATTACTGCTCGGTTGCGTCACCATGACATAGGGAATTTCCTCAGTCTTTGGCACCTCTTTTTGACATGCGCTGAGGAGTACACTACTGACAATGAGTAACCCCAATATGATACGATTGATCTGATTCATCTCTTTGCGCTCTTATTCAAATTGATTTTTAAGGCGTGATATGAGCATTATCATAGATTGTTTATTTTTTAATTAATATACCCGCGAGTACACTAATTAAAAATTAAAGCTAGAATTTTGATTTTTAAATTAATTAAAAGAGAACGGTAACGTGCAAATCAACAGTGGTCGCCCTAAAGATTTAGAAAAAAGAGCCAAGATTTTACAGGCTGCAAAATCTATATTTTTAAAAATGGGCTATCACGCCACCAATATGAATCAGATTGCCAAAGAAGCGGGTGTGACCAAACTCACGGTGTATAACCACTTCCAAGATAAGGGCAATCTGTTTATCTGCGCGATTGAAGAAAGCTGTGAAGAATCAATTCGAACCAAACAGATTGAACTGACCGCAGATGCTGATTTTAAACAGGCACTGGTGCTCATGTGTCAGCGTGCATTGAGTATTATTTATCTGCCTGAAGCACTGAAATTAGATTGCCTACTGTTTGAATTAGCCGCAGAACAAAGCCCCTTAACCCAACAATTTTTTGATGCATCACATACCCGCATGTGCAATGTCTGGTGTGATTTCTTTGAACAGGCGATCGCCTTTAAATTTATTCGCGCAGATGAACCACTCAAGCAAACTGAGTTAATCATCTCGCTGATGTTGGGTATTCGTCATCAGCAAGTGTTGCTGGGTCTAGCCCCTGTGCCAAGCGCAACTGAAATCGATCAAATGATTGAACATGCAATCGAAATTTTTATGCTTAAATATCAACCGACAATTTAGAGAAAATTCACATTTTTTTACGTTCTGCTCTTGGAATGTCTCTCAATCGCGCTATAGTCGAATGAGAACAACAGGAGAATTAGAATGATTCAGCAAATCACTGCTCCATTACGTGAAGATGTCCGCTTACTGGGCAATTTACTCGGAGAGACCTTAAAGCAACATGCTGGGCAAGATTTGTTTAATCAGATTGAGCAAATTCGCGCATTAGCCAAAGGTGCACGTGACGGCCAGATCGAAGCAGAAAAACAGCTCGAACAATTGTTTCTCGGTTTAAAAGATGAAGAGATTTTGCCGCTAACCCGCGCATTCTCACATTTTCTCAA
Source organism: Acinetobacter sp. Ac_3412 (assembly GCF_013072675.1). NCBI lineage: Bacteria > Pseudomonadati > Pseudomonadota > Gammaproteobacteria > Moraxellales > Moraxellaceae > Acinetobacter > Acinetobacter sp. Ac_3412. The sequence continues at coordinate 19,905 of NZ_LXUJ01000011.1, read as the reverse complement.
TTTCGCCAATATTGCTGAACAATATCATGTGGTGCGCAGCCGTCGTCAGGCCGAGTTTGATGAGCACGCGCCTAGCCCAAACCCGCTGCCACATTTATTCGAAAAATTCAAAACCCAACAAATCAATGCACAGCAATTATTCCAACAGATCTGTGATTTAAAAATTGAACTGGTACTGACAGCACACCCAACCGAGGTCAGCCGTCGCACCCTCATTCAAAAATATGATGATATTACTGACTGTCTTTCACAGTTAGATCAACAAAAACTGACACCAAGAGAACGCCAACAGACCATCGCTACCCTGAAGCAATTGGTCAGCTCAGCATGGCAAACCGATGAGATTCGTCAGCATCGCCCAACTCCTGTCGATGAAGCCAAATGGGGCTTTGCCACCATCGAGCAGTCGCTCTGGAATGCAGTACCGAAATTCGTACGTGAACTGAATGAACTCACGCAGCAGCATTGTGAGCATGCCTTACCTTTGAGCATTGCACCGATCCGTTTTGCTTCATGGATGGGCGGTGACCGCGATGGCAATCCAAATGTCACCCATCAAGTCACCCAAGAAGTGCTGTGGCTATCACGTTGGCAAGCTGCTGATTTGTATCTGCGTGATATTGAAAATCTGCGTTGGGAACTGTCGATTCAAAGTTGTTCTGAAGAACTGACTCAGGCATTGGGCTATGAACACCCTGAACCGTATCGTGAATATCTGCGCGACACCCGTGAACGTTTAAAAGCCACCCGCTATTGGTTGGGACAACGCTTACAAGGGGCTGAAGCCGATGACAGCAATATCATCAAAGATAAAGATGAACTATTAGCCCCTTTACTGCTTTGCTATCGCTCGTTGATTGACAGTAACTTAGCCGAAATCGCCAATGGACAATTGCTGGATTTCATTTATCGGGTCAACTGTTTCGGCATAGAACTGCTCAAGCTGGATATTCGTCAAGAATCGGGCCGTCACCGTCAGGCCATTTCTGCCATTACTGAATATCTGGGTCTTGGCAATTTTGAATCATGGACAGAACAAGCACGTCAAAACTTCCTGATCCAAGAGCTGCAAAGCAAACGTCCATTATTACCGAAGTTCTTCAATGAACCTGAAGGCAGCCTGATTCAGCATCCAGACGTACTGGAAGTATTTGCCACCATGCGTACCTTGGCGGAACAGCCAACCGAGAGCTTGGGTGCCTATATCATTTCGATGGCAGAATATCCAAGTGATGTGCTCGCAGTTTTATTGTTGCAAAAGGAAGCTGGGATTCAACATCCGCTACGCGTCGTGCCTTTATTTGAAACCTTGAAAGATCTGGATGGCGCGGCCAAAACCATGACCACCTTGTTCAATATGCATTGGTATAAACAGCATATTCAAGGCAAACATGAGGTGATGATTGGCTATTCAGATTCTGCCAAAGATGCAGGCTTTATGTCCGCCAACTGGGCGCAATACCGCGCCCAAGAAGAATTGACTGCAATTGCCAAACAACATGGCGTGCAATTGACCTTGTTTCATGGTCGCGGTGGTTCAATCAGTCGTGGTGGTGCGCCAACGCAACAAGCCCTGTTCTCGCAGCCACCAGGCTCAATTTCAGGTGCGATTCGAGTGACTGAACAAGGTGAGATGATTCGCTTCAAATTCGGTCTAGAAGGTATTGCGCTGCAAAATCTGGAAATCTATACCGCTGCAACTTTAGAAGCGACTTTGCTCCCACCACCGGAACCGAAAAAACAATGGCGTGACTTGATGAATCAAATGACTGATTTATCGGTCAAGGTCTATCGTCAAACTGTGCGTGAAAATCCAAACTTTGTCAGCTATCTACGGACAGTTACACCAGAACTGGAACTGCAAATGCTGCCATTGGGTTCACGCCCAGCCAAACGTAAAGTCAGTGGCGGTATTGAATCACTGCGTGCCATTCCATGGGTGTTTGCATGGACCCAAATCCGTTTGATGCTGCCTGCTTGGTTAGGTACAGGTACGGCGATTAATCAAGTGCATGAGCAGCATAAAAACACTTTGAATGAGATGCTGGAACAATGGCCTTATTTCCAAACCCTGATTGATATGCTGGAAATGGTATTGTCTAAGTCTGATGCCGATATTGCCCTGTATTATGAATCACATCTGACCCAAGATCAGGACTTAAAGGTGCTTGGCGTGGAGTTACGCCAGCGGCTGCAAAATGCGGTGGATACCCTGCTGCGCTTAAAGGGTGAATCTAAACTGCTCAGCAACAATGAGGTTTTAGATCAATCCATGCAGGTGCGTAAACCGTATTTATTGCCACTGCATTTATTACAAGCGGAGTTGATGAAACGTCGTCGTTTATATCTGGCTGAACACCAAACCGAACACAGCCCTGTCGATCATGCCTTGATGGTCAGTATTGCAGGGATTGCTGCGGGTCTGCGTAATACAGGTTAAGCACTAAACTCGACTTTGCCATCAATAGGAACTCTGCCTATTGATGGCAAGACTGGCAAAATATGCCATCTAAATTTTAAAAACAGAAAAAATTCAAAAAATATTTTGAAAATAAAAGAGTTAACTTTTCAAAGCATCAGCACAAAAATAAATAATAAAACCGCTAGCTTATTTTGAAACAAATTTTACCAAAAGGTAAAAATACAAACCCATAATGCCTGTTCTGGCAATATTCTCAATGGCTTATAGGTGAAAGCTCGTTTTAAGACAGGGTATCATACGCGCTGATATCACATAATGAGTCTAATTTATGTCAAGTTGGTTTCCAAAATGGCAGCCGTATCAGGGGAAGATCGATCATCGCCCTGTTGCGACAAATGAATATTTACCGCCCTTACAAAGTGCGGTGCTCGGGGTTCAACACGCATTTGCAATGTTTGGTGCAACGGTTCTTGCACCCTTATTAATGGGTTTTAGCCCAAACCTTGCCATCTTAATGTCAGGGATTTGTACCATCATTTTCTTCCTGATCACTGGTGGACGCGTACCAAGCTATTTAGGTTCAAGTTTTGCCTTTATCGGTGTAGTTGCTGCGGCAACAGGACATATCACGGGCTCTGGGGCCAATCCTAACCTTTCGGTTGCACTTGGCGGGATCGTCGCCTGTGGTATTTTTTATGCCTTGATCGGTTTTGCGGTGATGCTGACAGGTACACGCTGGATTGAAAAACTGATGCCACCCGTTGTGACTGGCGCGATCGTGATGATCATTGGTCTCAACCTTGCACCTGTCACCATTAAAGGGGTTGCTGGTCAACCGTTTGAGATGTGGATGGCGCTCATCACTGTACTAAGTATGGGCATCATTGCAGTCTTTACCAAAGGGCTATTACAGCGTTTATTGTTACTCGTTGGCCTACTGATTGCCTATGCGCTTTATGCCATTGCCACCAATGTTTTAGGCTATGGCAAACCGATTGATTTCTCCCAAATCGCAGCAGCGCCATGGTTTGGTATCCCAAGCTTTTCACATCCAACTTTTGATTTAAATGCGATTTTGATTATTGCACCAGTCGCACTGATTTTAGTGGCAGAGAATCTGGGACACATCAAAGCAGTGGGTGCAATGACTGGCGAAAACCTGACTCCGCAATTGGGCAAAGCCTTTGTTGCCGATGGTTTGGCCACCACTTTATCGGGCAGTGTCGGTGCACCAGGTATGACCACTTATGGTGAAAACATCGGGGTAATGGCAGTGACCCGCGTGTATTCCACCATCGTGTTCGTGATCGCTGGTGTGTTTGCTATTTTCTTGGGTCTTTCTCCAAAGTTTGGCGCAGTGATTAGTACGATTCCAACCGCAGTTCTGACAGGTGCTTCAATTGTGGTGTTTGGTTTGATTACCATTGCCGGTGCAAAAATCTGGATCGAAAACAAAGTCGATTTCTCAAACAATAAAAATCTGATCATTGCCTCTGTCACTATTATTTTAGGTGCAGGCAACTTTGAATTGTTATTTGGTAGCTTTAATTTAGGTGGTATTGGAACCGCAACTTTTGCTGCGATTTTCCTGAACCTGTTATTCAGTCTAAAAGATAAAAACTAAAACCTTGAAGGCAGCGTAAGCTGCCTTTTTTATTTTGGGAAAGATGCCTCGACTAGATAATGCCACCATTGGCTCTAATCACCTGTGCATTGATCCAGTTACTGGCATCACTCACGGCAAAATCAAGCACCGCAGCAATATCTTCCACTGTGCCTAAACGCTCTAAAGGGGCTGCTTTGGCCAACTGTGCAATCAATGCCTCGCTCTTGCCCTCAAAAAATAGCTCCGTCGCTGTTGGCCCAGGTGCAATTGCATTAACCGTAATATTTTTTCCTCTTAATTCTTTGGCGAGGATTGCGGTCAAAGCTTCGATGGCTGCTTTAGATGCGGTATAAATGCCATACCCTTCCAGCTTCATACCAATCACGCTACTGGAAAGATTGATAATTTTCCCACCCTGCTCAAGTCGTTTCGCCGCCTCTCGCATGCTATATAAGCTGCCTTTTAAATTAATTGCTAGAACCTTTTCAATGGTTTCATCATCTAAAGCTTCAATTTTTTGCAAGCACATGATGCCCGCATTATTAATCAGAATATCCACTCGCCCATAGTGTTGAATGACATATTCAAATAGCTGCTCAACCTGATGCGACTGGCTGATATCTGCTTTAAATGCGCTTGCGGTCCCACCCGCAGCTTTAATTTTTTCGACCAGCTGATTTGCTTCTAAATCATTGCGCGCATAATTAATCACGATTTGATGGCCTTGCTGTGCCAATAAGGCCGCGGTAAAAGCACCAATACCTCGAGATGCACCTGTAATCAAAATCACTTTTTTATCATTTGCTGGTGTATTCATTTTTAACCTCGTCCAACTCAACTTATCACGGAATACGATCTATGATACTGTTCAGTGAGAACAAGATAATCCATCAAATTTCGGCTTCTTTATACGGATAGACCGAACAAAAGAATCAAGCCTATGGACAAGTTAAATGCAATGTCGGCATTCGTACATGTGGTTGAACAGCGAAGTTTTACCAAAGCAGCACAGATCCTGAACTTACCACGCTCGACCCTGACAGATGCGATTAAACAGTTGGAAATGCAGTTGAATACCCGCTTACTGTTTCGGACCACACGACAAGTGAATCCGACCGACGAAGGCCATCTGTACTATCAACGCTGTAAATATATTCTGGCTTATATTGATGAATCAGATCATGATTTTTTACATGCCAAACCGCAAGGTAGCTTAAAGGTCGAGGTTCACGGTATCTTTGCTGCGCATTTTATTCTGCCCAAACTACATCAGTTTCTCGGAGAATATCCACAAATTCAATTACAATTGACTGAAAGTGATCGCTATGTTGATCTGATTAAAGAAGGCATCGACTGTGTGATTCGGATTGGTCATTTAAATAATAACGAACTGGTGGTAAGACCTTTAGGGCTGATCCCGCAAGTCACTCTCGCGAGCCCTGCATACCTCAAAAAATATGGTACTCCGAATACGCTGAGTGATTTAAAACAGCATTTTATGGTGGGGTTTTACTCCAGCGCACGACAAAAAGCGCTTCCCTTAGAATTCATCATCAATCATCAGCTTGAGTTTTATGACTTAACTTCCTTAATTCAGGTCAATGGGGCGCAGACCTACTCTGCTGCGGCAGAACAAGGCTTTGGTATTATTCAAGTGCCACGTTATGGTCATTTAAAGCAAATCGAAAATGGTCAGCTGTGCCCTGTGTTAACCCAATATGCTGTTCCTTCTTTACCTGTTTCTTTGCTTTACCCCTCAAAAACACGGGTTTCACCTCGACAACGGGTATTTATTGAATGGATGGTACAGTTGTTTAAAGATCATCCTTTGGATCAGGCTTAAACGTTTCGCCCCTCACCAAAAAGAGCTTTTGCTGCACTTAAGTCCACTATCTTTATTTAAGTGATGTTTAGTATGATGATTTTTTGCATTTCAATGCGTTGCCATCATGCGTTTTGATTTTTTTGATTTACAGCTATTTCTGCATATCATCACTACAGGCAGTCTGACCAAAGGAGCAGAACGTTCTGCAATTTCCTTGCAAGCGGCCAGTGAACGCATCAAAAAACTTGAACAATATTTCGATACGCCTTTATTCATTCGACACACCACAGGTGTTGAGCTCACCAGTGCAGGTCATGCCTTAGCCGAACATGCACGACGTTTGCTCCGACAAAAAGACCAACTTGAACAAGAGATGCAACGCTTTCGGCAACAACAACCCGAATCCATAACCCTGTGGTGCAACTCCTCCGCACAAAGTGAATATCTGCCACCGCTGTTACCGCAATATCTGATGCGTCATCCAGACATCAATATCGATCTGCATGAAGCTGAAAGTTCAGAGATTATTGCGGCGCTCGGCAAAGGCATGGCCAAACTCGGCTTGGTTTCCAGTTTCTTTGATATTCGCCCATTGCAGACCCAAGAATTTGCCAGTGATCCCTTGGTGCTGATTTGCCCAGCCTCACATGCTCTCGCCCAACACAAACAATTGAATTTGGTCGAGGCCCTAAACTATGGTTTTATTGGATTGATGCCGCATCATTCTTTGCAGCAATCCATCGAAACCCAAGCCAAGTTGCTCGGTTTTAATATCCAATACCGTTTGCGTTTGCCTAATTTCGCTGCGATTGCTGAAGTGGTGGCAAAAGGTGTTGGCATCGCGATTATGCCTGCCCGTGCTGCACAGCGTTTAGAACCCGACTATGATTTCCACACCGTACAACTACTCGGTGCATGGGCCAATCGGAAACTGCTGTTGGCAACACAGGATTTCAGTCAACTGCCCGAGACTTATCAACAGTTTGCGGATTTTTTATTGCAACATCGACCTTAGTTCAGCCCCAAATTAATGCGATAGCATATACGCACCTAATGCGACCAACCCCATAAAAAATAGGCGGCGGAAGCGCTGCTCATTCAATTGATAGCGGATTTTTTTACCCAACCACATACCCATTAAAGCCGCAATCAAAGCTACGATGGATAGGCGATAATCCAGAGCGATGCCTGCCATCGGGTTATGCTGTAAAAATACGGCGAGGCAAATGGTGGACACGGTAAAGGTTAAGCCCAAAGCCTGAACCAGCTCATCCCGTTTTAAATGCAAAGACTGTAAATAAGGCACTACGGGAATAATCACTACACCTGTTGCTACGGTCACCGCCCCACCGATATAACCGACCACAGGTGAGAGCCAACGCTCATATTTGCCCAAGTGAGGCAAATTCTTAACGCATAAACCATAAAGCCCGTACAGTATCAGCATCGTACCCAATAGAATTTCACTGCTTTGGCCATGGCTTTGGCTTAAAGTGGGTAAAAAACTCCAGACTGATCCAACCACAATTCCAAGCAACAAAGACCAGAAGCGGCGCACAAAGGTCCAAACCCGACCCTCAGCAAACAGTTGCCAGATATTGGTGATCATGGACGGAACAATCAGCAGTGAAGCAGCCTGAAATGGACTCATGGCAATCGTGAGCAGTCCCATGGAGACCGCAGGTAAACCTAAGCCGATCATGCCTTTAATCATGCCCGCAAAGACAAATACCATCACAATAATTGCTAAAAAAGTCACGCCCGAATCTCCGATCTTGCATCGGAGTTATGCTACGAAAAAAGCCAAGTTTGCCCTATTCTTATTTTTGGGAGCGGGCCTCAGGCAGAGCTTGAGGCGGTTCTATATTTATCTTCCAACACATTGCTGATAATGCTTTCAATCATCCAGACCCGATACAGACTATTAAAAACATAGCTCTGTCCATCTATACGTAATTCCAGTACAGGAAAATCTGGCTGATGCTTTTGCTGACACAGTTCATCATTCTGTTTCAGTAATGCCTCCACATCTTGCTCAGTGATTTGTCCAATCTCTAAACGCTTTTGCATGCGCTGAAAATGGGCCTTAAACGACAAGTCTTTACCACGCGTCCATACCCCTTCAAAAATCTGATGGATACAATCCACCTGCTGTTCTTCAGGCACACTATAAAACAGTCGTGCCATTTCATACGTCGCTTCCTTGGTTGGACGGCAGAATGGGGTAAATGCCACTTGGGTGCGCTTGGAAACACGAGTCGCCAAGCTCCAGTCAAACCAGTCTCGCCCGTGATAACTCAAGGGATAAACCTTCAACTGGATATTATAATAATTGGCCAGTTCTTCTTTGATATAGGCCAATAATAACCAGCTCATTGGATCTTCAAGCGCGATATATAAATCTAGCTCGGGATGCATGGCCTGCACTTCATTGAGCGCCTCACCATCATTAATCAAATGCTCGCGCCATTCGATATGATTGATCAGAAAAATAGGATTTCCCGTCAGCAATTTTTGCTGTTTTAGACGGCGGGTTAAACGCAATAAATCATCGACCGCTTGATATTTCCGCTCACCAAATTCGAAATAGCTGGCGGCAACGGGCACATCTTTAAAAATGCATTCAGGATAATCTTGAGGGCTTTGGTGCCGACTGGCCATGGCATACAGGGTACGTAATTTGCCGTATTGTTGTTGCCACAGCATATGGAACACATCTTCCAGTAAATGTAAGAAGTTCTGTTCACGTAAGGGGGTGTTTCGAAGAATGGTTTCAGCTTGTTGTAATGCTTCTGCGCTGGGGATTTCTGGGGTGTCATCAAAGCCAAAACGATGTTGCTTGGCAAGAATCTTGGCATCATTTAAACAGTAACTGAGCCATTCCTGCATGGACATGCCATTCGGAGGCTCTGCGTCCTGCCTTGAAATAATCACTTTTAGAGGTTTCAACTCATCACTCAGGATTTCATTGAGCTGATCCAGTTGTTGTACCGCAAGATAGCTATAAACATCGTCTAGACGCAGGTAAATGCTTAAACCCTGTTCCGTGGGTAACACCGCCTGACGTGAAGGTTTCTGATAGAACCAACTCGATCGGAGGGGATCAAACCAACGACGTAACAAAGACATGTCGATAGCCTCTAATGGTCATAAAGTGAAATAGGAATCGATATACTCAAACTTGGGTTGGAACAAGTGAGTCAATAAGTCTGTTCAGTATCTTATAAAATAACAAAAAAGTCCCCCTTAATTGAAAGAGGGACTAAACGGGATTACAAAACTCGTACTGCGCCTTTGGCTGCGCTGGTCGAATGCATTGCGTAAATCTTCAATGACTTAGACACTTTACGTTTACGTTCTTCTGCTGGATGCCAACCTTTGGCTTCTTGCACGGTACGGCGATGCGCCATGGTTGCATCGTCGATATCAAGATGAATGGTACGATTCGGGATATCGATTTGAATGGTATCACCATCTTCAACCAGACCAATGGCACCACCTTCTGCTGCTTCAGGAGACACGTGACCAATCGACAAACCAGATGATCCGCCCGAGAAACGACCATCGGTAATCAAGGCACAGTCTTTACCTAAACCTTTCGACTTCAAGTAACTGGTTGGATACAACATTTCCTGCATCCCTGGTCCACCACGTGGTCCTTCGTAACGAATCACTACGATATCGCCCGCAACGATTTTATGATCCAAAATCGCTTCAACCGCTGCATCTTGGCTTTCAAAAACGCGTGCTGTACCGGTAAATTTAAGAATCGACTCATCCACACCCGCTGTTTTTACGATACAGCCATCTAGAGCGATGTTGCCGTAAAGAACGGCTAAACCACCATCTTGAGAGAACGCATGTTCAGCATTACGAATTACGCCTTTCTCACGGTCGCCATCTAAAGTTGAATAATAACGGTTTTGCGAGAATGCCACTTGCGTTGGAATACCACCCGGAGACGAACGATAGAATTCATAAACGTCCGCATCTTCAGTACGGATAATATCCCACTTGTCTAATGCATCTTTCAGCGTAGGCTCATGCACAGTTGGGCAAGAGGTATTCAGTAAATTCGCACGATCCAGTTCGCCCAAGATCGCCATGATGCCACCGGCACGGTGCACATCTTCCATATGTACGTCTTGTTTTGCAGGTGCAACTTTTGACAATACCGGTACTTGACGAGACAGTCGGTCGATATCATCCATTGTGAAATCAACTTCTGCTTCATGTGCAGCCGCAAGCAAATGCAATACGGTATTGGTTGAACCACCCATTGCGATATCCAAGGTCATGGCATTTTCAAATGCGGCTTTGGTTGCGATTGAGCGTGGCAAAATGCTGTCATCATTCTGTTCATAATAACGTTTCGCCAGTTCAACCACTAAACGACCTGCTCTTAAGAACAATTTTTCACGGTTGGCATGCGTCGCAACGATCGAACCATTACCCGGTAGAGACAAACCTAAAGCTTCGGTTAAGCAGTTCATTGAGTTAGCCGTGAACATCCCTGAACATGAACCACACGTCGGACATGCCGAGCGTTCAAATGCCGCAACTTCTTCATCGGTATAGCTTTCGTCTGCTGCAACCACCATGGCATCAACCAGGTCAATCGCCTTTTCATCACCGCGGAATTTGACTTTACCCGCTTCCATTGGACCACCAGACACGAACACCACTGGGATGTTCAAGCGCATCGCAGCCATCAGCATTCCCGGTGTGATCTTGTCACAGTTCGAGATACACACCATGGCATCGGCACAATGGGCATTGACCATGTATTCCACAGAATCGGCAATCAAATCACGTGATGGCAGTGAATACAGCATCCCGTCATGGCCCATGGCAATGCCGTCATCGACAGCAATGGTATTAAATTCTTTTGCCACACCACCAGAAGCTTCAATTTCTCTCGCAACAAGTTGACCTAAATCTTTAAGATGCACGTGACCGGGAACAAACTGGGTAAATGAGTTGACCACCGCAATAATTGGCTTGCCAAAATCTTCATCTTTCATACCAGTCGCACGCCATAAACCACGCGCGCCCGCCATATTTCTTCCATGTGTTGATGTTTTCGAACGATAATCAGGCATTTTGTATTCCCAACAAGTGTGTGCTCGAGAAAAATAAGACTTTCTCTCTGGCGAAATGATACTGAGCTCTTTGCATCATACTACAAGTTATCGTTTAACAGATGACCAACAGGCCTATCTTTTTTGCACAAAAGCAATTCAGTCCGTGAATTAGGGGCTCGTGGCTTTTTCGCTTATAATTTGAGATAAGTTTTATTTGGATTCCATTTGTGAAAATCATTTTTGCTGGTACGCCTGAATTTGCGGCAACCGCATTGGCGGCATTATTAAAAACATCCCACCAGATCATTGCGGTTTATACCCAACCTGACCGTAAATCAGGACGCGGGCAAAAATTAACACCTTCTCCTGTTAAACAATTAGCACTTGAGCACGGTTTAGCTGTTTATCAACCTTTGAATTTTAAAGCGTCTACAGAAGAAGGCTTAGCAGCCCGACAAGAGCTTGCTGCACTTGGCGCAGATGTGATGGTGGTCGCAGCCTACGGTTTGATTTTACCGCAAGCGGTTTTGGATACCCCGAAATACGGTTGTTTAAATATTCATGGTTCATTGCTACCCCGCTGGCGTGGTGCTGCCCCGATTCAACGTGCCATTGCCACAGGGGATACTGAAACAGGGATTACCATCATGCAAATGGCAGCTGGCTTAGATACTGGCGATATGATGTATAAAACCTATTGCCCAATTACTGCGGAAGATACCACCGCCAGCTTGCATGACAAATTGGCTGTTCAAGGTGCTGAAGCGATTTGTACCGTGCTTGAATCAGAACAAAGCTTGCAGGATTTTATTGAAAAACGTGAAGTGCAAGATGAGGCACTGACAGTCTATGCGCATAAGTTAGTCAAAGCAGAAGCGCGTATTGACTGGAAGCAAAGCGCAGTGCAAATCGACCGTAATATCCGTGCCTTCAATCCTTGGCCAGTCGCTTTTATTCAGCTCGATGAAAACAATGCCTTACGTGTTTGGGGTTCTACACTTTCGCAGCTCAGCAAAGCCGATGCACAAGTCGGTGAAATCCTTGCGATCGATAAACAAGGCGTGCATGTTGCCTGTGGCGACAATAGCGCAGTGTGCTTAACCAGTTTGCAATGGCCAGGTGCTAAAGCCCTCAATCCAGTTCAAATTGCCCAAACTCAAAAATTACATCTTGGACAAATTCTCCCATGAACCAATCGAATCAATCATCTGCAAAAAATTTGAATCTGCGTGCGCAGGTGATCAAAACACTTTTGGCGGTTCAAAATGGGCAATCTTTGTCTTCTGTTTTGAATCAACATATCAATATCGTTTCTGAACGTGACCGTGGTTTATATCACGAGCTTACTTTAGGTTGTTTACGCCAATGGTATTCGTTAAAAGCCATTACCTTACCCTTGCTCACAAAACCATTAGACAATGAAGCACTAGAAAGTTGTTTATATCTGGGTTTATATCAAATTTTATGTACGCGTATTCCAGTACATGCTGCGATTTCAGAAACTGTAAATGCGGCTAAGCAACTCGGTTTCGAGCCAATGAGTGGTTTGGTCAATGCGATTCTGCGTCGTGTTTCACGTGAAACAGATGAGTTTCAAACCGCGTTGAATAATACCCATGGTTTACCAAGCTGGTTATTCAAACGACTCAAAAAAGATTGGCCTGAGCAAGTAGAGCCGCTATGCCAAGCCTTAAAACAAGTCGCGCCACTGACCCTGCGTATTAATGAACGCCAAGTCAGTCGCGACGAATATCTAGAAATTTTGGACGAAGAACAGATTGACGCTCGTCCTTGCACGCTTTCAGATGTGGGTATTGTTCTGGAACAAACGGGCAATATTACCCATTTACCCGGTTTCGAAGAAGGCGGTTTTTCTGTTCAAGATGAACATGCACAATTGTGTGCGACGCTTTTACCAAACTTAGATGACCAAGTTGTTGTCGATGCCTGTGCTGCACCGGGGGGTAAAACTGCGCATATTCTTGAGCGCTTTAACCCTAAAAAATTGATTGCGCTTGATCATGATGCCAAACGTTTACTGCGTGTTTCTGAAAATTTAGAACGTCTTGCTCTAGATCAGAACATTGTTGAGATTATTACCGCTGATGCAACGACTTGGCAGGCACCAGAACCCGTCGATTGTATCGTGCTGGATGCGCCTTGTTCTGCAACCGGTGTGATTCGTCGCCACCCCGATATTCGTCTGCTTAGACAGTCGACCGATATCGCGCAAACCGTTGCGTTACAACAACAGATTTTGCAGCAGATGTGGCAACAGCTTAAAGTCGACGGCACTTTGCTATATATCACTTGCTCGATTCTAAAAGCTGAAAATGAGCAGCAAATGGCGGCATTCTTTGCAGAGCATGCGGATGCAGAAGAAATTAAAATCGAAGCCGATTGGGGCCTTGAACAGACCCATGGTCGTCAGCTGTTCCCTTCTGCACATGCTGGTGATGGTTTCTATTATTGCCTGATTAAAAAATTGGCATAATAAAAAAAGCAGGCTTTAGGCCTGCTTTTTTTAAATCTATTTTTAAAGCGTATGCTGATCTTTGACTTCTTCCAGAACCTCATCGAGTTCTTCTGGGTTTTTGGATAAGTGCAGAATAGACAATGCTAAACCACCCCATAAAAACACCATTGAAATCACCATCATTACGATTGCTGAAGTATTCATATTTGTTCTCCTAGCGATCTTTGATTCGGCTGAGTACAATTGCAACGACAGCACAGAAAATCACGCTGCCCCATCCAAAAATGCCTTGTAAGCTCATGCTATAACTATCGTAACCGTTTTTCACCAAGTTAAATACGGTCATGCTTAAGGTGGTTAATAAAATCAACGATGTGATCACCGTTAAAGTGAAATCCCAACCTTTGCCCAATTGAATCGTCGAAATACGATTCACATGATCACGTAGTTCACGCAAGGCAGAACGTTTAAACCAAGCAATACTAATGATCGAGATCAATGCACCACCAATAATACCGATGTTATTGATGAAGTGATCGACGATATCCACCAGTTTAATCGCATTTACACTTGAGAATAAGATCACTGAAACAAGTGCACTACCACCACCAATAATGGTTACAGCTTTGGTACGGCCCCATTTCAACTTGTCCTGCATTGCCGCGATTGGCACTTCCAAAATACTGACCATGGAAGAGATACCCGCAACAAATAGCGAAGAGAAGAATAAGAAACCAAATAAATCTGCACCCGCCCCTAAACTTGAAATGATTTTAGGGAATGCGATGAATGCTAGACCAATACCACCACTCACAACATCGTGTACTTCTTTACCTGCCGCATGTGCCATAAAGCCCAATGCCGCAAAAATACCAATACCCGCCAAAATCTCTGTTGATGCATTGGCAAAACCAACGATCAAGCCTGAACCAGTTAAGTTAGTTTTAGGTTTTAAGTAAGAGGCATAGGTCACCATGATCCCGAAGCCAACAGACAACGAGAAGAAAGTATGACCATAGGCAGCTAACCAAACTTTATAATTCATCATCGCTGACCAGTTCGGAGTAAAGAATGCATTTAAGCCTTCTACCGCACCAGGTAAACGTAATGACTGAATCACAAGAACCGTAAACAAGACGAATAACAACGGCATGAAAATCTTATTCGATAATTCAACACCCTTCTTCACACCGCCATACAAAATGATTAAAGTCAGTGCCCAAATACCAACGATTGGCCAGAACAAATGACTCACAAATTGTAGATCGAAGCCAGTTGCTTTCGAGGTCTGCAAATACGTATTGAAGAAGAAGCTTTCTGGGTCACTGCCCCACGCCTGACCAATTGAGAAGTAGACATAACTACCTGCCCAAGTCAGTACGCTGGCATAGTACAAACCAATGATGATACAGACACAGACTTGCCACCAACCGAGTGTCTCACCGCCTTTAAATAGCGCACGATATGCTTTTGGTGGTGAATTACGCGCACGATGACCTGTTGCATAATCCAAGAATAAAAGAGGTAAACCAGCGGTAATCAACGCCAGTAAATAAGGGATAAGAAACGCCCCGCCGCCATTTTCATAAGCAACATAAGGGAAACGCCAAATGTTACCTAAACCTACAGCTGAACCAACAGCTGCAATAATAAAACCAGATCGTGATGTCCAGTTTTCACGAGAATCTGCCATAAAACACCTAAGTTGTCCTGCTGGCTATTCCATGCTGTGTTAGGTTTTTATTATCCAACAGACATGAAAAGTGCCATAAAAAATCTTGTTTTGCTTGCATGAAATTTCAACCTTGTGGGTCTCCGTTTACATGGACAAACAAAGCAAAAACCAAACCATCTTCCTTAAAGATTGGGCTTTGTTTTTCTGCTTTTAATAGCCGAACAATACCTGTTTTTATTTCTTTTTACTGTAAATTCTGAAAGAAAAAGTCATCTTTTTTAAACAACTGATTATTTTTCAACAGACTGTAATTTTGACCTTGCAGTCAACTTATAAAAATCAAGTACATAAAACAATCAAGCGAAGCTAAAACTCCGCTTGGGCCACAATCTTTTTTATTGTTTGATGGCTAATAACCTTTCCTCTTGCATATCCCGAATTGCAGAATGAATCCCTTCCCGACCAAGGCCAGAATCCTTCACGCCGCCATAAGGCATATTATCGACACGGAAAGTTGGGACATCGTTAATAATCACACCTCCGACATGTAAATGATCCCATGCATACAGCATCTTATTCAGATTCTGCGTATATACACCCGCCTGTAAACCAAAACGACTTTGATTAATGGTGGCAATACCCTGCTCAAAATCCTTAAATTTTTCGAGGATCGCCACAGGACCAAAGGCTTCATCTTTATAGATTTCCAGCTTGGCATCTACATTTTCCAGCAAAGCAGGTTCAAACAACATGCCTTGTAAACTTCCTCCTGTGAGTATTTTTGCTCCTTTTTTCTCGGCTTTATCCAGCCATTTTTTTAGGCGAACAGCCTCAGCTTCCTTAATCATTGGCCCAACCAATGTCGTTGCTAAACCAGGATCATCCACTTTGATTTTTTTCAATTTTGCGACCAGTTTCTTTTTCACTTCTGCATAAATATCAGCATGAACTAAAATCCGCTGCACACTGATACAGACCTGCCCCGCATGCCCGTAAGCGGCACTAATCAAACGATCTATAAGTGCCTCATCAATCACGGTATCTGCATCGATCAGAACCGCAGCATTACCGCCTAGTTCTAAGGTGACTTTCTTGCGACCTGCACGTGCTTTCATATCCCAACCGACTTGATCTGAACCTGTAAAGCTGAGTAATTTAAAGCGATCATCGGTCACCAAAATATCTGCTGCTTGACGGTCACACGGCAAGATCGACCATGAACCTTTCGGTAGATCTGTTTCAGCTAATACCTTGGCGATCATTAATGCACTGATTGGAGTCAAACTGGCAGGTTTTAAAACAAAAGGACAGCCTGCTGCAATCGCAGGCGCAATCTTATGTGCCACCAGATTCAGAGGGAAATTAAACGGACTGATTAAGGAAATCGCACCAATTGGCACATGTTTAACCATACCTCGAAAACGGGCTGCTGCAGGTGTCACCGCCAAGGGCAACATGCGGCCATCGTCCAGCTGCGTCACTGCATCTGCTGCCAATTGGAAGGTATTAATCAGACGTTCAACTTCTGCACTTGCTGCACCTCGCGGCTTGCCCCCTTCGGCAATCAGGATTTCAGTCAATTCTTCACGCAGTTCATTAAAGCGCTTTACACAATGCAATAAGATCTGTTGTTTTTGAAAGGGCTTTAATGCTGCCATTTCCTGTTCTGCTTTTACTGAAGCAGAAATGGCTTTTTCAAGTACTTTGGCATCGGCCAGAGCAACACGAGCATAGACGGTATTTCGATACTTATCATGTACTTCAAGCCATTGCCCCGTGCTTACCGCTTTTCCCGCGACATACAGTGGATAATCCCGCACGCTTGTTGTATCTGTCATTATTCTTGATCCCGTTATAAAAATTTAAAATTAGACTACTGCATATTTTCCAAGATCACTATATGATTCGCCCATTCGCTGATGAATTCACAACAATTCATTACGGTTTTTGATACTGATTAGGACAATGCAATGAAAATATTAAAAATATCAATGCTTGCTTTAGGGACAAGCTTTTGTGGTCTGGCGCAAGCGGATATGATTGGTGTAAAAGGCGATCTTAGCTATTGGAATTACAATGGTGAAGCCAATATGGCTGCGCAAACTTCTGCACCAGATCAAGACCTTGATCGTAAAGGTTCTGCACAAGTCTCGCTTGCATTTGAACACCCGATTCCACTGATTCCAAATGCAAAAATTCGCTATGTAAATTTAAAATCACAAACTGAAAATGAAGTTGCAGGTCAGCCTGTTTATGATCTGAATATCGATCATACCGACTTCATTTTGTATTATGAAATCTTAGACACCATCGTAAATGCAGATGTTGGTCTAGGTGCCACTAACCTGAACGGTGATGTAAAAACACTAGGCCTAAGCAAAACTGATATCGATAAAACGGTTCCTGTCATTTATGGATCAGCTGGGGTAAAACTACCTTTCACAGGCTTAAGCGCTAAAGCTGAATTGCTATATAGCAACTTTAACGACGCTAAAATCACCGATGCCCAAGCCGAACTACAATACAACTTTATTGATAATCTCTTGGTCGATGTTGGCTTAAAAGCAGGCTATCGTATCCTCGATGTCAAACTAGATGATTACGAAAAAAATGACCTTAAATTTAACTTTAAAGGTCCTTATATCGGCTTAGATATCCATTTCTAAATCGTAATAAAGTGAGAAACGGAATCTTTAGATTCCGTTTTTTATATCCAATCACTAAGCTCTCCTCCTTAATGTAAGCCAAAACCTACAACAATCGCAGTGATTGGCGAATACCCCAATACAAACTCTTCGCCTATCATATAAATCATAGAGAGACAGGAAGTCTCATTGAGAATAATAAAACGCACAGGACGTGGTCGTTAATAGGATATCAACGACATAAACTGAATATGAAGAAGCCCCGTCAGGATGATGGGGCTTCTTTTTATCTATCATGTTTATAGGTGATTTAAAGACTTTTAAGATACGCAACCACTTCGCTATGCTCTGCCATTTCAGCAAGCTGTAGGGCCGTATATTCGCTTTTATACGCCACATTTGCACCCTTACTCACGAGTAGCTTCACCACCGCCAAATAATCGTTCTCTGCAGCAGCCTGTAATGCACTATAACCGTCATCATCGGTTTGGTTTGGATCTATCCCCTCGGCCAATAGTTGCTCTACTTGTTCCAAATCACCAAGGGATGCCCAATACACCAGCTCAGGAAGATGTAATTCTGCATCATCTTCAGGCAGTGGTGAAAAAGAGTTGAGTTTCATTTAGTTCCTCTCATTTAAAAGTTAGCAGTTTCTCCATAACAATGACGGGAGCAACATATTCACTGAGTTCTTTACGATAAAGTTCTACAAAACCTTCCTTTGACCAAAATGCAAATGCAGGTTCATTTGATTGAACCACTGCAATTCTCAACCGATCACATCCCCAAGTATTCGCAAGACCCGAAATAAAATGGACTGCTTGCGGGCCATAGCCTAAACATTGATGAGACTCTATAAATAATAGCAGTCCAATAAATACTATTGATGACTCGGGATAACCTCGCAGAAGATCAATACAACCAATTATCTGTTCTTTATGATAAATCGCGTAAAAAAACTTTGCAGTAAATGGATGTCCACTCGGTACAGCTTTTAGATCGTTTCGAGCAGCATTTTTCTCTGCACTATATCCTTGAATAAGTTTAAAATAATTTGGACTAGCCTCAAATACAGCTTGAATACTGGCTATATCAGTTTCACTATCAGAGCAGAGAAGACGATAACTCAGCATATACTTACTATCCTAATTCTTTAAATACGGACAACTTTTGCTTATACCGCATCAAAGCTGTACTCCATTCACCATCGACCAATGGTAGGGCATCAATTCTCTTAAGGATTTAAATAATAATTTGTTCTCAGCTGTACTCACTGCCACTAGAACATCTCCTCCCCAATAGGAAAGACGCTCTTGGCAGATTCCACAAGGTGTTAAAATTAGAATATTTGAATGTTCCGACGCTCTACATATACAGAGGGAATGTGTAATTTTTTCATTGATTTTATGTGCCTCCAAGCATGCCCCGACTTCCATACAAAGTGATAAAGCATCATTTCGTGTTTCAGGCGCAACACTAATCAAAATTTTGCCACTCTCAGTGGCGAGTGCAGCAACACCACCCCAGCCTTTAGGATAACGGCTCTCCATAAAAACTTTCGCAGCTTGAAATAACTTTTGTTCCATCGTATCTCCAAACAAAGTCATAACTTCGCAATTCTTATTGTTGATATCTCATAATAGTTGCTTCTACCGTATGGTGATTGGCTTGATGTAGCACTTTAAAACCATGTCTTTGGTATAGTGAAATATTATGACTTTCACATTGTAAATACAGCATGGTTACGCCTAATTCTCTGGCTTTTTCTTGTGCCATCGTAATCATTTGGCTGGCAACACCTTGCCCTCGCCATAAAGGATCAACAAAAATCCCACCGATCCAATGCTCATATTCTGGATAGTTTTTATTCTCTCGTAGCTTCAGTTCTAAGGCACCGATCAATTCATTTTCATGATGAGCTACGATTGCTAAAGGAATAACATCACGATTAGCTGATTTTTCCAGCACCTTTTGATGCATCATTTCTTCGGTAATCTGTAAAGAGAGATAAGCCCATTCGTTATAGTACCACTTTGCAATTTTTCCAATCGCTTCTGGGTGATCTACGAGCAAAGAAATTTTCATTATATTGTTAATTTTGAGAGTGATTTAACCGATTTTAGCCGATTTCTTCTACTTATTTCCTTCACGCAATAAAAAACACCCCAACCT